>NZ_PGLR01000049.1 GCF_002803095.1 Pseudomonas sp. ZH-FAD | reverse complement strand
CGCAGCGCTCAGTCCGGGCTGCTGGAGAAGCTGACCGCGCCGGTGATCATCGCTCGATAAAAAGCGGCTGCGTGCAGCCTTCTGATGACCCTCTCCCATTCATGGGAGAGGGTGCCCGAAGGGCGGGAGAGGGTTGAGGCCGCGTGCCTTAGCTTTGCGACGTACTTCCTGCGCCGATGAGCGCCTGATCGCTGGCGATCAGGCTGGGGCGCGGAACGGGGTGCCCGAAGGGCGAGAGAGGGGGCTTTGTGGTCCTGGCGGGTTTCACCCGCCCTACAGACCGAGCCGCGCCCGTAGGGTGCGCCATGCGCACCTGGGTATCAACGCACACTCAAGGTCAGATCGATACGGCTGAGCCACGCAGCTTCGGCCTCGAAGTCCGCCAGGGTCAGCGGGTTGGCGGCCAGCCAGCCTTCAGGGAAGACGATCTCCAGGCTGTTGTCGCCGGCCTTGAACTGCACCTGTGGCATGTCCTGCGTACCACGGATGTGGTGGAACAGAATGGCGAAGCGCAGCAGCACGCACAGGCGCATCAGCTTCACGCCTTCCTCGCCGAAGTCGGCGAACTTGTCCTTGGGAATGTTGCGGCGGTGGCCGCGCACCAGCAGGGCGAGCATCTGCTGATCCTGTCGCGAGAAGCCGGCCAGGTCGGAGTGCTCGATCAGATAGGCGCCGTGCTTGTGGTACTGGTAGTGGGCGATATCCAGACCCACCTCGTGCACCTTGGCGCCCCAGCTCAGCAGTTCGCGGTGCCAGTCGTCGGTCAGGCCCCAATCGGCGGACACCTTGTCCAGCGCCGACAGCGCCTTGGCCTCGACCCGTGCGGCCTGGTCGACATCGACGTGGTAGCGCTCCATGAACGCCGCCAGGGTGCGTTCGCGTACGTCTTCATGCTGATGGCGGCCGAGCAGGTCGTAGAGCACGCCCTCACGCAATGCGCCCTCGGAATGGCTCATGCGCTGGATGTCGCAGGCATCGAAGATCGCTTCGAGAATTGCCAGGCCGGCGGGGAAGATGCCGCGACGATCCGGCTTGATGCCGTCCAGATCGATCTTCTCCACCTCGCCGAGCTTGAACAGCTTGCGCTTGAGCCAGGCCAGGCCTTCGACCGTGACCTCGCCATTACCGAGGCCGGCGGCCTTGGTCGCCAGGCCGATGGCCTTGATGGTGCCGGAGGCGCCAACGGCGTCTTCCCAGCCGAGACGGCGCAGGCCCTGTTCGATGCCCATCAGTTCCAGTCGAGCAGCGGTGTAGGCCTGGGCGTAGCGCGCCGGGGTGATCTTGCCGTCCTTGAAATAACGCTGAGTGAAGCTCACGCAGCCCATCTGCAGGCTCTCGCGCAGCAGCGGCTCGAAGCGCTGGCCGATGATGAACTCGGTGCTGCCGCCGCCGATGTCGGCGACCAGGCGCTTGCCGGGGGTGTCGGCGATGCTGTGGGAGACGCCGAGGTAGATCAGGCGTGCTTCCTCGCGACCGGAAATTACCTCGACCTGATGGCCGAGGATCTCCTCGGCGCGGCGGATGAACACCGCGCGGTTGCGCGCCTCACGCAGGGCGTTGGTGCCGACGATGCGTACGGCGCCTTCCGGCAGCGTGTTGGTGAACTGGGCGAAGCGGCGCAGGCAGTCGAGCCCGCGCTGCATCGCTTCTTCGCTGAGCTGACGCTCGTCGTCCAGGCCTGCGGCCAGTTGCACCTTGTCGCCGAGGCGCTCGAGGATGCGAATTTCGTGATTGTCGGCCTTGGCCAGCACCATGTGAAAGCTGTTCGAGCCCAGGTCGATGGCAGCGATCAGGGGGAAACTTTCGGCAGGGGCTTTGGGCATGATTACGGCATCTCGTTCGATTTCCGCGCCATCGTGCCACGACTGAGCGCATGAGCCAACGCATACGGATGTCGCATGAAACTGGTCTAGACCTGTAATTACTGCAGGTTCAGCACACTCAGTGGTTGTTTCAACACCTGCTCGTCGCAGTTGTGACCCTCGCCGCCACGGTCCACCACGATGAATCGGCCGGGGTGCTGCAAGCACAGCAGCGGGTGGTGCCAGGTGCCGCGGGCGTAGTTCACGCCCTGGTCCGGTGCGCTGATGAAGGCGCGGATCTGCGACTCGTCCAGCTCGCCGGGTGGGGCGACGACGATCAGCATGCGCCCGCCGTCCACCGGGTAGAACGCCTGGCTGCCTAATGGGTGGCGCTCGAGCATGTGGATGGCGATGGGCGCGTGCCAGGCCCTGCCCTCGAACAGGTTGACCAGAGTGCGCGGTGACTCGCCGGCCAGCTCCACTTTGGCCAGGTCGTGGTAGCGCGTGGTGGTGCCGGCGTTGATCGGGAAGGATTGGGCACTGGCTGTTTCGATCACGTCACCGAAGGGCGCGAAGGCTGCGCGGGTCAGCGGCTCGATGCGCAGCGGTAGGGGCGCTGGCGCGTTCACAGGTTCACCGAGCCGATGAAATTGCGCAGCTCTTCGGTCTGCGGGGCGGCGAACAGCGCTTTCGGATCGCCGATCTCATGCACCTTGCCATGGTGCATGAACACCAGCTTGTTACCCACCTCGCGGGCGAAGCGCATCTCGTGGGTGACCATGATCAGGGTCATGCCCTCGCTGGCCAGTTGCTTGACCACCGCCAGCACCTCGTTGACCAGCTCCGGGTCGAGCGCCGAGGTGATCTCGTCACACAGCAGCACCTTGGGCGACATGGCCAGGGCGCGGGCGATGGCTACGCGCTGCTGCTGGCCGCCGGACAGGCGCTCGGGATAGGCGTCGAACTTCTCCGCCAGGCCAACCCGTTCGAGCATCTGCCGGGCGATCTTCTCGGCTTCGGCGCGCGGGGTCTTCTTCACCACCTGCGGCGCCAGCATCACGTTCTCGCCGACGGTCAGATGGGGGAACAGGTTGAACTGCTGAAATACCATGCCGACTTTCTGCCGCAAGCTGCGCAGGTCGGCCCGGGCGGCGTCGATGTACTCGCCGTCGACTTCGATGACGCCGTCGTTGATCGACTCCAGGCCGTTGAGGGTGCGCAGGAAGGTGCTCTTGCCCGAGCCGCTGCGGCCGATGATGGCGACCACTTCGCCTTCCTCGACCTTGAGGTCGATGCCCTTGAGCACATGGTTGTCGCCGTAATACTTGTGCAGGGCGGTGACGTTAAGCAGTGACATTCAGCCTCCTTTCCAGGTGGTATGCAGCGAGCGAGAGCGGGTAGCAAAGCAGGAAGTAACCGAGGGCGACGAAGCCGTAGACCATGAAGGGCTCGAAGGTGGCGTTGGCCAGCATGCTGCCGGTCTTGGTCAGCTCGGTGAAACCGATGATCGAGGTCACTGCGGTGCCCTTGACCACCTGTACCGAGAAACCGACGGTAGGCGCCACGGCGATGCGCAGGGCCTGCGGCAGGACGACATGGCGCAGGGTTTCCAGGCGGCTCATGGCCAGGCTTTCAGCGGCCTCCCACTGGCCGCGGGTGATGGCCTCGACGCAGCCGCGCCAGATCTCGGCGAGAAAGGCGCTGGTGAACAGCGTCAGTGCAGTGGCCGCAGCCAGCCAGGGCGACACGTCGATGCCGAGCAGGGCGATACCGAAGAACACCAGAAACAGCTGCATCAACAGCGGCGTGCCCTGGAACAGTTCGATATAGCCACGGGCGAGGATGCGCGGCGCCGACAGTGGCGACAGCCGCGCCAGCAACACCAGCAGGCCGGCGATACCGCCGCAGACGAAAGCCACCAGTGACAGCAGCAGGGTCCACTGCAGGCCGGTGAGCAGATTGCGCAGGATGTCCCAGAGGGTGAAGTCCATCAGCGCTCTCCCATGATGAAGCGGCGGCCGAACCAGGCCAGCAGTTGGCGAATTCCGATGGCCATGAGCAGGTACAGCGCGGTGGTCAGCAGGTAGGTCTCGAAGGCACGGAAGTTACGCGACTGGATGAAGTTGGCAGCGAACGACAGCTCCTCGGTGGAGATCTGCGAGCACACCGCCGAGCCCAGCATGACGATGATGATCTGGCTCGACAGCGCCGGCCACACCTTGCCCAGCGCCGGGCGCAGCACCACATGACGGAAGGTCTCGAAGCGGCTCATGGCCAGTGCGCTGGCGGCCTCGAGCTGGCCATGCGGGATGGCCTGGATGCCGGCGCGGATGATCTCCGTGGAGTAGGCGCCGAGGTTGATCACCATGGCCAGCACCGCGGCCTCCCACTCGCTCAGGCGCACGCCGAGCGAGGGCAGGCCGAAGAAGATGAAGAACAGCTGAACGATGAACGGCGTATTGCGGATCAGCTCCACGTAGACGCCGAATATCCGGTCGAACGGGCGGATGCGCCAGGCGCGCAGTATCGCCCCGACGATGCCGAGACCGACGCCCAGCAGGGTGCCGATCGCCGTCAGGCCGAGGGTAAAGGCCGCGCCCTGCAGCAGCAGGTCGCTGTGCTGCAGGACGGCGGCGAAGTCGAACTGGTACGCCATGGCTCAGCTCTCCGCGCGGCTCAGAGGCCGGCCGGCAGCGGCTGCTTCAGCCACTTCTGGCTGAGCGACTCGAGGCTGCCGTCGGCCTTGGCGTCGGCGATGATGGTGTTGACCTTGTCCAGCAGCGCGCTCTGGTTCTTGTTCACGCCGACGTACACCGGCGAATCCTTGAGCTTGAGCTTCATGCTCGGTACGCGCTTGGGGTTGCGCTCGGAGATGGCCACCATCACCACGTTGCCGCTGGCGATCAGCTCGACCTGGCCGGAGAGGTAGGCGGCGATGGTCGAGTTGTTGTCCTCGAAGCGCTTGATGGTGGCGCCTTTCGGAGCGACGTTGCTCAGCTCGATGTCCTCGATGGAGCCACGGGTGACGCTGATGGTCTTGCCGTTCAGGTCGTCGAGGCTGGCGATGGCGGCGTCCTCCGGGCCGAACACGCCGAGGTAGAAAGGCGCGTAGGCGGCGGAGAAGTCGATCACCGCTTCACGCTCGGGGTTCTTGCCGAGGCTGGAGATCACCAGATCGACCTTGCCGGTGGTGAGGAAGGGGATGCGGTTGGTGCTGTTGACCGGGGTCAGCTCCAGTTTCACCGCCAACTTGTCGGCCAGCAGTTGCGCGGTGTCGATATCCAGGCCGCGCGGTTTCATGTCCGGGCCGACCGAGCCGAACGGCGGGAAATCCTGCGGCACGGCGACCTTCAGCACACCGGCCTTGCTGATGTCTTCGAGTGCATCGGCGTGAGCGGTGCTGGCGCCGAAGGCCAGGGCAGCGAACAGGGTACCCAGCAGGGTGCGGTGAAATTTGCGCATGTCGAACTCCCGATGAATGAACGAAAACTGAAGCGTTTTGCCTGGCTCGTGCAGTGCATCGCCTGTGCCAAGTTCAATGAAATAAGGGCTTTCATCGTTTCTGGCGAGTGGAAACAAGGTCTTACTGGTCTGAACAGTTGGCGTAGCTGACCAATTGGTCAGAAGTGTTTCTGAGCCATCTCGGTGCATTCGCGTGACGGGCTGTTCCACAAGAGGGCGTCGCTTGCCTGGGGCGGCCTTATGGCCGTACAAAGGCGACTTCACTGGACTGACCGGCCCGAACAGTCATGAATGCTTCTGCTCCCCGCGCGGTACCCGAATACGCCCTGCAGGCGATCCGCCGCCTGATCGAGGACGAGGGCTATCGCCCCGGCGACGCGCTGCCGTCGCAGCGCGATCTGGCCGAGCGCCTTGGTGTCAGCCGGGCCTCCTTGCGCGAGGCGTTGTCGTCGCTCAGCGCGTTGGGCCTGGTCAGCGTACAGGCCGGCAAGGGTGTGTTCGTGCAGGAGGCGAGTAAGGCCGAGGCGGCCGGTGCTTTCGCCTGGCCCTTCGCCGCGCAGGTGTCGGCGGCCGATACCTTCCAGTTGCGCTTTGCTCTGGAGGGCTTCGCCTGTGGTTTGGCGGCCGGGGTGATGACCGCCGAGGAGCTGGACATTCTCGAAGACAACGTCGAACAGATGCGCCGCGAGCTGCGTGCCGGCGATTTCGAGCAGGCCAACCGGCTGGATTTCGAGTTTCACCAGCGTATTCTCGCCGCCAGCGGCAACCAGGCGATGTTTGCTCTGGTTACCTCCAGCGCCGAGATCTTCCTGGAAAGTCAGAAGCTGCCGTTCATCCGCCCGGAGCGTGCGCAGGAAACCTGGCAGGAGCATCGCAAGATCCTCAAGGCCCTGGCCCGGCATGCCGCCGGCCCAGCACAGAAAGCCATGCAGCAGCACATCCGCGCGGCGGCGCTGCGCACTGGAATAGCCTTCATCACGCTTGGTGATTGAAACTATTGAGTGGCTCAATCGCCAGTGCCTTTCGGTGTCAGGCAAGCCGGGCTATGATGTCGCCACTTTTTGGTTGCCAGTCATCCTTGGCAGCAGCCCATCGGGCCGTCGCAAGCGACGTCAAAAATTCCTCCCGGCAATTTTTTGCTTCCGAATATACGGAGACTCCTCATGAGCGAATTCATCACCAACGTCAGCGACGCCAGCTTCGACCAGGACGTCATCCAGGCTGAAGGTCCGGTTCTGGTCGACTATTGGGCTGAGTGGTGCGGCCCGTGCAAGATGATTGCACCGGTGCTCGACGAGATCGCCAAGGAATACCAAGGCAAGCTGAAGATCTGCAAACTGAACATCGACGAGAACCAGGAAACCCCGCCGAAGTACGGCGTGCGTGGTATCCCGACCCTGATGCTGTTCAAGAACGGCAACGTCGAAGCGACCAAGGTTGGCGCGCTGTCCAAGTCGCAGCTGGCTGCTTTCCTCGACAGCAACATCTGAGGGGGCTGAAGAAGTAGGGTGGGCTTTAGCCCACCGAGCTGGTTGCAGTTGGCGTGCTGGTGGGCTGAAGCCCACCCTACCGCTCTGAGGCAAGTCGCTCTGGAAGAGGCCCCGTAATTCGCGGGGTTTTTTCGTTTTCGGGGCTAGACGCTGTTTTTTCACGGTGTTAAATTCGACCCCGCTGCATCCTCCATGCAGCTCTCTGCACGCCGTCGCCGATTCATTCCTATACGAACTCGTTCGCGATCCTGTCGCCTTCTCTGCGGCGCGGCCTCTCAAGCTAACAGCTTTCTTCTCCTCTCGATGATCACGTCATTCCTATGAATCTGACCGAACTCAAGCAAAAGCCGATTGCCGAACTGCTGGACATGGCCGAACAGATGGGCCTGGAAAACATGGCTCGTTCGCGCAAGCAGGACATCATCTTCGCCTTGCTGAAAAAGCATGCCAAAAGCGGCGAGGAAATTTCCGGTGACGGCGTGCTGGAGATCCTCCAGGACGGTTTCGGCTTCCTGCGCAGCGCCGACTCTTCCTACCTGGCCGGCCCTGACGACATCTACGTCTCGCCCAGCCAGATCCGCCGTTTCAACCTGCGTACCGGTGACACCATCGTCGGCAAGATCCGCCCGCCGAAGGAAGGCGAGCGTTACTTCGCCCTGCTCAAGGTCGACAGCATCAATTTCGACCGTCCGGAAAACGCCAAGAACAAGATCCTGTTCGAAAACCTGACGCCGCTGTTCCCCAACAAGCGCCTGACCATGGAAGCCGGTAACGGCTCCACCGAGGACATCACCGGCCGTGTGATCGACCTCTGCGCGCCGATTGGCAAGGGCCAGCGCGGCCTGATCGTCGCCCCGCCGAAAGCGGGCAAGACCATCATGCTGCAGAACATCGCCTCGAACATCACCCGCAACAACCCCGAGTGCCACCTGATCGTTCTGCTGATCGACGAGCGTCCGGAAGAAGTGACCGAAATGCAGCGCACCGTGCGCGGCGAAGTGGTCGCCTCGACCTTCGACGAGCCGCCGACCCGCCACGTGCAGGTCGCCGAAATGGTGATCGAGAAGGCCAAGCGTCTGGTCGAGCACAAGAAGGACGTAGTCATCCTGCTCGACTCCATCACCCGTCTGGCGCGTGCCTACAACACCGTGATCCCGAGCTCCGGCAAGGTACTCACTGGTGGTGTCGACGCCCACGCCCTGGAGAAGCCGAAGCGCTTCTTCGGCGCCGCGCGTAATATCGAAGAAGGCGGTTCGCTGACCATCATCGCTACCGCGCTGGTGGAAACCGGCTCGAAGATGGACGAAGTGATCTACGAGGAATTCAAGGGCACCGGCAACATGGAGTTGATCCTCGATCGCCGTGTTTCCGAGAAGCGCGTGTTCCCGGCGATCAACATCAACAAGTCGGGCACCCGCCGCGAAGAACTGCTGACCGGTGAAGAAGAGCTGTCGCGCATGTGGATCCTGCGCAAGCTGCTGCACCCGATGGACGAAATTGCCGCCATCGAGTTCCTCATCGACAAGCTGAAAGCGACCAAGACGAACGATGAGTTCTTCCTGTCGATGAAGCGCAAGTAAGACATCACGTCTTGCCACAAGGCCGGGGAAACCCGGCCTTGTCGTATCTGGAGGCTTTCAAGCCTTCTGAAAGCCCGACTTCGGCGCTAAACTTTGCGGCCGACTCTTGCCTGTCCGACACGAGGCTCCTGCATGCAGTATCGCGACCTGCGCGACTTCATCCGTGAACTGGAAAAGCGCGGCGAACTCAAGCGCATCCAGACCCCGGTATCGCCCGTTCTGGAAATGACTGAAATCTGCGACCGCACCCTGCGCAAGGGCGGCCCGGCGCTGCTGTTCGAAAAGCCCACAGGCTTCGATGTGCCAGTGCTCGGCAACCTGTTCGGCACGCCCAAACGAGTGGCCCTGGGCATGGGCGCCGAAGAGGTGTCCGAGTTGCGCGAGATCGGCAAGCTGCTGGCCTTTCTCAAGGAGCCTGAGCCGCCCAAGGGCCTCAAGGATGCCTGGAGCAAGCTGCCGATCTTCAAGAAGGTCATCAGCATGGCGCCCAAGGTGGTCAAGGACGCGCCTTGTCATGAGGTGATCGAGGAGGGCGACGACGTCGACCTGGGCAAACTGCCGATCCAGCATTGCTGGCCGGGCGACGTGGCGCCGCTGATCACCTGGGGCCTGACCATCACCAAAGGCCCGAACAAGGAACGACAGAACCTCGGTATCTACCGCCAGCAGGTGATCGGCCGCAACAAGGTGATCATGCGCTGGCTCAGCCACCGTGGCGGCGCGCTGGATTACCGGGAGTGGTGCCAGAAGCACCCGGACAAGCCTTACCCGGTTTGTGTCGCGCTTGGCGCGGATCCGGCGACCATTCTCGGCGCCGTGACGCCAGTGCCCGATACCCTCTCCGAATACGCTTTCGCCGGCCTCTTGCGCGGCCATCGCACCGAGCTGATCAAGGCGGTTGGCAGCGAACTGCAGGTGCCAGCCAGTGCCGAGATCGTGCTCGAAGGCGTGATCCATCCGGGCGAGACCGCGCCGGAAGGCCCGTACGGCGATCACACCGGCTACTACAACGAGGTCGACACCTTCCCGGTGTTCACCGTCGAGCGCATCACCCGTCGCCGCGATCCGATCTACCACAGCACCTACACCGGCCGGCCGCCAGATGAGCCGGCGATCCTCGGCGTGGCGCTGAACGAGGTGTTCGTGCCGATCCTGCAGAAGCAGTTCCCCGAGATCACCGATTTCTACCTGCCGCCGGAGGGCTGTTCCTACCGCATGGCGGTGGTGACCATGAAGAAGCAGTACCCGGGCCACGCCAAGCGCGTAATGCTCGGTGTCTGGTCGTTCCTGCGACAGTTCATGTACACCAAGTTCGTTATCGTCACCGACGACGATATCAACGCACGGGACTGGAATGACGTGATCTGGGCGATTACCACGCGCATGGACCCCAAGCGCGACACGGTGATGATCGACAACACACCGATCGACTACCTCGACTTCGCCTCGCCGATCTCTGGCCTGGGTTCGAAGATGGGCCTGGACGCCACCCACAAGTGGCCGGGCGAGACCACCCGCGAATGGGGCCGCGCCATCGAGAAGGATCCAGCCGTGGTGGCACGTGTCGACGCGCTGTGGAGCGAGCTGGGAATCGATTGATGAACGTCACCCTGCAACCCTCCGGCGTCACCCTCGCGCTGCAGCCGGGTGAACGCATTCTCGATGGCGCCCGGCGCCTGGGCTACGACTGCCCGCAGAGCTGCCGCAATGGCAACTGCCATATCTGCGCCGCGCTGCTGGTGGAGGGGCGCGTGCGGCAGAACGGCGCCGAGCTGGATCACGGTGAGCTATTCACTTGCCTGGCCGAGCCGCTGGAAGACTGCGTGCTGCATTGGGATGGCGTGCTGGCGCCGGGTGAGTTGCCGGTGCGCGAGCTGAACTGCCAGGTGACCGAATGCCAGGCCGTGGGTGGCGATGTGTTCCGCGTGTGTCTGCGCACCCCGGCCGGCAAGGCGCCGCGCTATCACGCCGGGCAGTACCTGCTGCTGCAGCGCCCGGATGGCGAGATGGCGGCGTTCTCCCTGGCTTCGGCGCCACACGCCGGGCGCGAGCTGGAACTGCATATCCTCGCCCGCGAAGACAGCAGCATTGCCCTGCTGGAGCATCTGCGCACCACTGGCATGGCTCGCGTGCAGATGCCCTACGGTGACACCCACCTCGCCGACCTGCCCGATGGGCCGCTGGTGCTGATCGCTGCCGGCACTGGCATGGGCCAGATGCACAGCCTGATCGAGCACTGCCGCGCGGCGGGTTTTGCCCATCCGGTGCATCTGTACTGGGGCGCACGTCGGCCCGAGGATTTCTACGAGCTGCCACATTGGGCCGAGTGGCAACAGCTGGATAATCTGCACCTGCATCAGGTGGTCAGCGACCAGTGTGGCTGGCAGGGTCGTTGCGGCCTGCTGCACGAAGCGGTGCGCGAGGATTTCCCGGATCTCAAGGCATTGCACGTCTATGCCAGCGGCTCGCCAGCGATGGTCTACGCCACGCTCGATGCGCTGGTCGAAGCGGGGATGGACGCGCACCAGATGCGCGCCGACGTGTTCGCCTACGCGCCGCGTTCATAGTGGTAGGGCGGGTGCAACCCGCCACTGATTGATTCGGCGGGTTGCACCCGCCCTACGCACTGCTATCGCACAGTCACCACCACCTTGCCCACGGCCTTGCGCTGACCGAGGGCATCGATGGCTTCGCCGCCGCGCTCCAGTGGGAAGGTCTGCGACACCAGTGGCTTGAGTTTGCCTTCGGCATGCCAGGCGAACAGTTGCTGGAAGTTCGCTGCGTTGTCCTGCGGCTGGCGCTGGGCGAAGGAGCCCCAGAATACGCCGACCAGGGATGCGCCCTTGAGCAGCGGCAGGTTGGCCGGCAGTGCCGGGATGCCGCCGCCGGCGGCGAAACCCACCACCAGGAAGCGGCCGTTCCAGCCGATGCTGCGGAAGGCTTCTTCGAACAGCGTGCCGCCCACCGGGTCGTAGATCACGTCCACTCCCTGGCCGCCGGTGAGCTTCTTCACCTCGTCTTTCAGGCTCTGCTCGCTGTAGTTGATCAGCTCGTCGGCGCCGGCCTTGCGCGCCACTTCCAGTTTCTCGGCGCTGCTCGCTGCAGCGATGACCTTGGCGCCCATGGCCTTGCCGATTTCCACCGCCGCCAGGCCGACGCCGCCGGAGGCGCCGAGCACCAGCAGGGTTTCACCCGGTTGCAGGTTGGCGCGCTGCTTGAGGGCGTGCATCGAGGTGCCGTAGGTCATGCCGAAGGCCGCCGCGGTGGTCAGGTCCATGCTCTTGGGCACCGGTAGCACGTTGTAGGCCGGCACGGCGACCTCTTCGGAGAAGCCGCCCCAACCGGTCAACGCCATGACCCGATCACCCGCGCGCAGATGGCTGACTTTCTCACCGACGGCCTTGACCACACCGGCTACCTCGCCACCTGGGGCGAAGGGGAAGGGCGGCTTGAACTGGTATTTGCCTTCGATGATCAGCGTGTCGGGGAAGTTGACCCCGGCGGCCTGCACCTCGATCAGCACCTCGTTCTTTTTCGGTTCGGGGCTTGGCAGGTCTTCCAGTACCAGGGTGTCGGCGGGGCCGAAGGCTTTGCACAGCAGGGCTTTCATGAAGGTCATTCCTCTTGCAGGGTGCCATGCAGTGTAGAAAGCGCCCGCCGAGGGTCAACGAGCATGCCGATGCCTGATAGGTCGGCATAAGCGCCGGGCTTGGGTGCAGGCCTGTGGATGGCTATGCTAGGCACATCCCCGATGGAGTGCCGAACGTGAAACTGTTGACCGCCCTGCTACTGAGCCTGTCGATCTGCCTGCCTGCCCTGGCCTCTTCGGAAAAGAAGGAGGAGGCTCCTGCGACGATTTATCACAACCTGACGCCAGCCCTGATCGGCAACCTGGCGGATCAAGGCAATCGTCTGAAGTTCTTCAAGGCCGATGTGTCCCTGCGGGTGACCGGCCCTGAGGCCGAGGAGAAGCTCAAGCAGCATGAACCGCTGATCCGCCATCAGATGGTGATGCTGTTCTCGGCGCAGACCAGCGAGATCATCAACGCGCCCGATGGCCGTGAGAACCTGCGCCTGGAGGCCTTGAAGAAGGTGCAGGACGCGATCAATGGCGAAGAGGGCAAGCCCATCGTCGAAGACCTGCTGTTCAACAACCTGATCATTCAGTAAAAGAGGGCGCAGTCAGTTAAGCGTCGACGCTGCGAATGTGTAGGAGCGGCGTCCCGCCGCGAACCAGGGCGATGCGTAATTGAGAATTTTCGCCCCGGGGCGGGGCTCCTGCGAAAGGCCGCTTTTCGCGGCTGATGCGGTTCCGGTTCTGTCAGGCCATCTGCGCCAGGGTCTTGCGAAAGCGGCTCAGCGCCGCGACGAAGAACAGCGCGCCGATGCCGGCGATGGCCAGCATGTAGGGCCAGACGATGGTCAGCCCCGCACCGCGATAGAGAATGGCCTGGGCCAGGGCGACGAAGTGAGTGGTCGGCGCCGCCAACATGATCTGCTGCACCAGCTCGGGCATGCTCTCGCGTGGCGTGGTGCCGCCGGAGAGGATCTGCAGCGGCAGCAGCACCAGGATGATCAGCAGGCCCAGTTGCGGCATCGAGCGCGCTACCGTGCCGAAGAAGATGCCCATCGAGGTGGTGGCGAAAAGGTGCAGCGCCGCCCCGGCCAGGAACAAAGCAATGGAGCCTTCGATCGGCACCTGCAGCCATCCCTGCACCACCAGCAGCAGTGACAGGGCTGCAGCCGCCAGCACCACCAACCCCATCGACCAGACCTTGGCCAGCATGATTTCCAGTGGCGTCACCGGCATCACCAGCAGGTGTTCCACGGTGCCATGCTCGCGCTCGCGGATCAGCGCTGCGCCAGTGAGGATGATCGACAGCATGGTGATCTGGTTGATCACCTCCATCACCGAGCCGAACCAGGCGCGCGTCAGGTTGGGGTTGAACTGTATGCGCAGTGTCAGTTCGGCCGGCTGCTGCAGCTCGCCCCGGTAGCGGCGGACGAACTCGGCCACTTCGCTGGCGCCGATGTTCTGGATGTAGCCGGCACCTGTGAAGGCCATGCTTACCTGGGTGGCGTCGACATTGAGCTGGATTGCCGGGCTGCGACCGGCGAGCACGTCGCGCTGAAAGTTCGGCGGAATGTTCAGGGTAAAGGTGTAGCGCCCGGCATCCATGCCGCGATCCATCTCGCTCAGGTCGATGCGTTCCGGGGTACGGAAATAGGGCTCCTGAAAGGCCTGGATCAGCCGTTCGGATAGTTGCGACTGGTCTTCGTCGACCACGGCGATGGCGGCGTTGTGCAGGCTCTCCGGCATGCTGGTGGCGGCCGAGTAAACGCCCATGCTGAAGGCCCAGAGGATCAGCAGTACCAGCGCCAGGTCATGCTGCAGGCTGCGCAACTCCTTGATGCCGAGGTGCAGGATATTGACCAGGCGTTCCATCAGATCTCCTGTTTGCGCAGCAGGCTGGCGCTGAGCAGCGTCAGCAGCGGGATGGTCAGTGCCAGGGCGGCGAAGTAGCCGGCCAGGTCCTGCAGCTCCAGTGCCTTGGAGAAGATGCCGCGGCTGATCACCAGAAATTGCGAGGTCGGGTAGAGCTGGCCGATCACCGCGCCTGCGCCTTCCAGCGAGGCGACCGGGTAGATCAGTCCGGAGAACTGGATGGCCGGCAGCAGGGTGACGATGGCGGTGCCGAATACCGCGGCGATCTGGCTCTTGGTGAAGGTCGACATCAGCAGGCCGAGGCCTGTGGCGCACGCCAGGTAGAGCAGGGCGCCGGCCAGCAGGGTCAGCGGGTTGCCCTTGAGCGGCACGTCGAACACGGTGACTGCCAGCAGCGCCAGGAGGATGAAGTTGAACAGGCCCAGGGCGATGTAGGGCAGTTGCTTGCCGAGCAGGAATTCCAGGCGGGTGACCGGGGTGACGTAGAGGTTGATGATTGAACCCAGTTCCTTCTCGCGCACCACGCCGAGGGCCGTGAGCATCGCCGGAATCAGCATCAGCAGCAGCGGAATTACTGCCGGCACCATGGCCTTGAGGCTCTCCACGTCCGGGTTGTAGCGGTAGCGCACTTCCAGCTCGGCGGCGTTGGCTGCTTGCGGCTGTGGCGAACGCCGCGCCAGCTCGCTCAGGTAGTGCTGATGCAGGCCGGTCACGTAGCCCTTGATGGTTTCGGCGCGGGTCGGCATGGCGCCGTCGATCCACATGCCGATCTGTGGGCTGGCGCCGCGCTTGAGATCGCGGCCGAAGTGCGGCGGAATCTCCACCGCCAGGCTGATGTCTCCGTTGCGCAGGCGTCGTTCCAGCTCGTCGTAATCGGAGATTGGCGTTTTCTCCAGGAAGTAGCGCGATCCGGACAGGTTCAGGTGGTATTCCTGGCTGGTGGTGGTCTGGTCGCGATCCAGCACGGCGAAGGTCAGGTCTTCGACGTCGAGGCTGATGCCATAGCCGATGATGAACAGCAGCAATACCGTGCCGAGCAGCGCCATGCCGCCACGAATCGGGTCGCGACGCAGCTCCAGCGCTTCGCGGCGGGCGTAGCTGAGCAGGCGGCGCAGGCTGAAGCGCTGACGCTGTGCTGGCGGCGCCTGTTCCAGTGGCGGCGCCTCGCTGACCGGTTGCTTGCCGACGGCTTCCTGCAGGTAGGCGATGAAGGTGGCTTCCAGGCTGTCCAGCCCGCGTTTTTCCATCAGGCCTTGCGGCGTGTCGCTGTCGAGCACCTTGCCGGCGTGCATCAGCGAGATGCGATCACAGCGCTGCGCCTCGTTCATGAAGTGGGTGGAGATGAAGATGGTCACGCCGTCGCGGCGCGACAGGTCGAGCATCAGTTGCCAGAAGCCGTCGCGGGCCACCGGATCGACCCCCGAGGTGGGCTCGTCGAGGATCAGGATCTCCGGCTTGTGAATTACCGCCACGGCCAGCGACAGGCGCTGGCGGATGCCCAGTGGCAGGCGTTCGGGGAGCATGTCCATGACCTCGCCGAGGTCGAAGCGTGCGGCCATCTGTGCCACACGCGGCTCGATCTCTGCAGTCGGGACATGGAACAGCTGGGCATGCAGCACCAGGTTC
Organism: Pseudomonas sp. ZH-FAD; assembly: GCF_002803095.1. GTDB lineage: Bacteria > Pseudomonadota > Gammaproteobacteria > Pseudomonadales > Pseudomonadaceae > Aquipseudomonas. Next base: position 25,963 of record NZ_PGLR01000049.1, on the reverse strand, counting down.
TGCCGCACCGTCAGCTCGCCATACAGGGAGAACGCCTGGGACATGTAGCCAACCCGCTTGCGCGTGGTCATGTCACGCGGGTCGACCGCTTGGCCGAACAGCAGCGCCTCGCCCTCGCTGGCCGGTAGCAGGCCGGTGAGCATCTTCATGGTGGTGCTCTTGCCGCAGCCGTTGGAGCCGAGAAAACCGAAGATCTCGCCACGGCGGATGCGGAACGATACCGAGTCCACCGCGACGAAATCGCCAAAGCGCATGGTCAGGCCCTTGGCTTCGATGGCGATCTCGTTGCTGTCTTGCAGGGGTGGAATGACCACCTGCTGATGGCCGCGGCGGCGTTCCTCGGGCAGCAGGGCGATAAAGGCCTGCTCCAGGCTGACGCTGTTGGTGCGTGCGCGCAGTTCCGCCGGGCTGCCTTCGGCCAGCACGCGGCCGGCATCCATCGCCACCAGATGGTCGAAGCGCTCGGCCTCCTCCATGTAGGCGGTGGCCACCAGCACGCTCATCTGCGGGCGCTGCGTGCGGATGCGCGCGATCAGCTCCCAGAACTGGTTGCGTGATAGCGGGTCGACGCCAGTGGTCGGCTCGTCGAGGATCAGTAGATCTGGGTCATGAATCAGCGCGCAGCACAGCCCGAGCTTCTGTTTCATGCCGCCGGACAACTTGCCCGCCGGGCGCTCGCGGAAGGCCGCCATGCCGGTGCTGCGCAGCAGGTCGTCGATGCGCCGTTCGCGTTCGGCGGCGTCCTGGCCGAACAGGCGACCGAAGAAATCCAGGTTCTCGAACACCGACAACGTCGGATACAGGTTCTTGCCCAGGCCCTGCGGCATATAGGCGATATGCGGGCAGACCCGGCGGCGATGGCGAACATCGGCCATGTCGCCACCGAGCACTTCGATGTTGCCTTCCTGAAGCTTGCGCGCCCCGGCGATCAGCGCCAGCAGGCTGGACTTGCCGACGCCGTCCGGGCCGATCAGGCCGACCATGCGACGGGCTGGCAGTGCCAGGTCGACCTGTTGCAGGGCGTGGGTCTGGCCGTAGCGCAGGCCGACGCCGCTCAGGCGTGCGACCGGCGCGTTCATTGCGGGACCTTGATCGCCAGATGTGCAGGCCACTCGGCCTCAGGGTCGAGGCGCAGGTAGGCCATGCCGGGTACGCCGGTCTTGACCTGCTGCAGATGCTTGCTCAGCAGCTCGGGATCGATGCGGGCCTTGACCCGGAACATCAGTTTCTCGCGCTCGCTGGCGGTTTCCACGGTCTTCGGCGTGAACTGGGCGACGCTGGCGACATAGCTGACCTTGGCCGGAATCACGTATTGCGGCGCGGCGTCGATCACCAGGCGCACCTCGCTGCCCAACGCGACGCGGCCGGCCTGGCGCTCGGGCAGGAAGAAGGTCATGTAGACGTCGGTCAGATCCACCAGGTTGAGCAGCTTGCCGCCGGCACCGAGCACTTCGCCGGGTTGAGTGACGCGGTATTGCACGCGGCCGGCGCGTGGTGCCTTGAGCTGGCTGTCGTCGATGTCCACCTGCAGCCTCTCGACGCTGGCGCGGGCCGCTTCGGTGGCCGATTGCGCTTCGATGGCCTGCGACTGGGCTGCAGCTATGCCGGCCTCGGCAGAGCTGACCTGAGCGCGGGCGGCGGCCAGCGCAGCCTCGGCACTCTGCAGGCGGGCCAGATCGTCATCCAGAGTCTGCTGAGGCAGGGCGTTGCGCTTGACCAGCGTGGCGCTGCGTGCGTGACGTTTGCGCGCGGCATCCAGCTCAGCCTGGCGTTGGTGCACCACGGCCTCGGCGGCAAGTTTTTCGCTTTGGCGCAGGCTGATCTGGCTGGCGGCGGTGATCTGGCCATTCTCTGCCTGGCGCAACTGGGCACGGGCCTGGGCCAGCTGGGCTTCGAGCGCCTGGGTGTCCATGCGGGCGAGAATCTGGCCGGGCTCGACGAAGTCACCTTCGTCGACGTCGATGCTGGCGACGCGCCCGGCGAGTTTGGTCGCCACATCCACTTCGGTGGCTTCGATGCGCCCGTTACCGCTGGCGAACCCCTCGCCCAGGCCTGTCGGGCGCAGCTGCCACCAGGCCACGGCGGCCAGGACGGCGACGCCGACGGCGATCAAATAGGGCAGGCGGTGTTTTGCGTTGGTCATCTCGGCTTCCCTGTAGCGCCCCATGGCTGGAGGCTTTCACGACATTTCCATTGTCTGCCTGATGCGCCTCAGGGGGCTTGATGCAGGTCAAGCGCGGGGGGGCTGCCACAGGCAGGTTCGGTTGCGACCCTCATGCTTGGCACGATACAGCGCCTGATCACCCTGGGCGAGCAGTTCGCCTGGCTGTTCGTCGCTCACTGGGTCGACCACCGTGATACCGATGCTCAGGGTCAGTTGGCCGAACGGGCTGGCCGGATGATGGATATCCAGGCTGGCGATGGCTGCATGGACGCGCGCGGCGACCTGCTCGGCACCCTCCTGATTGGTGTTGGCGAGAATGATCGCGAACTCCTCACCACCGTAGCGGCAGGCCGTATCGCCTTCGCGTTGCAGGCTGTCGCGCAGGGCTGCACTGACTCTGCGCAGGGCGTCGTCACCGGCTAGGTGGCCCAGTGCATCGTTGTAGGCCTTGAAGTGGTCGATATCCAGCATCAGCAGCGCCAGAGGCGCGTCGAGGCGGCGCAGGCGGCGCCATTCGGCCAGCAGTTGCTGATCGAAGTAACGGCGGTTGTACAGCCCGGTCAGGCCGTCGAGCTGCGACAGGCGCTGCAGTTGCGCTTCCAGTTGCAGGCGCTCGCTGTTGTCGCGGGAAACGGCGATCAGGTATTCGCGGTCATGCAGTTGCACCAGTTGGGTGTTGATTTCGGCAGGTTGGCGACTGCCATCGCGGCGGATCAGCTCGCGCTGGAATATCCGCGAAAGGTTGTCGCGCTGCGCCTGGCGCGCCTGCTCCAGCCAGCGGTGGAAGCCTGGCAGGAGTTTCTCCGGATCATCGCGCAGCAACTCGGCGAACTGTTCAGGGCGATAGCCGAGCGTGGCGTAGGTGGCCTGATTCATGTGCAGCAGCTCGCGGGTGCCGCTGTCGAAGATGAACAGCCCGTCATGGCTGGAGTCGGTCAGGTCCAGCACCAGTTGCAGACGCTCGCGGTTCTCGCGCAGGCGCTGCTCGGTCTCTTCGCGGCGTTCGGCCTCCAGCTTGAAGCGGCGGTTGGCCAGTTGCAGGGCATGGGCGCGGCGGCTGTTCTCCAGCGCCAGGGCCAGGGCGGCGACCAGTAGCAGGCTGATCGCCAGGCTGGCGCCGAGCACCACGCCGGGCAAGGGCGACTCGAGCTGGTCGAGCAGTTGCTCGGTGGGGCTCAGGCGCAGGCTGAAGTCCTGATTGTTGAGCAGACTCAGGCCCAGTTGCAGGCCGTGTCGCGCATCGGTGTCCGCTGCGCCATGACGGAACAGGCTGTGACTGTTCTCCAGCAGCTCGAGGTTGAAGGCTTCGCGATCGATCTGGGTGAGCAACTGCAGCATCAGCGGTTCGACACGAAATACGCCCTGGAGGAAACCGTCGAACACCTTGGTGCCGTCATGCTCACGGTACAGCGGTGTGTAGAGGACGAAGCCGCGTCCGCCCTGGACCAGATCGAAGCTGTTGGAGAAACGCTGTTCGCCGCTCTCGCGAGCCTCCATCGCCAGTGGGTAATTGGGGTGCTCCGGATCCAGGCGAAAATTCAGCGCCGCTTCGTTGCCGGCCACCGGTAGCAGCCAGCGCATACGTAGATCGTCGCCGACCCATTGGATGGATTGATAGGCGGGAAAGCCTCGCAGTACGCGCTCCACCTCCTCACCCCAACTGGCATGCGGCAGGCGGCCCAGGCTGTTCCACAAGCGGGCGATACGCTCGAGGCTGGCCACTTCCAGATGCAGCGTGCTCTCCAGCTGGCGCGCCAGGCTGCGTGCCTGGTAGCCGATACGCTCATCGACACGCTGTTGCTGTACGGCCTCGATCTGACGCCAAAGCAGAACGCTGGCGCCGCTCAGCACCAGTAAAAGGAACGCCAGCGCAAGTCGCGCCGGCCAGGGGGAAGATGCCGGCATGGAAAAACTCCTAGGCTCTGTGTCGTGATAGCACAGTGCCGCATGCGACTCAACGCATGGCGAGAATTGCTGTCCATTCGGCATCGCTCACCGGCATCACCGACAGACGACTGCCGCGTTGTACCAGCGCCAGTTCGGTCAGTAGCGGATTGTTCTTCAGGTGCTGCAGCGCCAGCACTTCGTCGAAGGCTTCGACGAACTCGACGTCCAGAGCGCTCCAGGGGTTCTTCTCGGTACTGGCCTTGGGGTCGTGATAATGGCTTTGCGGATCGAGCGCGGTGGGGTCCGGGTAGATCTCGCCGGCAATACGTGCAATGCCGGCGATACCGGGTTGCGGGCAACTGGAGTGATAGAAGAAGAACAGATCGCCCGGTTTCATTGCGCGCATGAAGTTGCGCGCCTGGTAATTGCGTACGCCATCCCAGCGCGTTTTGCCCAGTCGTTGCAGGTCGTGGATGGACAATTCATCGGGTTCGGACTTCATCAGCCAATAAGGCATGAACTTTGCTCCTGCAGGTCTGTCCGTAAGCGGACGCTCGTTTGAGGGATATCTCCGACGGCCGGTTGGCGCCGGAAATTGCACAGTGCTTGGCGCTGACGGAAAATGCCCGGCTTAACGCTTGGCGCCGTCGTATTGCACACAACAATAACGCGCGACCAACGCGCGCATTGCCTTGAAGGGGGAGGCAATAGATGAAACGCAAGCCAGATCTTTTGTGGGTTCTCGTCGTACTGTTCAGCCTGGGCGTGGTTACCACCGGTTACACTCAGAGCCTTTGGGAGCGCCAGAGCGAAGCTCCGATCAATGTAACGCAGCAGCCCTGATTCGCGGACTGCCAGCGTAAGCGCCGCAGGGAACGCGGTGCCGCATCTTTCGATTCAATACCACGCCTTGTCCGTCACCGTTGCCTGCAAGGGCACGTCCCAGCTGGCCATCGCCAGTTCTTCCACGCGCTGACATTCATGTGCCAGGCCCAGTAGTGTCGGCATGTGCCAATTTTTGCGCATGCGCAGATAAGCCAGGCTGCGGTCGTAGAAGCCGCCGCCCATACCCAGGCGCCCGCCGCGATCATCGAAGCCCACCAGCGGTAGCAGCACCAGATCCAGTGCCCAGACCTTGCGTTGGCGCTTGGGCTGCGTGCGTGGTTCGAGGATGCGGAAGCGATTGCTCGCCAGTTTCTCGTGCTGGCTGACGCGCTGAAACACCATCTTGGTGCGCGGCCAGGCGCTGAGCACCGGTAGGTAGGTGTGTTTGCCGCGCTTCTGCGCAGCGGCCAGCAGTGGTCTTGGGTCGATTTCGCCATCGTTGGGCAGGTACAGGGCGATATGCCGGGCGCGGCGAAACTGCGGGCTTTGTGCCAACTGACGATAGAGGTTACGTGCGGCAAGGCGTTGCTGGCTGCGGCTGAGTGCACGACGACGCTGACGCAGCACGCGGCGCAGTTGCGGGCGACTGAGAGTGGCGGGCGTAGTCATGAAAGGAGGCTTGGGCGAGGCGGGTAGCAGCGCTGAAGGTCACTGCTGGAAATGATGACTTCCCGGCGTGCCGCTGTCGGTTTAGCCCTTGAACCCGAAAGTTCAAGGTGGAGGTTGCAGGAGGCGTTAAGGCTTTCCGTCAGGCGGACATGCACACCGGCCCCAACGTGCAACCCCCGTGGTTGTGCGTATCGGCTCAGGGACATCACCGACTGGCGCACACCCCAGGAAGTTGCGCCCAGTATACCCGAACAGAGGGTCTGCGGGGCGGCCTGCGACGAACTGGCAGGCATGACGGTGCTCAGGAGCTCGGGTCGTCGGCCAGTGCATGGTCGACACGATCGAGCAGATCGCGCACCTGCTGGCGGGTGGAATTGGCGTCCTGATCCAGGCGCTGCTGCTTGTGCAGCAGGTCGTGGGTGATGTTCAAGGCTGCCATCACGGCGACACGGTCGGCACCGATCACTTTGCCGCTGGTACGGATCTCGCGCATCTTGCCGTCCAGGTAGCGAGCCGCGCTTTCCAGATTGGCGCGTTCATCCTGCGGGCAGGCGATGCAATATTCTTTGTCCAGAATATGGACGGTCACGGTGTTCGACTGGGTCATGAGTCCTGCTCCAGGGCTTTAAGGCGCGAAATCATCGATTCGACCTTGTGCCGGGCCATTTCGTTCTTTTCGATCAGATGGGCGCGTTCCTCACGCCAGGCCTGTTCATTCGCCAGCAGGAGTCGGTTGTGAGCCTTTAGCTGCTCGACACGCTGGATCAGGAGTTCCAGCTTGGCGGTCAATGCGTGCAGATCGGCGTCTTCCATGGGCTCTCGCTATGGGAGGGAATGGCTGGACTATATAGGCCTGTCCCGTTCAGGGCACCTCTAAAAACTACCTGCGTTGTCATCACTGCGTTAAAAACAAGCTCAAAATGTTAATTGCAACTCGTAAAGTCGAGCGCGACTCCGACCGTTTCTCGCTTGTTTTTGCCTTGTGCTGACTGCCTCGCCTACGTTTTTAGATGCGCCGGTCACGGGTCAAACCATGCTTGGCAGTGGTGTGATGCACATGACGGCATCACCCCGGCGGCCTCGGATGGTCTTGGCGCGTCTGCCGGTGCTAGGATACGAGGCCTCCATTCTAGAGATTGCGCCGCCTGGCGCCTAGCTATCTATGTCGATTCCAAGCTCTCCCTATGCCGCCTTCGCCGCTCTGCTCAATAGCGCCGGGCATTCCGTTTCCCCTGCCGAACTGCACGGCCTGCTGCTTGGTCGCAGCTGTGCGGGCGCGGGCTTCGACGCCGATGCCTGGCTGCTCGACGCGGCCGACCTGCTCGGTGGCGAGCCGCAGGACAACGTGCGCCAGGCGCTGATCGGCCTGCAGGAAATGGTCAAGGGCGAGCTGTGCAGCGAAGACGTCACCGTGGTGCTGCTGTTGCCGGATGACGAAACCCCGCTGGCGCAGCGCGCGGTCGCTCTGGGTCAGTGGTGTCAGGGCTTTCTCGGTGGCTTCGGCCTGACCGCTCGCGACGGTGCGCTGAGTGCCGAAGCCATGGAAGTGTTGCAGGATCTCTCCGCCATCGCCCAGGTGCAGAGCGCACTGGAAGAATCGGAGGATGGCGAGAGCGACTACATGGAAGTGATGGAGTACCTGCGTGTCGCGCCGCTACTGCTGTTCACCGAGTGCGCCAAGCCTGCGGCACCTGCTGCCAAACCGTCCCTGCACTGATTTTTCGTCGGAGCCTGCCTTGATCAGCATCCCCAAGTCCGAATATGCCCGTCGGCGCAAGGCGCTGATGGCGCAGATGGAACCCAACAGCATCGCCATTCTGCCGGCGGCGCCGGTGTATATCCGCAATCGTGACGTCGAGCATGTCTACCGTCAGGACAGCGATTTCCAGTACCTCACCGGTTTTCCCGAGCCGGAAGCGGTGATGGCACTGATCCCGGGGCGCGAGCACGGTGAATATGTGCTGTTCTGTCGCGAGCGTGATCCCGAGCGCGAGTTGTGGGATGGCCTGCGTGCCGGCCAGGACGGTGCGATCAGCCAGTTTGGCGCCGACGATGCTTTCCCCATTGGCGATATCGACGACATCCTGCCGGGGCTGATCGAAGGCCGCGAACGTGTCTATTACGCCATCGGCAGCAATCAGGAGTTCGATCATCGGCTGATGGAGTGGGTCAACCACATCCGCGCCAAGGCGCGCCAAGGTGCCATGCCGCCAAACGAATTCGTCGCCCTCAACCACCTGCTGCACGACATGCGCCTGTACAAATCGGCCGCCGAAGTGAAGGTGATGAAGGAAGCTGCCGAGATCAGTGCGCGCGCTCATATCCGTGCGATGCAGGCGAGTCGCGCCGGCCTTTTCGAATATCACCTGGAAGCCGAACTGGACTACGAATTCCGCAAGGGTGGGGCGAAGATGCCGGCCTATGGCAGCATCGTCGCCGCCGGCCGCAATGCCTGCATCCTGCACTACCGCGAGAATGACGCGGCGCTCAAGGACGGCGATCTGGTGCTGATCGACGCCGGCTGCGAGATCGACTGCTACGCCAGCGACATCACCCGTACCTTCCCGGTCAGCGGCAGGTTTTCGCCCGAGCAGAAGGCTATCTATGAGCTGGTGCTCAAGGCCAACGAGGAGGCATTCAAGTTCATCGCTCCAGGCCGGCACTGGAACGAAGCCCATGAGGCTACCGTGCGGGTGATCACTGCCGGCCTGGTCGATCTGGGTCTGCTCGAGGGTGATGTTGACGAGCTGATCGCCAGCGAAGCCTACAAGCCTTTCTATATGCATCGCGCCGGCCACTGGCTGGGCATGGATGTGCATGACGTCGGCGACTACAAGGTCGGCGGGCAGTGGCGCGTTCTGGAGGTCGGCATGGCGATGACCGTCGAGCCAGGCATCTATATCGCCCCTGACAACGACAAGGTCGCCAAGAAATGGCGCGGCATCGGCGTGCGCATCGAGGATGACGTGGTCGTGACCAAGAAGGGCTGCGAGATTCTCACCAACGGTGTGCCCAAGACCGTTACCGAGATCGAGGCACTGATGGCGGCCGCGCGCACCGAGGCGGCCTGAGCCCATGTCACGCGTACAGTTGGCCATTATCGGCGGCGGCCTGGTGGGTGCCAGCCTGGCGCTGGCCCTGCAGGACACGGCGCGTCAGCGTGGTTGGCGCATCGCCCTGATCGAACCCTTCGCCCCGGGCAGTGAATACCAGCCCAGCTATGACGCGCGCTCTACCGCGCTGTCCTATGGCAGTCGGTTGATCTACGAGCGCCTGGGCCTGTGGCAGAGCATTGCCCAGCGGGCTGAGCCGATTCAGCAGATTCATGTTTCCGACCGCGGCCGTTTCGGTGCCACGCGCCTGCAGGCCATCGAGGAAGGCGTGCCGGCGCTCGGTTACGTAGCGGAGAACGCCTGGCTCGGCCATTGTCTGTGGCAGGCGCTGGATCAGGATGTGATCGAGTGGCGTTGCCCGGCCGAAGTGGTCGGCATGCAGCGGCTCGACGACGGCTATCGCCTGACCCTGAACGACGAAACCTGCCTCGACTGCGACCTGGCGATTCTTGCCGACGGTGGGCGTTCCGGCCTGCGTGAGCAGCTTGGTATCGGCGTCAGCAGCAAGCCTTATGGGCAGAGTGCGCTGATTGCCAACGTCAGCCCGCTGGAGGCGCACCGCGGCCAGGCCTTCGAGCGCTTCACCGATGACGGCCCGATGGCGCTGCTGCCCTTGAGCGACAACCGCTGCGCACTGGTCTGGACGCGCGCCGCGGCTGACGCCGAACGTCTGTTGCGCGCCAGCGAGTCGAGCTTTCTCAGCGAGTTGCAGCAGGCTTTCGGTTATCGCCTGGGTGCCTTGCGCCAGGTGGGAGCACGGCATCTCTATCCGCTGAGCCTGGTCGAGGCGCAGGAGCAGGTGCGTCCACATCTGGTGGTGCTGGGCAACGCCGCGCACAGCCTGCACCCCATCGCCGGCCAGGGCTACAACCTGTCGCTGCGCGATACCCTGGCGCTGGCCGAGGTGCTGATCGACAGCGAGGCAACACTGGGCGATTTCGCCACCCTGCAGCGTTACCAGCAAAGGCAACAGCTCGATCAGCAAATGACCGTCGGCTTCTCCGACCAGGTGACGCGCCTGTTCAGCAACGCGCAGCCGCTGCTGACTGCCGGGCGCAACCTGGGTTTGCTCGGCCTCGACCTGCTGCCGCCGGCCAAGCGCTGGTTCGCCCGGCAGGCGATGGGCATGGGCACGCGAAGTCTCTGACAGCCAAGGAATGAATATGCGAGCGGATCTGATCATCGTCGGCGCCGGTATGGTTGGCAGTACCCTGGCCTTGGCGTTGGAGCACTGCGGTCTGGATATCCTGATCGTCGACGGCAGCCCGCTGAGTGTGGCGCCATTCGATGCGCAGACGCCGTTCGAGCCGCGTGTCAGCGCGCTGTCGATGGCCAGCCAACGCATTCTCGAACGCCTGGGCGCCTGGCAGGGCATCGCCACTCGGCGTGCCTGCCCCTACGGCGAGATGCGCGTCTGGGATGGCTCCGGCACCGGCAGCATCCACTTCGCTGCGGCCAGCGTGCATGCCGAGACGCTTGGCCATATCGTCGAGAATCGCGTGGTGCAGGATGCCCTGCTCGAGCGCTTGCACGACAGCCAGATCGGCCTGCTGCCTGGCGCGCGCCTGGAGCAGCTGCGCCGCTCCGGCGACGACTGGTTGCTGACGCTTACCGATGGTCGCCAACTGCGCGCACCGCTGCTGGTGGCGGCTGATGGCGCCAACTCCGCGGTGCGTCGCCTGGCCGGCTGCGCCACGCGCGAATGGGATTATCTGCACCATGCCATCGTCACCAGCGTGCGTTGCGAGCGACCGCACCAGGCCACTGCCTGGCAACGCTTCACCGACGATGGTCCACTGGCCTTCCTGCCGCTGGCAGGGCCTGCCGGCGAGCATTGGTGCTCGATCGTCTGGTCGACCGTGCCGGTCGAAGCCGCGCGCTTGATGGCGTTGGACGACGAGGCTTTCTGCGTCGAACTGGGCAAGGCCTTCGAATCGCGCCTGGGCAAGGTGCTGCACGCCGACCGTCGTCTGTGCATCCCGCTGCGCCAGCGTCATGCCAAGCGTTATGTCGAGCCTGGGCTGGCGCTGATTGGCGATGCTGCGCACACCATCCATCCGCTGGCGGGGCAGGGCGTCAACCTGGGTTTCCTCGACGCCGCCGTGCTGGCCGAGGTGCTGCTGCATGCCGCTGAACGGGGTGAGCACCTCAGTGATGAGCGCGTGCTGGGCCGTTTCGAGCGTCGGCGCATGCCGCACAACCTGGCGATGATGGCGGCGATGGAAGGTTTTCAGCGCTTGTTCCAGGCCGACCCGTTGCCGCTGCGCCTGCTGCGCAACGTCGGTCTCGACCTGGTGGACGGCCAGGCCGAGGCCAAGGCGCTGTTCGTGCGTCAGGCGCTCGGGCTGGCCGGCGACCTGCCGGAACTGGCGCGAGCCTGAGCTGACGCAACTTGTAATAACTGCTGCGTGTCGTCTCGCTGTTTACGTTGAGAAGGCAAATAACATTCACTACTATTCAGCCACTTTGCTCACCCACAAGAGGCTGGTCCCATGAAGGCTCGCAACGCGCTTCTCGCTGCATTCACCCTCAGCACCCTGGCAACCGCCGTTCAGGCTGCTGATGAAGTGGTGGTCTACTCCGCCCGTATCGACGAGCTGATCAAGCCGGTATTCGATCTTTACACCGAGAAGACCGGGGTCAAGGTGAAGTTCATCACCGACAAGGAAGCCCCGCTGATCGCCCGTCTCAAGGCCGAAGGTGCCAACACCCCCGCTGACCTGCTGATTACCGTCGACGCTGGCAACCTCTGGCAGGCCGAGCAGGAAGGCGTGCTGCAGCCGACCAAGTCCGACGTGATCGACGCCAACATCCCCGCCCAGTACCGTTCCAGCACCGACAGCTGGACTGGCCTGTCGCTGCGCGCGCGGACCATTTTCTACTCCACCGAGCGCGTCAAGCCGGAAGAGTTGTCCACCTACGAAGCCCTGGCTGACAAGAACTGGGAAGGTCGCCTGTGCCTGCGCACCAGCAAGAAGGTCTACAACCAGTCGCTGACCGCCACCCTGATCGAAACCCATGGCGCCGAGAAGACCGAGGAGATCGTCAAGGGTTGGGTCAACAACCTGGCCACCGACGTATTCCCGGATGACACCGCGCTGCTGCAGGCCATCGACGCCGGCCAGTGCGACGTGGGCATCACCAACACCTACTACTACGGCCGTCTGCACAAGCAGCAGCCGGATCTGAAGGTCAAACCCTTCTGGCCGAACCAGGACGACCGTGGCGTGCACGTCAACCTGGCCGGTGCCGGTGTGACCAAGCATGCACCGCATGCCGAGCAGGCCAAGAAGCTGCTGGAGTGGATGACCACCCCGGAGGCACAGAGCATCTTCGCTGGCGTCAACCAGGAGTTCCCGGCCAACCCGGCGGTCGCACCGTCCGATGAAGTGGCTGCCTGGGGCAGCTTCAAGGCTGACTCGATCGCTACCGAAGTGGCGGGCAAGCGTCAGGCTGAAGCGACCATGCTGATGGATCGCGCCGGCTGGCAGTAAAGGGAATCGTGCCCACGCTCCGGCGTGGGTACGTCGCCAGTGACGCCCAGGCCTGTTGGCTTCTGACGCTGGAGCGTCGAGCGCTGCATTCCCACGCGGAGCGCGGGAACGATCATCGACGAGCACAGCGCTGCCGTTATACTGCGACGCCCCGCCTAGCCGGGGCGTCGTCATTTGCGTAGTCGAGGAATCCGCGTGCCGCATCCCGTCCAGCGTCGCTGGTACCCCATCGTCCTTGCCGTCGCCGTTCTGGTGCTGATGCCGTTGTCGGTATTGCTGCTGAGCTGGCATGAGGTGGATCAGCAGATCTGGGCGCACCTGTGGCAGACCCAGATGGCGCGGCTGATTGGTAACACGCTGACGCTGGTGATTGGCGTCGGTGTGGGCGTGACATTGCTGGGCGTCAGCCTGGCCTGGCTCACCAGCCTTTGCGAGTTCCCGGGTCGGCGCTGGCTGGACTGGGCGCTGATGCTGCCCTTCGCCATTCCCGCCTATGTCCTGGCCTTCGTCTTCGTCGGCCTGCTGGATTTCGCCGGCCCGGTGCAGACGCTGCTGCGCGAATGGTTCGGCAGTGGCCTGCGCCTGCCGCGAGTGCGTTCCACCGGTGGCGTGATCATTGTGCTGGTGCTGGTTTTCTACCCCTACGTCTACCTGCTCGCCCGTGGCGCGTTCCTGGCCCAGGGCAAGGGCCTGATGGAGGCGGCGCGGGTCCTCGGGCAGAGTCCCTGGCAGGCGTTCTGGCGGGTGGCGCTGCCGATGGCGCGGCCGGCCATTGGCGCCGGTCTGGCCCTGGCGATCATGGAAACCCTGGCCGATTTCGGTGCGGTGTCGGTCTTCAACTTCGACACCTTCACCACGGCGATCTACAAGACCTGGTACAGCTTCTACAGCCTGACCAGTGCCACCCAACTGGCCAGCCTGCTGCTGCTGGCGGTGGCGCTGGTGCTCTATGGCGAGCGCCGTGCGCGTGGCGCCGCGCGGCCAGCCAACGAGCGGCCGCGGGGCAAGGCGCTGTACCACCTGCATGGCTGGAAGGCCTTTGCCGCCAGCGCCTGGTGCGGCCTGGTGTTCGCCTGTGCCTTCGTCATCCCGCTGCTGCAACTGCTGGCCTGGTTCTGGCAGCGCGGCCGCTTCGACCTCGATGAGCGCTACGCCGGGCTGATTCTGCATACCCTTTATCTGGGCGGCATGGCGGCGCTGATCACGGTGAGCGTGGCCATGCTGCTGGCCTTTGCCCGGCGTCAGGCGCCGAATCGCGGCGTGCGTTTCGGTGTAGCGCTGGGCAACCTCGGCTATGCCTTGCCGGGTTCGGTGCTGGCGGTGGCGATCATGCTGGCGTTCAGCTTTCTGGATCGTGAACTGGTGATTCCACTGTCCACGGCATTGGGCGGTGCCGGCAAGCCGCTATTGCTGGGTAGCCTGGCGGCGCTGCTGGTGGCCTACCTGATCCGTTTCATGGCGGTGGCCTTCGGGCCGCTGGAAACCAGCCTGGCGCGTATCCGTCCGTCCCTGCCGGAGGCTTCGCGCAGCCTGGGCGTTGGCAGCTTCGGGCTGTTCTTCAAGGTCTACTTGCCACTGCTGCTGCCGGGCACCCTGTCGGCTGTGCTGCTGGTATTCGTCGATGTGCTCAAGGAAATGCCGGCGACCCTGCTGATGCGCCCGTTCGGCTGGGACACGCTGTCGGTGCGGGTGTTCGAAATGACCAGCGAAGGCGAATGGGCGCGTGCCTCGCTGCCGGCGCTGACCCTGGTGCTGGTCGGACTGTTGCCGGTGATTCTGCTGATCCGCCGTTCGGCACGCGGTTTCGGTTGATCAAGACAACGATGTAGGGCGGGTGCAACCCGCCAGTGTCGGGGCATGGCGGGTTGCACCCGCCCTACGACCTGAAGCCAGGATGACCCCCCGGACGCATGCGGCTACAATGCGCGCCATTCGCGAGCCGAGGTAACCCGGCAGGCTGCTGAGAAACGTAAGCGAGGCCGCCAGTGCAAGGCGCAGGCAAGCGAGAAAGCGGAGTGTGCTTTTGCACATGAGCATTTCGAGCTTGCCTGCAACGCAGCAATGGCAACGCAGCTAGTTTCTCGGGGCTGAATCGCTTCGCCAAGCCCGGAAGGAGATTTACCCATGGGACAGCGCACCCCCCTCTATGACCTGCACCTGGCACTGGGGGCCAAGATGGTGGATTTCGGCGGCTGGGACATGCCGCTGCACTACGGTTCGCAAGTGGAGGAGCATCATCAGGTGCGCCGCGAGTGCGGCGTGTTCGATGTCTCGCACATGTGCGTGGTGGACGTGAGCGGCAGTCAGGCGAAGGCCTTCCTGCAGCGTCTGCTGGCCAACGACGTGGCCCGCCTGGATAGCCCCGGCAAGGCGTTGTATAGCGCCATGCTCAATGAGCAGGGCGGGGTGATCGACGACCTGATCGTTTACCTCACTGAAGGCGGTTACCGCCTGGTGGTCAACGCTGGTACCCGTGACAAGGACCTGGCGTGGATGCATGCCCAGGCGAGCGATTTCGATGTGCAACTGCGCGAGCGTCGCGATCTGGCCATGCTCGCCATTCAGGGGCCGAAGGCGCGCGCACGCGTTTCCGAACTGCTGAGCCAGGCACGTGCCGCACTGATCCACGAGCTCAAGCCATTCCAGGGCCTGCCCGAGGGCGACTGGTTCATCGCGCGTACCGGTTATACCGGCGAAGATGGCCTGGAAATCGTGCTGCCGGTTACCGAGGTGGCGTCCTTCCTCAACGACCTGGTCGGTGCTGGTATTTCGCCCATCGGCCTTGGCGCCCGTGACACCCTGCGCCTCGAGGCGGGTATGAACCTCTACGGCCAGGACATGGATGAACAGGTCAGCCCGCTGGCCGCCAATATGGCCTGGACCATCGCCTGGGAGCCGGCCGAGCGCGACTTCATCGGACGTATGGCGCTGCAGGCGCAGCGTGCTGTCGGCTGCCCGAGCAAGCTCGTTGGCCTGGTGCTGGAAGAGCGCGGCGTGCTGCGCGCGCATCAGGTGGTGCGCGTCGAAGGTATCGGTGACGGTGAGATCACCAGCGGCAGCTTCTCGCCTACGCTGAACAAATCCATCGCGCTGGCACGGGTGCCTGCAGCCACCGGGGATCGTGCCGAGGTGGAGATCCGCGGCAAGTGGTACCCGGTGCGGGTGGTCAGGCCGGGTTTCGTGCGCAACGGTAAAACCCTTATCTGAATCATCAGGTCGCGGTGCTGGCTTCCCCTGGCGCCGCGGCCTGCTAAATTGTCCTGACGGCCCACTTGCCTTCATCGCTTACGAGGAAAGACACATGAGCAATATCCCCGCCGATCTGCGTTATGCCGCCAGCCACGAGTGGGCGCGCCTGGAGGCTGACGGCAGCGTGACCGTGGGCATCTCCGACCACGCCCAGGAAGCCCTTGGTGACGTGGTGTTCATCGAGCTGCCGGAAGTTGGCAAGCAGCTGAACGCTGGCCAGGAAGCTGGCGTGGTGGAGTCGGTCAAGGCTGCTTCCGACATCTATGCGCCAGTTGGCGGCGAAGTGATCGCCATCAACGAGGCATTGGCCGACAGCCCGGAAAGCGTTAACAGCGATCCGTACGGCAGCTGGTTCTTCAAGCTCAAGCCAAGCGATGCCAGCGAGCTGGACAAGCTGCTGGACGCAGCAGCCTATCAGGCTGCTGCTGACGCCGACGCCTGATTCATCTGGCCTCGACCCGGAAACCCGCTACGGCGGGTTTCTGCGTTTATGGGCTCCGCTAATGAATTCGCTTGTAGGGCGTCAGTGGTAGCCCGGATGTAATCCGGGGAGTGACGATATCCCTTGTGGGAGACGCTTCAGCGGCGAGCTCTTGTCGCGGCTAAAGCCCCTCCCACGATTGTGCATGCATCGGTTGATGCAGGTAGGCGCGCTCCTGTAAGGCCTATTCAATCCCCTCCTTACCGCTGGTCAGCTGGGTTAACACTTTCTCAAAATACAATATATAAAAATATATATTGTTTGAATGAAGGTGTCCCATGGATGAACCCATCGATATCCAGCAGCTGCGCGCCAATGCCGACGCTGCCGGGCAACTGCTCAAGGCGCTGGCCAATCCGGATCGTCTGCTGCTGCTCTGCCAGTTGTCGCAGGGTGAGCGCAATGTCAGTGAGCTGGAGGCGCTGCTTGGTATCCAGCAGCCGACGTTATCCCAGCAGCTGGCCGTGCTGCGTCGTGAAGGGCTGGTGGCAACCCGTCGCGACGGCAAGCAGATCTTCTATCGCATCAGCAGCCCGGCGGCGCTGGCCGTGATCGAAACCCTGTATCGGCTGTTCTGCGAGGGCCGGCAATGAACATCGACTGGGCCGCTTTCACGCCTTGGAGCGCTCTGGCCGGCGGCGCCCTGATCGGTCTGGCCGCCGCCATCTTTGCCCTGGCCAATGGCCGGGTGGCCGGTATCAGCGGTCTGCTCGGCAGCCTTCTGCAGCCAGGCGCAGAGGGGCGCGGCGAGAAGGCATTGTTCCTCCTCGGCCTGCTGTTGGCGCCGCTGCTGTGGGGGCTGTTCAGCGCCTTGCCAGCGATCAGCTTCGATGGCGGCGCGCTGTCGCTGATTGGCGCCGGTTTGCTGGTGGGTATCGGCACGCGCTACGGCTCTGGCTGCACCAGCGGCCATGGCGTATGTGGCATCTCGCGTCTATCTCCGCGGTCCATGGTGGCCACCCTGTGCTTCATGGCCACGGGTTTCGCCACGGTTTTTGTCCTGCGTCATCTCCTGGTGGGCTGAACATGGCCAGACTGAGCGCATTCTTGTCCGGCCTGCTGTTCGGCCTCGGCTTGCTGCTGGCTGGTATGGCCAACCCGGCCAAGGTGTTGGCCTTTCTCGACCTGGCCGGCGCCTGGGATCCGTCCCTGGCGCTGGTGATGGCCGGTGCCATCGCGGTCGCGGCGCTGCCGTTGCACCTGGCGGGCAAGCGTTCCCGGGCGTTGCTGGGCGGATCCATCCAGTTACCCACGCGGCGCGATCTGGACGCCCGGCTGATCGTCGGAAGCCTGCTGTTCGGGGTCGGTTGGGGCATCGCTGGCATCTGTCCGGGGCCAGCCGTGGCCATCCTGCTGACCTGGCACTGGCAGTCGGCGTTGTTCGTTGCCGCGATGCTCGGCGGCATGCTGATCTTTGCCGCGCTGGAAGGCCGGCGCGGGCGTTGACCTGGAGAACCTCGATGAAAGCCAATGTTGGAACGCTCGACCGCAGCCTGCGCATTGCCGCGGGTCTGATCCTGATCGCCCTCAGTCTGGCCGGCGTGATCGGCCTGTGGGGCTGGATTGGCGTGGTGCCGCTGGCCACCGGAATCTTCCGTTTCTGCCCGGCCTATCCCTTGCTGGGCATCAACACCTGCAAGATGAAATAGGTCCATGTCGCGGGGCGGATGAACGAAAACGCCCGGCATCTGCCGGGCGTTTTCAGCACTGCTGTGTCGAGCGATCAGACTCAGGCACCTTGTGGTGCCGGCTGCTGCTGAGTGATGCAGTGGATATTGCCACCACCGAGCAGAATCTCGCGGCCCGGCACCATCACCACGCGATGCTCGGGGAAGATGCGCTGCAGAATCGCGCGGGCCTCTTCGTCCTTCGGGTCATCGAAGCTCGGCGCGACGATGCCGCCGTTGACGATCAGGAAGTTGACGTAGGAGCCGGCCAGGCGAACCTCTGGGCTACGCTCCTGGCTGCCGTCGACGATGTCGACACCCGCGCATTCTTCTGCGGTGGCGTGGATCGGGCCAGGGATCGGCATCTTGTGCACGGTCAGCTGACGGCCCTTGGCGTCGCGCGCGCTTTCCAGCACACGCATGGCGGCCTGGCAGCGCGGGTAGTTGGGATCGTTCTGATCGTCGGTCCAGGCCAGCAGCACCTCACCTGGGCGCACGTAGCAGCAGAAGTTGTCGACGTGGCCGTCGGTCTCGTCGTTGTACAGGCCGTCGGGCAGCCAGATCACCGTGTCGATGGCCAGGTGCTCGCGCAGCACATTCTCGATCTCTTCGCGCGACAGGTGCGGGTTGCGGTTCCTGTTCAGCAGGCACTCTTCGGTGGTGATCAGGGTGCCTTCGCCGTCGACGTGGATCGAGCCACCCTCGAGCACGAAACCTTCGGTGCGATAGCGCTTGCAGCCTTCGATCTCGAGAATCTTGCGCGCCACCTGGTCGTCACGCAGCCAGGGCCAGTACAAGCCACCATCGAAACCGCCCCAGGCGTTGAACGCCCAGTCCACGCCGCGCACTTCGCCGCTGGCATTGGTGACGAAGGTCGGGCCGGTGTCGCGCACCCAGGCGTCGTCGGTGGTGATTTCCACCAGGCGGATGTTGGCGTCGTCCAGGCGCGCGCGGGCGTTTTCGTACTGCGCCGCGGATACGCAGACGGTTACCGGTTCGAACTGGGCGATGGCCTTGGCCACGGCGGTGAAGGCCGCCTGTGCCGGCTTGCCGCCGTTGCGCCAGTTGTCCGGGCGCTCGGGCCAGACCATCCAGGTCTGGCTGTGCGGTGCCCACTCGGCGGGCATGTGGAAACCATCGGCGCGTGGCGTGGTGTTCAGGGTGGTCATATTTCACCTGTAGCCCGGATGCAATCCGGGGAGTTGTGAGAAAAAGCCCCGGGTTGCATCCGGGCTACGTTCATTCGGATGGGGTTTCACCATCGAGCGTGGAAAGCGGCCAGTATAGGTTCGGCCGGCGGTCGCGGAACACACCCCAGGCCGTGCGCACTTTCTCCAGCTCGGTCAGATCGAAGCTGTGCACCAGCACGCCTTCCTCGGTCTGATTCAGCTCCTCGACCTTCTCGCCGAACTGGTTGGCGATGAACGAGCTGCCGTAGAAGGTGATGTCGTAGCCGTCCTGTTCTTCGCGGCCGATGCGGTTGCTGGCCACCAGCGGCATCAGGTTGGCGCCGGCATGGCCCTGCTGCACACGCTGCCAGTGATCGCGCGAGCTGATATTGGCATCGTGCGGCTCGCTGCCGATGGCGGTCGGATAGAAGAGGATTTCCGCGCCCATCAGCGCCATGCTGCGCGCGCATTCCGGGAACCACTGATCCCAGCAGATGCCGACACCGATTCTGGCGTAGGCGGTATCCCAGACCTTGAAGCCGGTATCGCCGGAGTTGAAGTAATACTTCTCGTGGTAGCCGGGGCCGTCCGGGATATGGCTTTTCCGATAAATACCGAGATTGCTGCCGTCGGCATCGATGATGGCAATGCTGTTGAAGCGCGCGCGGCCAGCGCGCTCGAAGAAGCTGATCGGCAGTACCACCTGCAGCTCGGCAGCGACCTTCTGGAAGTGCTGGATGGCCGGATTTTCCGCCACCGTGGTGGCCAGCTGGGTGTAGTCGGCGTTCGGTTTTTGGCAGAAGTAGGGCGCCTCGAACAGCTCCTGGATCAGGATGATCTGGGCGCCCTGGGCTGCCGCCTGGCGCACCAGCCTCTCGGCGTTGGCGATGTTAGCGGGGGTATCCCAGGAGCAGGCCATCTGGGTCGCGGCGACGGTAACGATACGGGACATTAAGCACCTCTCTAGCTCGTTCACGGGCCGCTCCGGCGGTAGCGGAGGGCCTTCTCGGAGTGCCGTGGCTGGACATCGACCATGGCAGGGTGGTCGATTTATATCCGATAAATATCGATATTAGAAGGTGCGTTTGGTCGGGTTGCTGAAATTTATCCGATTTTTATCGGATTAAATCTATGTGGAGCGCAGCGGCTCCGTGTGCGCCAATCAACTATGGGCGAGGAATTGGGGGCTTGGCTTCGGTGGCCTGGCGATCTCTACGCGGGGATTACGCCAGCGGCGCAGGTCTCTTTGGCAGCGCGGCCGGCAGGTACAGGCCCAGGTAGGCATCGAAAACGCGCATACCTTCCTCGGCCAGGCGTGGTGTGATTTCGCCATGCAGTTGCACGGAGCGTGCGTAGACGCGATCACCCAGCTCCATGGCCAGGGCGAATACATCGATATCCGTCGGTAATTGCGGCAGGGGGAAGTGGCGCTCGAACAATGCCTGCATCAGGCGGCCCAGTTCGATGTCGTGCTGGTGGTCCGCTTGAGTGACTTCGGCCAGGCCGTGCTGGGCGAGGATCAGCTGGCGCGCCGCGGCGTCGCGCGCGTAGATGTCCAGCATGCGTTGTTCGACGATACGCGACAGGTCATGCCAGGTGTTCAGGCTGGCATGCTCGACGGGCTCCTGCAGGCAGGCGCGAAAGGCTGCGTGCACGTCTGCGGTAAGACCTTCGAGCAGTGCCGGTACGCTGGCGAAGAAGTGATACACCGAAGACGGCGGAATGCCGGCTCGTTCGGCCACCGTGTAGACCGACAGATTGGCCACACCTTGCTCGGCCAGCAGTTCGCGTGCTGCTGCGAGAATCACGGCAATACGTGCCTGGCTGCTGGCGCGCGGTTTGCGGGTGCTGGCGGGGCGCGACATGGTGAGCTCCTCGGTGGGCGAGGTGCTATTGGACGTCAGGCGGTGTTGGCGAGGCAAGCCTCGCCATCCGCTCAGCTGCCGTCGCGGAAGCGCTGCCAGACGTTGTTGCGTACCTGGGCATGTTTCTCCGAGAGAACCTCCAGTGGATACAGGCGGCGTTTGGTGTCCTGATCCGGATACAGGCCGGGCTGCTGCAGCAGGGCGCTGTCGATGAACTGTGCCGAGTCGGTATTGCCGTTGGGGTAGAGCGTCTCGGCGGTGATCTGGGCGATTACCTGCGGCTGCATCAGGTAGTCGATGAAACGGTGAGAGAGGTCGGGGCGGCTGGCATTGGCGGGAATCACCAGGTTGTCGACGAAGAGTACCGAGCCCTCGTCCGGTACCACGAAGCGCACTGGCTGGCCGGCCTGGGCTGCGGCCAGGGCGTCGCCGACCCAGGCCATGGCGAGGCACAGGTCGCCGCTGTTGAGATCTTCGATATAGCGTTCGCTGTCGACGTAGCGCAGGTTCGGGCGCAGGGCGTCGAGTATCTCTCCGGCGCGCTCGACGCGGCTCGGTGCGCTGCGGGCGAGGCTACGACCCTGGTAGTTGAGCAGTAGCGACAGGGTTTCATCCGGTGCATCCAGCACGCTGATGCCGCAACTGGCCAGACGCTTGCTCTGTTCGGCGTCGAACAACAGGCTCCAGCTGTCCGGCAGGGGTCCACCATAGGCGGCCTCGGCTCGTGGGGTATTGATTGCCAGGCCAACCGCGCCCCACAGGTAGGGGACGGCGTGCTGGTTCTGCGGGTCGACCGCAGCCAGCTTGCTCAGCAGTTGCTTGTCCAGGTGCGTGCGGTTGGGCAGCAGGTCGAAATCCAGCGGGCGAATGCGGCCGCTGGCGATCAGCCCTGGCAGGTCGTTGTGCGAGGGCACGGCGATGTCGATGGGCTGGCCGCTTTCCAGCGCTTGCGCCAACTCCTCGGCGCTGGCGAAGGTGTGGTACTCGACTTCGATGCCGGTGTCGCGGGTGAAGTTCTCCAGCACCTGCGGCGCGATGTAATCGTTCCAGTTGTAGACACGGATGCTGTCGGCGGCCTGAGCCAGGCCGCAGCTCAGGCCTAGCAGGATGGCGGCAAGAGCGCGTTGCATGAGTAACTCCCCGATTGATCAAAGCAACAGTATCCGGCGGTCTTGTGCGCCGGGGGTTGATGCATGTCAGCGCAGTCGCCATACGGCGAACAGCAAGACGCCGGAGCAGGCGATTGGCAGTTGGCAGACAAAAAGAAGCCGGCTCTGCGGCCGGCTTTCTCGGTGTTACACGGTGTGCAGGTACCAGTTGTATTCGAGGTCGGAGATGGTGGTCTCGAACTCCTGCAGCTCGGCTTCCTTGCATGCGACGAAGATGTCGATGTACTTCGGATCGATGTACTTGTTCAGCACTTCGCTGTCGTCCAGCTCGCGCAGGGCATCGCGCAGGTTGTTTGGCAGGCTGGGTTCGAGCTGTTCGTAGGAGTTGCCCTCGATCGGCTCGCCCGGCTCGATCTGGTTGGTCAGGCCGTGGTGGATGCCGGCGAGAATCGACGCCAGCATCAGGTAGGGGTTGGCATCTGCACCGGCGACGCGGTGTTCGATGCGTACCGCGTCGGCGCTGCCAGTCGGCACGCGTACGGCCACGGTGCGGTTGTCCAGCGCCCAGCTCGGGGCATTGGGTACGTAGAACTGTGCACCGAAGCGGCGGTAGGAGTTGACGTTGGGGCAGAGGAAGGCCATCGACGCCGCCATGGTGTCGAGAATGCCGCCCACGGCATGACGCAGCGAGGTGTTCTGCAGCGGATCGTCGGCGGCGAAGATGTTCTTGCCGGTCTTCTTGTCCAGCAGCGAGATGTGCACGTGCAGACCATTGCCCGCCTGGCCCGGGTAGGGCTTGGCCATGAAGGTGGAATCCATTTCATGGTCGTAGGCGATGTTCTTGATCAGGCGCTTGAGCAGCAGCGCGTAGTCGCAGGCCTTGATGGCGTCTTCGACGTGATGCAGGTTGACCTCGAACTGTGCCGGGGCGCTTTCCTTGACGATGGCGTCGGCCGGGATGTCCTGCTCCTTGGCGGCTTCGAGCATGTCCTGCAGGCAATCGACGTATTCGTCGAGATCGTCGATCAGGTAGACCTGGGTGGAGTGCGGGCGCTTGCCTGAGATTGGCGAGCGTGGCGGCTGCGGGCGACCGTTCACGTTCTCCTGGTCGATCAGGTAGAACTCGAGTTCGAAGGCTGCGCAGATACGCAGGCCCAGTTCGTCGAACTTCTGCACCACCTGGCGCAATACCTCACGCGGGTCGGCGAAAAAAGGCGTGCCGTCCAGCTCGTGCATGGTCATCAGCAGCTGCGCGGTGGGGCGCTTCTGCCAGGGTTCGTTGCACAGGGTATTGGGGATGGGGAAGCAGATACGGTCGGCGTCACCGATATCCAGGCCAAGGCCGGTGCTCTCGACGGTGGAGCCATTGATGTCGAGGGCGAAGAGCGAGGCCGGCAGGTTGATGCCTTTCTCGTACACCTTGTGCAGGGCGTTTCGATCGATGCGCTTGCCGCGCACCACGCCATTCATATCTGCAATAAGAAGGTCGACGAACTGGACCTCGGGATGTTCCTTGAGGAACGCGTTCGCTTCGTTAAGCTGAACGGCACGCGGGGGTACCGACATGATGCAACACCTTTTTGTTAAATATATCAATCATGCGACTGCATGGGTGTGAGTCAATCCGAAACGCACTTTACTGTCAAGCTGGCCCAATGATGCCCTTTAGTGGGGCATGGCGGCCATTTTTGGGGCATTTCAAGGCCTTTCAGCGGGCTCCAAGCGTTGATCTTTCAGGCTGCTCAGTGGGGTGTGTTCAATTTTTTACAGGGCTATTGTGTAAAAAAATGAACAAGGCTAAGCTCGGTTCAAACCCATAACAGCAATAATACGGGTGTCTCATGTTTTGCCTGCCGGCTATCGGCGTCAGCGCTTGCACCAGGACCATCGGTCACGCGACCTCTTCCCTCATCAACGAGGCGAGCCCGCTCATCATGTGGCTTCCATCAGTCATGAGCATGACCGCTGCAACGCAGCAACATCTCTCCCTTGCGGCCTCTGCGCCGCGCGGCCTGTCTCGTCAGGCTGTTCGCTCGTTCCATACCCTGCACGATAGCGTACGTGGCTGCGCAACGCTCCCTGGCGTGCGCCCTGGCCGTTGCTCTGCAACGCACCGCCCACTCGCGGGCTTCGCTGGGCTCGCGCAATGTTCCGAGCTAGACGGCTCGGGGCTCGTGAGAAAGGGTGAGCGATTTTATTTCGGTGGAGTGAAATGCCGGGTGTCGGAGGTGCCGCACCCCTAGTAGCATCCACCCGAATATCTCGCCTTCTTTCAGGCCTTTGGTGAGGCTTGCAGGGAGAAGGCGGGGCAACGCTGAACCCGCTATAACTCAAGCTGGTTCTACAACCCTGAGGTCTCTATGAGTACCAAGCTAGACCAGCTTACGAGCTGGCTGAAAGAACGCAAAATCACCGAAGTCGAATGCCTGATCAGTGACCTGACCGGCATTGCCCGCGGCAAGATCTCGCCGACCAACAAGTTTCTCGACGAGAAAGGCATGCGCCTCCCCGAGAGCGTGCTGCTACAGACCGTGACGGGCGACTATGTCGAGGACGACATCTATTACGACCTGCTGGACGAAGCGGACATCGACATGTTCTGCCGTCCGGACGCCAACGCTGTCTTCGTCGTGCCCTGGGCCATCGAGCCCACCGCCATGGTGATCCACGATACGTTCGACAAGCAGGGCAACCCTATCGAACTGTCGCCGCGCAACATCCTCAAGAAGGTGTTGCAGATGTACGCCGAGAAGGGCTGGAAGCCCATCGTCGCGCCGGAGATGGAGTTCTACCTGACCAAGCGCAACAGCGACCCGGACTTCCCGCTGGTAGCACCTGTTGGGCGCTCCGGCCGCCCGGAAACCGGCCGTCAGAGCTTTTCCATCGACGCGGCCAACGAGTTCGACCCGCTGTTCGAAGACATGTACGACTGGTGCGAACTGCAAGGTCTGGATCTGGACACCCTGATCCACGAAGAAGGCCCGGCGCAGATGGAAATCAACTTCCGTCATGGCGATGCACTGCACCTGGCCGACCAGATTCTGGTGTTCAAGCGCACCATGCGTGAGGCCGCGCTCAAGCATGACGTGGCGGCCACGTTCATGGCCAAGCCGATCACCGACGAGCCTGGCAGCGCCATGCACATCCACCAGAGTGTGGTCGACATCAAAACCGGCAAGAACATCTTCTCCAACGAAGACGGGACGATGAGCGAGCTGTTCATGCACCACATCGGGGGGTTGCAGAAATACATCCCCGAGCTGCTGCCGCTGTTCGCGCCGAACGTCAACTCGTTCCGCCGCTTCCTGCCCGATACCTCGGCGCCGGTGAACGTGGAATGGGGCGAGGAGAACCGCACCGTAGGCCTGCGCGTACCTGAGGCCAGCCCGCAGAACCGCCGCGTGGAAAACCGCCTGGCTGGCGCCGATGCCAACCCCTACCTGGTGCTGGCGGCGACCCTGCTGTGCGGCTACATGGGCATGGTCGGCGGGGTGAAACCCGGTGCGCCGGTCAAGGGCCGCGGTTACGAGCGTCGCAATCTGCGCCTGCCGGTGACCATCGAGAGTGCCCTGGAGCGTATGGAAGCCTGCAAGGACGCCGAGAAATTCCTCGGCGAGAAGTTCATCCGTGGCTATGTAGCGGTCAAGCGTGCCGAGCACGAGAACTTCAAGCGCGTGATCAGCTCCTGGGAACGCGAGTTCCTCCTGCTATCGGTGTAGTTGCGGCGCAGGTGTAGGGTGGGCTTTAGCCCACCATTGCAGGCCGATTCGGTGGGCTGAAGCCCACCCTACTTGAGCGCGCTGAAGCGGATCGCCGCCCGGCCCACTCTACAAGAGTCCGTGAGCCGGCCGCGTTCACAGAAGAAGGTGTGGTAATGAACAAGCAAGCGAACAACCCCAAGACCGCCCAGTGGCAGGCCCTGAGCCAGGCCCACCATCTGGCGCCGTTCAGTGACTACAAGCAGCTGGCCGAAAAAGGGCCGCGCATCATCACTGAAGCGAAGGGCGTGCACCTGTGGGACAGCGAGGGCAACAAGATCCTCGATGGCATGGCCGGTCTGTGGTGTGTGGCCGTCGGCTATGGCCGCGAGGAGCTGGTCGAAGCTGCCGCTACTCAGATGCGCCAGTTGCCGTTCTACAACACCTTCTTCCAGACCGCCCATCCACCGGTGCTGGAGCTGGCCCATGCCATCTCCCAGCTGGCGCTGGCCGGCATGAACCATGTGTTCTTCACCGGTTCGGGCTCGGAGGGCAACGACACCATGCTGCGCC
>NZ_PGLR01000048.1 GCF_002803095.1 Pseudomonas sp. ZH-FAD | reverse complement strand
TTCCCCTTGCCGGGTGTGTAGAGGACTTTCACCTCCAAGTCGCCAGGCTCACCACCACAGTGAACCCGACAGCGCCAGTCACGGCGCTACGCGCCATGCCTGGCGCACCATAAAAAAACGGGAGCCGAAGCTCCCGTTTTTTTGCGACCTTGACGCTTAGCGCGGGAAGGCCGGCGGGTTGACCCCGGCCATGTCTTCCATCACGCGCACCACCTGGCAGCTGTAACCGAACTCGTTGTCGTACCAGACGTACAGCACAACACGGTTATCGTTGGCGATGGTGGCTTCGGCATCCACCACGCCGGCATGGCGCGAACCGACGAAGTCGGTCGATACCACTTCCTGCGAGCTGACGAAGTCGATCTGCTTCTGCAGATCCGAGTGCATGGCCATCTGGCGCAGGTACTCGTTGATCTCTTCGCGAGTGGTGGCCTTCTCCAGGTTCAGATTGAGGATAGCCATGGACACGTTCGGCGTCGGCACACGAATGGCGTTGCCGGTCAGCTTGCCTTTCAGAACCGGCAGCGCCTTGGCCGCAGCGGTAGCAGCGCCGGTTTCGGTGATGACCATGTTCAGCGCGGCGCTACGACCACGACGACTGCCTTTGTGGAAGTTGTCGATCAGGTTCTGGTCGTTGGTGTACGAGTGAACGGTCTCGACGTGACCGTTGACGATGCCGTACTGATCATTGACCGCCTTGAGCACCGGCACGATGGCGTTGGTGGTGCAGGAAGCCGCGGAGATGATCTTGTCCTCAGCGGTGATTTCGCTGTGGTTGATGCCGTGCACGATGTTCTTCAGCGCGCCCTTGCCAGGTGCGGTGAGAACGACGCGATCGACGCCCGGGCAGGCCAGGTGCTGACCCAAGCCCTCGGCATCACGCCACACACCGGTGTTGTCCACCAACAGTGCGTTCTTGATGCCGTACTGGGTGTAGTTGACTTCCTTCGGGTCCTTGGCATAGATCACCTGGATCAGGTTGCCGTTGGCTGTCAGGGTGTTGTTCTCTTCATCGATGGTGATGGTGCCGTTGAACTTGCCGTGTACCGAGTCACGACGCAGCAGGCTGGCACGCTTGACCAGATCGTTGCTGGCACCCTTACGCACAACAATGGCACGCAGGCGCAGGCCGTCGCCACCACCGGTCTTCTCGATCAGGATGCGCGCCAGCAGGCGGCCGATACGACCAAAGCCGTAGAGGACCACGTCGGTGCCTTCACGACCGGAACCGTTCTGCTTGCCGACCACCTCGGCCAGCTCGTCCTTGACGAACTGCTCGACGCTGCGACCAGCGCCTTCGGCCTTGAACTTGGCAACCAGCTTGCCCAGGTCCACGGAGGCGGCGCCCAGCTTGAGCTCGCTCATGGCCTTGAGCATGGGGAAGGTGTCGTGCACCGACAGTTCAGCCTCATCGGCAAGGCGATGGCGAGCGAAACGGTGAGCCTTGAGGATGTCGATGACCGAACGGTTGATCAGGCCACGGCCATAGATCGAGGTCACCACATTGTTGTTGCGATAGAGCTGACCAATCAGCGGAATCATCGCTTCCGCGAGGGCTTCACGATCGATCCATTCACCGAGACACTGGTCGGGCTTCTGAGTCACGGGCAGTACCTTCCACATGTAGGGGCTGAAAAAAGGGGCTACATTATGACGGCGCGCGCGGGCATGAGCAATGCGCGCCTGTCGCGACTGACATTGACCACCAAGCCCCGCTACAATTCCCGGCCTTTCGTCACGACCGTGAGCCGCCCGTGTCCGTACTGCGTCTTCCGTCTCTACCGGCCAGCGCCGGCAAACAACAGTGGGGTAACCTGCCCGGCGCCGCGCTGTCCCTGACTATCGCCGAAGCGGCCAGCAATGCCGGACGCTTCACGCTGGTGCTCACCGAAGGCAGCCAGAGCGCCGAGCGGCTGCAGGAAGAACTGGCGTTCTTCGCCCCCGACCTGCCAGTGCTGCACTTTCCCGACTGGGAAACCCTGCCCTACGATGTCTTCTCGCCGCACCAGGACATCATCTCGCAACGCATCGCAGCACTCTATCGCCTGCCGCAGCTGAGCCGCGGCATCCTCGTAGTGCCGATCACCACCGCCCTACACCGCCTGGCACCGAAGCGCTTTCTGCTGGGTGGCAGCCTGGTGCTGGATGTGGGCCAGAAACTCGATGTGGAGCAGATGCGCGGCCGCTTGGAGGCCGCCGGCTACCGCTGCGTCGATACGGTGTACGAGCACGGCGAGTTCGCCGTGCGCGGCGCATTGATCGATCTGTTCCCGATGGGCAGTGACACGCCCTACCGCATCGACCTGTTCGACGACGAAATCGAAACCCTGCGCACCTTCGACCCCGAGACCCAGCGCTCGGTGGACAAGGTCGAGTCGATCCGTCTGTTGCCGGCGCGTGAATTTCCGCTGGAAAAGAAAGCTGTCACCGATTTCCGCGGACGTTTCCGCGAGCGCTTCGACGTGGATTTCCGTCGCTGCCCGATCTATCAGGACCTTTCCACCGGCATCACCCCCGCCGGCATCGAGTACTACCTGCCGTTGTTCTTCGAAGAGACAGATACCCTGTTCGACTACCTGCCAGGCGACACCCAGGTGTTCTCCCTGCCCGGCATCGAAAAGGCTGCCGAGCATTTCTGGACAGATGCGCGGAGCCGCTATGAGGACCGCCGAGTCGACCCGGAGCGCCCGCTGCTGCCACCTGCCGACATCTTCCTGCCGGTCGAGGACTGCTTCGCCCGTCTGAAGAGCTGGCCGCGGGTGGTGGTCAATCAGGACGATATCGAGCCCGGCGTCGGCCAGACCCGTTTTGACGCACGCGCCCTGCCCGACCTGGCAATTCAGGCCAAGGCCGGCGAACCGCTGGCAGCGTTGCGCCGCTTTATCGAAGAATATCCAGGCCGCGTGCTGTTCTGCGCCGAATCAGCCGGTCGCCGCGAGGTGCTGCTGGAACTGCTCGCCCGCCTCAAGCTCAAGCCCCGGGAAGTCGAGGGCTGGCCGGCCTTCGTCGCCAGCCCTGAACGCCTCAACATCTGCATCGCACCACTTGATGAAGGCCTGCTGCTCGACGACCTGGCACTGATCGCCGAGAGCCCGCTGTTCGGCCAGCGCGTGATGCAGCGTCGCCGCCGCGAAAAAGGCCGAGAAGGCGGCGACAACGTGATCAAGAACCTCACCGAGCTGCGCGAAGGCGCGCCGGTGGTGCATATCGATCACGGCGTCGGCCGCTATCTGGGCCTGGTGACCATGGAGTTCGACGGCCAGGCCGCCGAATTCCTCGCCCTGCAGTATGCCGACGAGGCAAAGCTCTACGTACCCGTGGCCAGCCTGCATCTGATCGCCCGCTACACCGGCAGTGACGATGCCCTGGCGCCGCTGCATCGCCTCGGCTCGGAGGTCTGGCAGAAGGCCAAGCGCAAGGCGGCCGAACAGGTGCGCGATGTTGCCGCCGAGCTGCTCGACATCTACGCCCGCCGCGCCGCTCGTGAAGGCTTCGCCTTCCAGGACCCGGCACTGGACTACGCCACCTTCAGCGCCGGTTTCCCCTTCGAGGAAACCCCGGACCAGCAGGCCGCCATCGATGCCGTGCGCGCCGACATGCTGGCCGGCAAGCCGATGGATCGCCTGGTCTGCGGCGACGTCGGCTTCGGCAAGACCGAGGTGGCCATGCGCGCCGCCTTCATCGCCGTGCACAGCGGCAAGCAGGTCGCCGTGCTGGTGCCCACCACCCTGCTCGCCCAGCAGCACTACAACAGCTTCCGCGACCGCTTCGCCGACTGGCCGGTGAAGGTCGAGGTGATGAGCCGCTTCAAGAGCGCCAAGGAAGTCGGCGAGGCCGTGCAGCAACTGGCCGAAGGCAAGGTGGATATCGTCATCGGCACGCACAAGCTGCTGCAGGACGACGTCAAGTTCCACAACCTCGGTCTGGCCATCATCGACGAGGAACACCGCTTCGGCGTGCGCCAGAAGGAACAGCTCAAGGCCCTGCGCAGCGAGGTCGACATCCTCACCCTGACTGCCACGCCGATCCCGCGCACGCTGAACATGGCCGTGGCCGGCATGCGCGACCTGTCGATCATCGCCACGCCACCAGCGCGGCGTCTGTCGGTGCGCACCTTCGTCATGGAAAGCAACAAGCCGACCATCAAGGAAGCGCTGCTGCGCGAGCTGCTGCGCGGTGGCCAGGTCTACTACCTGCACAACGATGTAAAGACCATCGAGAAATGCGCCAGTGAGCTGGCCGAGCTGGTGCCCGAGGCGCGTATCGGCATAGGTCACGGACAGATGCGCGAACGTGATCTCGAGCAGGTGATGAGCGACTTCTACCACAAGCGCTTCAACGTGCTGGTGGCCTCGACCATCATCGAGACCGGTATCGACGTGCCTAGCGCCAACACCATCATCATCGACCGCGCCGACAAGTTCGGCCTGGCCCAGCTGCACCAGTTGCGCGGCCGTGTCGGTCGTAGCCACCACCAGGCCTACGCCTACCTGCTGACGCCACCGCGCAAGCAGATGACCCCGGATGCGGAAAAACGCCTGGAGGCCATCGCGGGCGCCCAGGATCTCGGCGCCGGCTTCGTCCTCGCTACCCATGACCTAGAAATTCGCGGCGCTGGCGAACTGCTTGGCGATGGACAGAGCGGGCAGATTCAGGCGGTCGGCTTCACCCTCTACATGGAAATGCTCGAACGCGCGGTCAAGGCCATCCAGAAAGGCGAGCAGCCGAACCTCGACCAGCCATTGGGCGGCGGCCCGGAGATCAACCTGCGTGTACCGGCGCTGATCCCCGAGGACTACCTGCCCGACGTGCACAGCCGCCTGATCCTCTACAAACGCATCGCCAACGCCAGCGACGAGGACGGCCTGAAGGAGCTTCAGGTAGAAATGATCGACCGTTTCGGCCTGCTGCCGGAGCCGACCAAGAACCTCATGCGCCTGACCCTGCTCAAGCTGCAGGCCGACAAGCTCGGCATCAGCAAGGTCGACGCCGGCCCGCAGGGTGGACGAATCGAGTTCGCCGCGGAAACCTGCGTCGACCCGCTGACCCTGATCAAGCTGATCCAGGCACAACCGAAACGCTACAAGTTCGAAGGCGCCACCGTCTTCAAGATCCAGGTGCCGATGGAGCGTGCGGAAGAACGCTTCAACACCCTGGAAGCCCTGCTCGAGCGCCTCGCGCCCACCACCTGAAGGACTCACACATGCGCCCATTGCACCTGATCGCCCTGCTGCTCTGCCTGCTGGCACCGAGCGCCTTTGCCGAACGTCTTTATCAGGTCGAATTGCTGGTATTCCGCCAGGCCGGCGAACCTGTCTTCGCCCCCAAGGTGGCACCGGACGACTGGGCGGGCACAGCATTGCCGATCACTGGCAACGAACGCCCGACAACGCTAGATGGCGAGGCGGCCAAGCTCAATCCGGGCAGCGGTTATCAGGTATTGCTGCACAAGGCCTGGAGCCAGACCATCGGCAGCTCGCCGAGCCGAGTGGCCGTCAGCAGCGGTGAAGAGCGTTTCGGCCATCACGTGGTCGAAGGCACCCTGAGCTTTACTCAGGAGCGCTTTGCCGACCTTGATCTGGAATTGTGGATCAACCAGTTCAGCGTCGACGGCCTGCTCGAGAGCAGCGAGCACATGAAAGTGGCTCAGCGCCTGAAGGACAACAGCCTGACCTACCTGGACCATGGAAGCCTGGGCGCACTGGTACGCATCAGCCCGCTCTGAGCGGAAATCTGATGCCGCCAGGCCTTCCGCAGGAGCCCCAGGGCGAAGTTTTTCAAGTACGCTCCGCCCTGATTCGCGGCGGGGCGCCGCGCCCACAGATTCGGCGCGTCGACGCCTGACTGACGAGCATTGACCGCTGTCTTTGTAGAGAAGCTAGTTACTCAGCACGCGCGCCAACACCGCCTTGACCGTCCCCATGCCCTGCTCGATCACTCGCTCGATCTCGGCCATGGTGATCAAGGCGCTGGATTTCCCCGCCGCCGGATTCACCACCAGCGCCAGGCAGGCGTAGGGCAGCGCCAATTCGCGCGCCAATACCGCTTCGGGCATGCCGGTCATGCCTACCAGGTCGCAGCCATCGCGCTCCATGCGGGCGATTTCCGCCGCCGTTTCCAGTCGCGGCCCCTGAGTACAGCCATAGATTCCGTGATCGCTGAATGCCGCGTTTTCGGCCCGCAGCGCCGCCACCAACCCCTCGCGCAACTGCTTGTCGTACGGCTGGCTGAAATCGACGTGGGTCACATGCTCCAGATCGCCTTCATAAAAGGTGTGCGCACGCCCGGAGGTGTAATCGATGATCTGATGTGGCACGCAGAAATGCCCAGTGCCCATGGCAGCATGAATCCCTCCCACCGCATTGACCGCGACAATGGCCTTGGCGCCGGCCTGCCTGAGCGCCCAGAGGTTGGCCCGGTAGTTCACCTGATGCGGTGGAATCCGGTGCGGCTGACCGTGGCGGGCGAGAAACAGCACTTCGCGCCCGGCGTAACTGCCCCGCAGGATATCGGCGGATGGCGCCCCGTAAGGGGTATCCAGCGGCAGCGCTTCGTGAATCGTCAACCCTTCCAGCTGGGTCAGGCCGGTGCCGCCGATAATGGCGTAGACAGTCATAGGCAGGTCCTCAGTCGAGCAACTGGGCAGCTCTCAGGGCCGCCACAGCGGTAAGCCAGCGTGGCGCCTGGCGGTATTCGGTAGTGGCGTGACCACGGCCACGCATACGCTCTAGGCGCGCAGACGGTGTCACTCGCAGACGCTGCAAGGCACTGAGCGCCAGCTCGGCCGAAGCGCGGTCATTGCACACCAGCCCCATATCGCACCCCGCAGCCAGTGCCGCCTCGATACGCTTGCCGGCATCGCCGACCACATGGGCACCGGCCATGGACAGGTCGTCGCTGAAAATCACACCCTCGAAGCCCAGCTCGCCGCGCAAGATGTCCTGCAGCCAGCGACGGGAGAAGCCAGCCGGTTGCTCGTCAACCTGAGAATAGATGACATGCGCCGGCATCACTGCATCGAGTTCGTGGACCAGACGCTTGAACGGCTGCATGTCGCAAGCGCGGATGTCATCGAGACTGCGCTCGTCGAGCGGGATGGCGACATGAGAGTCCGCCTCGGCCCAGCCGTGCCCGGGGAAGTGTTTGCCGGTAGCGGCCATCCCCGCCTGATGCATGCCGCGGATGAAAGCGGCCGCCAGCGTGGTGGCCCGCTGCGGATCACCCTCGAAGGCACGACTGCCAACCACCGCACTGCGCTGGTGGTCGAGATCCAGTACCGGCGCGAAACTCAGATCCAGGCCAACCGCCAACACCTCGGTCGCCATCAGCCAGCCGCAATGCTCGGCGAGCACCTCGGCATTGTCGTTGTCG
This sequence comes from Pseudomonas sp. ZH-FAD, assembly GCF_002803095.1. GTDB lineage: Bacteria > Pseudomonadota > Gammaproteobacteria > Pseudomonadales > Pseudomonadaceae > Aquipseudomonas. The sequence goes on along the minus strand of NZ_PGLR01000048.1, from coordinate 36,002 downwards.
GCGATGGCGCGCATCGCCGGCAGACGCAGAAAGCCCTGGCGCAGACGCTGTACCCGGCCACCTTCCTGATCCACCGCCAGCAGCAGATCCGGGCGCAGGGCACGGATACTCTGGCACAGCTCGCGAACCTGGCGCGGCGATTCGATATTGCGGGCAAAAATGATCAGACCGCCCACTTCGGGCTGGCGCAGCATCTGGCGATCCTCGGCGGTCAACCAGGTACCAGCGATGTCCATCATCAAAGAGCCTTGCATGAGTGTATTTCCTTACGTGAAGTCTTGGTCTGCAGCCCACTGCGGGCACGGTGCTTCATCGATACGTACCTTGCAGTGCGGCGGTACGCGCTCGAAAAGCGCCAGCATGTCGGCGTTACGCAAACGAATGCAGCCATGGGACAACGGTGTACCCATGGGTTCCGTATCCGGTGTGCCATGCAGATAAATGTAACGGCGAAAGGTATCGACCTCGCCCAGGCGATTGCGCCCCGGCTCAAGACCGCTTAGCCAGAGAATACGGGTGAGAATCCAGTCGCGGCCAGGAAACTGCTCGTGCAGCTCAGGTGACCACACCTCCCCTGTCCAGCGACGACCGCGCAATACAGCGGCCAGAGGCAAACCTGCGCCGATCCTCGCGCGTACCTGATGCAGCCCGCGCGGCGTACAGCCTGAACCGTTAAGTTCACCCACCCCATTGAACGCCGTGGAGACAGGCAAGCTCAGCAGCAGCCGCCCAGCACGAAAGCCGTAAAGCGCCTGGTCGGCAATGGAGATGTGGAGTAAATCGAGATCGGACATGGGCCGCTAGCTTAGCAGGCCGCCGGGCGAAGCCAAGCCCACCTGCCGTCAGGTCAAACCTTGGGCGCGGCGCTCGGTGTCTTGCTGCGCGGTTTGAGTTGCGCGCCAGCCAAGGCGGGGTCGGCAACCCCAGTCTCAGAACGCATGCCTGCAGCCAGGAACGGCACCATCATGCGCATCACCTGCTCGATCGAGGTGTTGACGCCGAAATCGGTCTCGGCCATCGCCCGCAGCGCCTTGATGCCGGACATGCTGAACGCCGCGGCGCCAAGCATGAAGTGCACGCGCCAGAACAGCTCAAGCGGCGGAATGCGCGGCGCAGCTTCATGCACCAGCAGCATGTAACGACGGAAAACCTTGCCGTAGACCTCTTCCAGGTACTTGCGCAGGTGACCCTGGCTCTGGCTGAAGGCCAAACCGAGCAGGCGCATGAAGATGGACAGGTCATTGCCGCTGCGCGGCTTAACGGCCAGGGCCTGCTCGACCAGAAGCTCGAGCAGCTCCTCCAGGGAAGCCTGGGTTTCAGACTTGGCCTGACGGCGATCAAGTTCCTTTTCCAGGCTGGCACAGAAAGGCCCGAGAAAACGCGAGAAGACCGCCTGGATCAGCGCCTTCTTCGAACCGAAGTGGTAATTGACGGCAGCCAGGTTGACCCCGGCCTTGCTGGTGATAAGACGCAGCGATGTCTCGGCGAAGCCTTTTTCCGCGAACAGCTGTTCCGCAGCATCGAGAATGCGTTCAACGGTTTCCGACTGAGCCATGAGTTATCACCTGACAAACACTTGTTTGAAACATACGTTTCATCCCACTGAATTGTCAAGCCGCATGAGCCGTCTTTTGGCCGGCTGGTCACAGCTTACAACAAGCAGAGACGCAGATTACCCGGCATGGGTAACAAGCCGGACGGCAGTCATCCACAAAATGGACATTGCCAAGACCCGCTTACTGTATATAATCCCAGTCACTGTATAAAAAGACAGAGCCCAGCCATGCTGAAACTGACGCCACGCCAAGCCGAGATTCTCGCCTTCATCAAACGCTGCCTGGAAGACAACGGCTACCCACCCACCCGCGCGGAAATCGCTCAGGAACTGGGGTTCAAATCGCCCAACGCCGCAGAAGAGCACCTCAAGGCCCTCGCCCGCAAGGGGGCTATCGAGATGACTCCAGGCGCTTCACGCGGCATTCGCATTCCCGGCTTCGAGGCAGGTGCCGCGAACGAGGATGCGGGCCTCCCAGTAATCGGCCGCGTCGCCGCCGGCGCACCGATCCTTGCACAGCAACATGTCGAGGAATCCTGCCAGATCAATCCGGCGTTCTTTCAGCCCAAGGCCGACTATCTACTCCGTGTACGCGGCATGAGCATGAAAGACATCGGCATCTTCGATGGCGATCTGCTCGCCGTGCACACCACCCGTGAAGCCCGCAATGGCCAGATTGTCGTCGCCCGTATCGACGATGAAGTGACGGTCAAGCGCTTCAAGCGCGAGGGCAACAAGGTCTGGCTGATTGCCGAGAATCCTGAGTTTGCCCCGATCGAAGTGGACCTGGAACACCAGGATCTGGTCATCGAAGGTTTGAGCGTCGGTGTAATCCGCCGCTGAGGAGACACCATGTACGTGCAGCAGTCGTTCGAGCGCCCACAACTTCCCCTTTTCGACGCCTTTCTTGCCGGAACGTCGAGTGAGCCACGGTTAGCGACCAATGACATCTCTCGTAGCGAGGATGATCAGGCGTTCAGCGAACTGGCCCTGCGTGGCGCTGCCGGTCACTGCCTGCACTTGCTGGCCCCGATTCTACGCGAGCTGAGCGAGAACCAAGATGCGCGCTGGCTGACCCTGGTGGCACCACCAGCCAGCCTTACGCAAAGCTGGCTGCGCGAAGCTGGCCTGAACCGTGAGCGTATTCTCCTACTGCATCCACGGCAGGGGCAGAATGCCCTGGCACTGGCGGAAGAAGCCCTGAAGCTCGGGCGCAGCCATACCGTGATCAGTTGGCTGCATCCGGTCGAGAACAGCACTCGCCAGCGCCTTGCGCAGGCCGCCAATGCCGGCGGGGCGCAAAGCCTGAATATCAGCCTGGGTTAAAGATCCACAAACGCAAACGGGGCTCCATTGGAGCCCCGTTTGCGTTATGCCGTAGCGGCTTCAGTGCAGAACGCGCGAGCCTTCTTCTTCGCCACTGAAATCGCCTTCAGCCATTCGGCCAGCCATCTGCACGCCGACATTGAGCATGGCCTTGGCCACCTCGATGTGCTGCCCCTGCAGGAAAGCCTTGGCATCAGCGGAGAAGTCCAGAGTCACCAGCGCCTCTTCATCCTCTGCGCGACGCAGGGCAATACGCCCATCGGGCAGTTCGACGATTTCCAGGAAGGATGTTGGCATGGCTCAGTCTCTGTGCAAAAACACGACATTGTAACAGTCAGCCGGGGTCATCCCCAGCCCACTGGTCCAGTTAAACCCAATCAGCACTCGCTGAGGCCTTCGCGGAAACGCAGCACCAACGCCTTGAGTTGCTGACGCCAGGCATCGACATCATCCAGGCTCAGCTCGGCCGGCTCTTCGCCAACGCTGACAGCGGTGATCAGCGGCATGGACGGATCGACCTTGGCCTTGCGCTCCTCGCGCGGCGGCTGGAACAGCGCAGCATAGGCCGCCAGCAACTCGGCCAGCCAGGTTTCGCGCTGCTGCGCCAATTCGACCAACTCGGCCAGCTCAGGGCTGGGCGAGCCGTCAAGCACCGCCTGCTGCACGAAGGACTCGACACGCGAAGGCGTAGCGTCGTTCATGCGGTAATAGCCGGCAATCTCATGACACAGCCCGAGCAGCCCACCGTACAGGTGAAACAGCGCGGCTTCTCGCTCGGCCTGCACCAGTGCCTGCACATTGAACGCAGCGGAGGCCTCGGCCTTGCGCCAGTTATCCAAGGCAATACCGGCGAAGAAAATCTTCTGGTTGGTACGGGTATAGATTTCTTTGGCCATTACGGCTACCTCCACAGCAGATCGGGTCATGATACGCGCGTCTGCCCTGCCTGACGCGCATCTCGTCAGGCATTCAGGGCGCCGCTGTTACGGCGCCAGGCTGACGCGAAGCACATCTCAACCAGGCGCTACTAGCGCTTGTCCTCGACCTTCCACTTGCCGCCATCGTAGAACGCGCGCCAGCCGGTGGGCTTACCATCGACCTCGGACTGCACGTACTGCTCCTTGGTCTTGCGGCTGTAGCGAATCACCGCTGGACGACCATCCGGATCCTTCTGCGGGGCATCGCAGAGGAAGTGGTACTTGGGGTCGATCTCATGCTTGTGCGGGACGATTTCCAGCACCAGCGGCGCACGCGTCTCGCGGTTCTTGGGGAACTGGCTGGCAGCGAGGAACAGGCCCGATGCGCCGTCGCGCAGCACGTAGGTGTCGTCCACCTTCTCGCACTTGAGCTCCGGCATATCCACCTTGTCCATCTTCGGCGGCGCCGCTTCACCGTTCTTGAGCAACTTGCGAGTGTTCTTGCAGCTGGCATTGGTGCAACCGAAGAACTTGCCGAAACGGCCGGTCTTGAGCTGCATCTGGCTACCGCACTTGTCGCACTCCAGGCTCGGGCCTTCGTAGCCCTTGATGCGGTACTGACCCTGCTCGATCTCATAGCCGCTGCAATCGGGATTGTTGCCGCAGATGTGCAGCTTGCGGGTTTCATCCAGCAGATAAGCATCCATGGCCGTGGCGCAGATCGGGCAGCGATGCTTGCCCAGCAACACCAGGGACTCGGACTCGCCCTCATCATCGGCTGCGATCTCATCGCCCGGCACCAGGTTGATGGTGGCCTTGCAGCGCTCCTTCGGTGGCAGCGCATAGCCCGAGCAACCGAGGAACACGCCTGTGGAGGCGGTGCGGATCATCATCGGCCGGCCGCACTCGCGGCAGGGAATATCGGTCAGCGTCGGCTGGTTGGCACGCATGCCGCCCTCGCCCGCTTCGGCCACCTCGAGCTTCTTCTTGAAATCACCGTAGAACTCGTCGAGCAGGTGCTTCCACTCGCGCTCGCCCTGGGCCACATCGTCGAGATGTTCTTCCATGGTGGCGGTAAAGCTGTAATCCATCAGGTTGGCGAAGCTTTCGTCGAGACGCTCGGTGACGATGTCGCCCATCTTCTCGGCATAGAAGCGACGGTTGTGCACCGTGACGTAGCCGCGATCCTGGATGGTGGAAATGATCGCCGCGTAAGTGGACGGGCGGCCGATGCCGCGCTTTTCCAGCTCCTTGACCAGGCTGGCTTCGGAGTAGCGCGCCGGCGGCTTGGTGAAGTGCTGGCTGGGGTCGAGCTGGATCAGCTTGAGGCCCTCGCCTTCCTTCATTTCCGGCAGGACGTCGTCCTCGCCCGGCTTGCTCTGCTGCGGCAGCACACGGGTGTAACCGTCGAACTTGAGGATGCGACCCTTGGCGCGCAGCTCGAAATCGCCGGCGGCAACGGTGACGCTGGTGGACAGGTATTCAGCCGGCGGCATCTGGCAGGCAACGAACTGACGCCAGATCAGGTCATACAGGCGCTCGGCATCACGCTCCATGCCGGACAGCTGGGTCGGGCGCAGATTGACGTCGGACGGACGAATCGCTTCGTGCGCCTCCTGGGCGCCTTCCTTGCTCGAATACAGGTTGGGCTTGCCCGGCAGGTACTTGTCGCCGTACTCGCTGCCGATGAAACCGCGCACCATCTCTACCGCGTCGTTCGACAGGTTGGTCGAGTCGGTACGCATATAGGTGATGTAGCCCGCTTCGTACAAACGCTGAGCCATCATCATGGTTTTCTTCACCCCGAAGCCCAGGCGGTTGCTCGCCGCCTGCTGCAAGGTGGAGGTAATGAAGGGCGCCGACGGTTTGCTGCTGGTCGGGCGGTCTTCGCGCTTGACCACGCTGTAGCTGGACGCCTTGAGCTTCTCCAGCGCGGCCATGGCCTGCGCTTCATTGACCGGCTTGAAGGCTGCGCCACTTTCGCGCACTACCTCGAAACGCACCTTGGCGTTCTTCGCGGTGCCGAGGTCAGCGTGCACTTCCCAGTATTCTTCCGGGACGAAGGCGCGAATCTCTTTCTCGCGTGCAACGACCAGCTTCACGGCCACCGACTGCACACGACCGGCAGACAGGCCACGTGCGATCTTGGCCCACAGCAGCGGCGAGACCATGTAGCCCACCACGCGGTCGAGGAAGCGCCGCGCCTGCTGGGCGTTGACGCGGTTGATGTCCAGCTCGCCCGGCTTGGAGAAGGCTTCCTGAATCGCCTTCTTGGTGATCTCGTTGAACACCACGCGCTTGTAGCGGCTGTCATCACCACCGATGGATTCGCGCAGGTGCCAGGCAATGGCTTCCCCTTCGCGATCCAAGTCGGTTGCGAGATAGATGGTGTCGGCATCCTTGGCCAGGCGGCGCAGTTCTTCGATCACCTTTTCCTTGCCGGGCAGGATCTCGTACTTGGCCTTCCAGCCGTGCTCGGGGTCGACGCCCATACGGGTGAACAGCTGGCGTTTGGCCTTTTCCTTGGGCGACAGCGCAGGCGCTTCACCAGCAGCAGCCTTGCCGCGCTTGGCAGGCTCCTTGGTGGCACTTGCCGAGCCGCTGGTAGGCAGGTCACGGATGTGGCCGATGCTCGACTTCACCACGTACTGGCTGCCCAGATACTTGTTGATGGTCTTGGCCTTGGCCGGGGATTCCACGATGACCAGCGATTTGCCCATGGATCAGAAAATTCCTGAATTGCGAAATATAGAAGGCACGAAGCCGGAGGTGTTTACAAAGCAGCGAGCGAAGGTCAGGCAAGGCGAAAACAGTCGAAAAAGCACGCTGTACGAGCTGTACATGAGCATTTTGAGGCTGGTTTCAACGCAGCATGGCCGAGAGCAGCAATTTGTAGACGCCCTCTAAGGCCCCGCTATATATAGTGGCGACCAAGCGAAGGTCAAGCGCAGGGAGCTGCGCAGTCAGACTTGCGAAGCGCCGATGGGGCTGACTTCGGCCTGAATCAAAGCAAAGCGTGGAACGCGCTCGCCGTCCACTTCGATCTCTTCACAGAACATGCTCAGCGGTCTTACCCACAAGCCAAACTCGCCGTACAGCGCCCGGTAGACGACCACCTCTTCCTCGCTCTCGGAATGGCGTGCCACACCGAATACACGGTACTGCGGGCCTTTGTAGTGACGATAAAGTCCTGGCTGTAACTGCATGAGCGGTTCCCGAAATAAAAAGCCGTAAAAAGCAAAACCGGGGCACAGGGCCCCGGTTTCTGTCCGCTAACGCTTAAACGCGCTCGAAGACGGTGGTGATGCCTTGGCCAAGGCCCACGCACATGGTGGAAACACCCAAGGTGCCGCCGTTCTGTTTCATGACGTTGAGCAGGGTACCGGAGATACGGGCACCGGAACAACCGAAGGGGTGACCCAGGGCGATCGCGCCGCCGTGCAGGTTGACCTTCTCTTCCATCTTGTCGAGCAGTTTCAGGTCCTTCAGCACAGGCAGGGCCTGGGCGGCAAAGGCTTCGTTGAGCTCGACGAAATCGATGTCAGCCATGCTCAGACCTGCACGCTTGAGCGCCTTCTGAGTGGACGGTACCGGGCCGTAACCCATGATCGCCGGATCGACACCGGCAACGGCCATGGCGCGAACCACCGCCATCGGCTGGATGCCCAGATCCTGGGCGCGCTGGGCGCTCATGACGATCATGCAGGAGGCGCCGTCGGTGATCTGCGAGGAAGTACCTGCAGTCACGGTGCCGCCTTTCGGGTTGAACGCAGGTTTCAGCGCAGCCAGGCTCTCGAGGGTGGTTTCCGGACGAATGGTTTCGTCGAAGTCGTACACCTTGAGGAAGCCGTTCTCGTCGTAGCCTTGCATCGGGATGATTTCATCCTTGAACTTGCCTTCGACGGTGGCCTTGTGCGCCAGACGGTGCGAGCGCTCACCGAAGGCGTCCTGCGCCTCACGGCTGATGCCATGCATCTTGCCCAGCATTTCTGCGGTCAGGCCCATCATGCCGGACGCCTTGGCGGCGTACAGCGACAGGTGCGGGTTCGGGTCGACACCATGCATCATGCCGACGTGGCCCATGTGTTCCACACCGCCGACGACGAACACGTCACCGTTGCCGGTCTGGATCGCCTGCACGGCAGTGTGCAGGGCGCTCATCGACGAACCGCACAGACGGCTGACGGTCTGGCCGGCACTGGTGTGCGGGATCTGGGTCATCAGCGACGCCATGCGCGCGATGTTCCAGCCCTGCTCCAGGGTCTGGTTGACGCAGCCCCAGATCACGTCCTCGACTTCAGCCGGGTCGATCTTGGCGTTGCGCTCCAGCACTTTGCTGATCAGGTGCGCGGACATGGTCTCGGCGCGGGTATTGCGGTGCATGCCGCCCTTGGAACGACCCATCGGGGTACGACCGAAGTCGACGATCACTGCATCTCTAGGATTCAGGCTCATATTTCTACTCTCGCTCTGTTCGCTGCACGATTAACCGAAGAACTTCTGGCCCTTGGCGGCCATTTCACGAAGTTTTGCGGTCGGGTGGTACAGGGCGCCCAGCTCGGCATACTTGTCAGCCAGGGCGACGAATTCAGCAACACCGATGGAATCGATGTAGCGCAGCGCACCGCCACGGAAGGGAGGGAAGCCGATACCGTAGATCAGGCCCATGTCGGCCTCGGCTGCGGTGTCGACGATGCCGTCTTCCAGGCAACGAACGGTTTCCATGCACAGCGGGATCATCATGAAGTTGATGATGTCCTCGTCGGTGACTTCACGCTCTTCGACCACGATGGACTTGAGCAGCTCGTAAGCAGCCGGGTCGGTAACCTTCTTCGGCTTGCCGCGCTTGTCGGTCTCGTAGGCATAGAAGCCCTTGCCGTTCTTCTGACCCAGGCGATTGGCGTCGTACATCACGTCGACGGCAGTCTTGCCTTCGACAGCCATACGGTCCGGGAAGCCTTCGGCCATCACGTCACGACCATGGTGGCCAGTGTCGATGCCGACCACGTCGGAGAGGTAAGCCGGGCCCATGGGCCAGCCGAACTTCTCCATCACCTTGTCGATACGCACGAAGTCGACGCCGAAGCCCAGGAGCTTGGAGAAGCCGCCGAAGTAAGGGAACAGTACGCGGTTGACCAAAAAGCCCGGGCAATCGTTGACCACGATCGGGTTCTTGCCCATCTTCTTGGCGTAGGCAACGGTGGTGGCCACGGCCACTTCGCTGGACTTCTCGCCACGGATGACTTCCACCAGCGGCATCATGTGCACTGGGTTGAAGAAGTGCATGCCGACGAAGTTTTCCGGACGTTTGAGCGCCTTGGCCAGCAGGGAGATGGAGATGGTCGAGGTGTTGGAGGCCAGGATGGCGTCTTCACGCACCGCATCTTCCACCTCGGCCAGCACGATCTGCTTGACCTTGGGGTTCTCGACCACGGCTTCGACGACAATGTCGACGTTGCCGAAATCGCCGTAGGACATGGTCGGACGGATGGCGTTGAGCGCTTCGGCCATCTTCGCCGGGGTCATGCGGCCTTTCTCGACGCGCTTGCCGAGCAGCTTGGAAGCCTCGTTCAAGCCCATCTGGATACCCTCTTCACGGATATCCTTCATCAGGATCGGGGTGCCCTTGGAGGCCGACTGATAGGCGATGCCGCCACCCATGATGCCGGCGCCGAGTACGGCGGCCAGTTTCACGTCGCGAGCGATTTCGTCGTGGTGCTTGGCTTTCTTCTTCAGTTCCTGATCATTGAGGAACAGACCGATCAGGCTCTCGGCAACCGAGGTCTTGGCCAGCTTGACGAAGCCGGTGGCCTCGACTTCCAGCGCCTTGTCACGGCCGAAGTTGGCGGCTTTCTGAATGGTCTTGATGGCTTCGACCGGAGCCGGGTAGTTCGGGCCGGCCTGGCCAGCGACGAAGCCCTTGGCGGTCTCGAAGCACATCATCTGCTCGATGGCGTTGAGCTTGAGCTTTTCCAGCTTGGGCTGACGCTTGGCCTTGTAGTCCAGCTCGCCGGAGATGGCGCGCTTGACCAGATCCAGTGCGGCGGCCTGCAGCTTGTCTGCACTGACCACGGCATCGACGGCGCCCACTTTCAGGGCTTCATCGGCACGGTTTTCCTTGCCGGACGCGATCCACTCGACGGCGTTATCGGTACCGATAACGCGCGGCAGGCGCACGGTACCGCCGAAGCCCGGGTAGATGCCCAGTTTGACTTCCGGCAGGCCGATCTTGGCGCTGTCGCTCATTACGCGATAGTCAGCGGCCAGGCACATCTCGAAACCGCCACCCAGGGCGATGCCGTTGATGGCGACGACGGTCGGCACGGCGAGGTCTTCGAAATCACTGAAGATCTTGTTGGCTTCCAGGTTGCCAGCCACCAGCTCTGCGTCGGGCAGCTTGAAGTTGTCGACGAACTCGGTGATATCGGCGCCGACGATGAACACGTCCTTGCCACTGGTGACAATCACGCCCTTGATCGAACCGTCAGCCTTGATCGCGTCGACGGAGGCGCGCAGCTCGTTGAGGGTAAGACGGTTGAATTTGTTGACGGACTCACCCTTGAGGTCGAACTTCAATTCGACGATGCCGCTCTCAAGAGCCTTAACCGTGATGGCTTTACCTTCGTAAATCATCAACTGATCTCCACGGTATGGAAGCTGAACAGTACACATCGGAGCCAACCGGCAGGCCAGCCCGCGGCAGCGCCGCACGAGCATAGCCCCAATCGGTACGACACACCCACCGACGCGATATTCGGGCTGCATGTGGCGCGCCTAACAAGGCAAACGCTCAATTCATACGCCCGTTTGATTTGGGTGTGCACACCTTCAGGGAAAAGCCTGCACTTGTCAATTGGCCTCTTTTCGTCGATTTCCCGACGATTTCTGCAGGCCTGGTCATTCGTGGCCTCCAGCCGGCTCCGATAAACAGCGTCAATAACGCACCATTGCGAGGGTTTTCCTGCTTGGTATAGACACGCCGAGGCGCCTAGCCAAATCGCCCCGCTGCGGGTACAGTCGTCTCACTTTCAGCTGGCACAGCGCCACCTGAGGGCAACACAAAAACAAATCGAGCCCCACGATGGGCCACACGGAGTCGCCAATGTCGAGCCGCCGTTCGCTTGCATTTCCCCTGAGCGCCCTGCTCCTTTTCGTCTTCACGTCGCTCTCCTCCACCTTGCTCAGCGCCGCGCCAGCCGATGATCTGCTGCGCCTGCACCAGTTGCGCCTGGCAACCCAGAAAAGCCTGGGCGACTTCTACATGTATAACGGCATGGAAGGCGATCAGCGCTACGCGCGAATGATTGGCGAGTCCCTTCAGGAAGGCCAAGCGCACCTGGACGGCCTGGGCGAAATGCCCGGCGATGCAAGCAAGGCGCTACGCGCGCAGCTGCAAACCAATTGGCAAAGTTACCGCAGCGGGCTCCAGGCACTGATGGAAGCCATGCGCAGCCAGGGTTTCACCGACCTGCAACCCGTCGCCGATCTGGCTGAGAACAACCAACGCATCATGGCCATTGGTCAGGAGCTGTATCAGAAGATTCAGCAAGAAAGCGGTTTCAGCGTACCGCAGCTGACGCAGAAGAGCCGTGAGCAGAGCCTGCTGATGCAGAACATCGCTCTGGACTACGCTTCACGCAGTGCCTCGGTCGGCGCCAGCTTCTTCGGCGGCGGCGAAGAACGCGCCATCGACGAGCTTGCTGGCGAATTCGCCAGCAAGCTGAACAACCTCAGCGCCGCCCAGCAGAACACCCCGGAGATCAATGCGGCCCTGAACTCCATCGGCACCAAATGGCGTTACATCGAGAAATCCCTGCGCAACTACAACGAAAACACCGTACCTTTCCTGATCAGCAAGTATTCCGACAGCATCATCGAAGGCCTGGAAGCCGTTGCCGCCCAGTACGCCACCAGCCAACACTGATGCTCCATGTTTCCGGCCTGCCTGGCCCAACTCTTGCCCGGTGCTAGCACCGGGCTTTTCTTTGCCTTTTTCACGACCAGTCGCCCTATCCCACACAATGGGGCCATACTTGAGACAGAGCCATTTGCCCCCCTTTAAGGAGGATTTCACCATGCCCTACCAGCACATTCTGGTCGCCGTCGACCTGACCGAGGAATGCGACCCTGTCGTGACACGTGCGCAGAAGCTGGCGAAGGCCAGTGGCGCCAAGATGTCTCTGGTGCATATCGTCGAACCCATGGCCATGGCCTTCGGTGGTGACGTGCCGATGGATCTGTCGATGCTGCAGCAACAACAGTTCGAGCAGGCACGCGAGCGCCTGGACAGCTTCACTGGCAAGTATCCCGAACTGACCGCGGACCAGCGCCATCTGGCTTATGGCCAACCACGCCAGGAGATCCACCGCCTGGCCGAAGAGCAGGGCTGCGACCTGATCGTGGTCGGCAGCCATGGCCGCCACGGCCTGGCGCTGTTGCTGGGCTCGACTGCCAATGACGTACTGCACGGCGCGCCCTGCGATGTACTCGCAGTGCGCCTGAAGAAAGGCGAAAAAGGCGCTTGAGATCGCGTCGCGGCTGAAGCCCCTCCCACAGTAGCCGCGTTGGCTGTGCCCGTGGGAGGCGCTTCAGCGGCGAGCTTTTTGGCTTCGGCCTTAGAGGGTGTTTACAAGATAGGCGAACGAAGGCAAGACAATACCGATGGCGGCCCCGCAAAAACGATCGAGAAACGGTCGGAGTCGCGGTCGACTTTACGTGCTGTAAATGAGCATTTCGACTGGGCTCGCACGCGAGATCGTTTTCAACGCAGTATTGCCAAGTGCAGCCATTTCGTAGACACCCTCTTACTCGAACGAATCACCCGCGCTCATGACCAGCGGGCGAATCTTCTGCAGCTGGGTTTCCAGCGACACCGTCATGCTCGATGACATCGAGAAGAAGGTGAGGAAGGCCTTGAGGTTGGAGTCGCCTTCACAGGTGTCGTGAATGCGCTGCCAGAAAGCCTGATTGACCAGCTTCAGTTGCTGGAACAGGCGCACCAGCCCTTTCAGCTCCCAATCGGCCAGACGCCCCTCGCGCATGTTGAAATACTGCCGCGTCAGGTACAGCGATACCGCACGCAGAATGAATTCCTGATTGTTGGCAAAGGGCAGATGGTGCTGCGCCATGGGTTTCAGGCGCGCCAGCACCGGACAGGCGCTAGTGGCCATGATAACCCCGAGCAGCGCACGCAGGCCCTCCTCCAGGCCGACCTGCTTGGTGTACTCACGCTCCGGTGTGCGCACCCAGACGCTGGCCTTCTTGAAGGCTGGCAGGCCACGAAAATCCTCGATCACCCGATGCAGATCGACCGCTGCCGGACAATGGCTGAACTGCTCGCGACTCAGCGGACAATTGCTGCATTGCTGATGTTCAAGGCGCGTCCAGGCGGGGGCCTGTTGCGCCTGGACGGGGTCATATTCGCGGTTCAGCTCGATCCGGTAGCTGAACTGATGATTGTCGTCGAGAGTAATGCGGTACTCGATGGCCATTGCCCGTTCGTTCCTTCGTCAGCCTTCCAGCTCTGCCCAGCGCTCGAGCAACTCGTCCATTTCCTTCTGCAAGCCCTCGAGACGCGCCAATACTTCCGTGGTGACCTGCACCGGCTGCTGGTAGAAGGCAGGATCGGATACCTGCTCCTGTACCGCGGCCATTTCCTGCTCCAGGGCATCGATCTGCCCGGGAATCGCTTCCAGCTCGCGCTGTAGCTTGTAGCTTAGTTTCTTCTTCGCCGGCTCGACGCTCTCTTGCACGGCAGTCACTGCGGCCGGGGCCGGCGCTTCGACGATGGCCGTGGCCAGTTCGGCCTTGCCGGACTTGCTTTCACCCACACCGAGCAGGCGCGGTGAGCCGCCCTGGCGCAGCCAATCCTGGTAGCCGCCGACGTACTCGCGCACCTTGCCTTCACCCTCGAACACCAGGGTGCTGGTCACCACGTTATCGAGGAAGGCACGGTCGTGGCTGACCATCAGCACGGTGCCAGGGAAGTTGAGCAGTACTTCTTCGAGCAGTTCCAGAGTTTCTACGTCCAGGTCGTTGGTCGGTTCGTCGAGCACCAGCAGGTTGGCCGGCTTGCTGAACAACTTGGCGAGCAACAGTCGTGCCCGTTCGCCGCCCGATAGCGCTTTGACGGGCGTACGGGCGCGTTGCGGGCTGAACAGGAAGTCGCCCAGATAGCTCAGTACATGACGGCTCTGGCCGTCGATAGTGATGAAATCGCGGCCTTCGGCGACGTTGTCGATTACCGTCTTTTCCGGCTCGAGCTGGTGACGTAATTGGTCGAAATACGCCACTTCCAGTTTGGTGCCGACCTCGATCTTGCCACTGCTCGGTTGCAGGTCGCCGAGTAACAGCTTGAGCAGAGTGGTCTTGCCGGTACCGTTGGCGCCAAGCAGGCCGATACGGTCGCCGCGCTGCAGGACCATGGAGAAATCCTTGACCAGGAAGGGTCCGCCGGCATGGGCGAAACTGACGTTCTCCGCCACCATCACCTGCTTGCCGGACTTGTCCGCAGTATCGAGCTGGATATTCGCCTTGCCCTGGCGCTCGCGTCGCTCGCTGCGTTCGGCACGCATCGCCTTGAGCGCACGTACACGCCCTTCGTTACGGGTGCGACGGGCCTTGATGCCCTGACGAATCCACACCTCTTCCTGGGCCAGGCGCTTGTCGAACAGCGCATTGGCGGTTTCCTCGGCAGCCAGTTGCTGCTCCTTGTGCACCAGGAAGCTGGCGTAGTCGCCGTTCCAGTCGATCAGGCCGCCACGGTCCAGTTCGAGGATGCGCGTAGCCAGGTTCTGCAGGAAGGAGCGGTCGTGGGTAATGAACAGTACGGCGCCGCCAAAGTCTTTCAGCGCCTCTTCCAGCCAGGCGATGGCGCCGATGTCCAGGTGGTTGGTCGGCTCATCGAGCAGCAGCAGATCCGGCTCGGACACCAGTGCCTGCGCCAGCAGTACGCGACGACGCCAGCCCCCGGAGAGCTCGGCCAGAGTCTTGTCGGCCGGCAACTGCAGGCGGCTCAGGGTGCTGTCGACCAGTTGCTGCAGGCGCCAGCCGTCTTTGGCTTCCAGCTCCTGCTGCACGTGCATCAGTTGCTCGAGGTCGTCGTCGCCGTGAATGTTCTGCGCCAGATGGTGATAGCGCGCCAGCAGCTCGCCAACGCCGGCCAGGCCTTCGGCGACCACATCGAACACCGTGCGCTCGTCGGCACGCGGCAGCTCCTGCGGCAGCTCGCCGATCTTCAGCCCTGGTGCACGCCAGATTTCGCCGTCGTCGGGCATCTGGTCGCCCTTGACCAGACGCAGCATGCTCGACTTGCCGGTGCCGTTGCGGCCAATGATGCACACCCGCTCGCCCCGCGCGATCTGCCAGGACACTCCATCGAGCAGGGGCATGGCGCCATAGGCGAGGGATACGTCGGCAAACTTGAGCAGGGTCATGGGCATCTCCAGAAACAGGGGGCGCATTCTACCCGAGTTGCCGGCCGGCTGTTGCCGTTTCCACAGACGCAACAGGCGTCGCCCCTGCTCATCATCTGGCGCAGGCAAAGCGCATCTTTGCTGCATGTGTCCATCTGGCCCGACGGCATTCACCGCACCCCGATGAAACGCTAAGCTAGAGGTATGCAACGACACGGACCGTGTTGCCCCATACCTCTGCTTGCCCCTGGAAATGCCATGCGCAGTCGCTTTCTCTCTGTAGTTTCCTGTCTGATTCTCACCGCCACCGGCATCGCCAGTGTCGAAGCTGCCAGCCTCACCCAGCAGCGCCAGTACTATGATGAGGCCAAGCGGGCCTTGGCCAAGGGCGACAGTGGCCCTTATCGCCAGTACGCAAGCGCGCTACGCGATTACCCACTGACGCCTTATCTGGCCTATGACGAGCTGACCAACCGACTCAAGTCGGCCAGCAATGCCGAGATCGAGAAATTTCTCGCCGAGCACGGTGACCTGCCCCAGGCCAGCTGGATGAAACTGCGCTGGTTGCGCTGGCTGGCCGAGCGTGGCGACTGGAAGCCCTTCCTCGATCACTACGATGCCAAGCTCAACTTCACCGAGCTGGACTGTCTGTACGGCCAATACCAGCTCATCCACGGCCTGACCGCCGAAGGCAACGCCACTGCCGAGAAGCTCTGGCTGGTGGGCAAATCCCAACCCAACGCCTGTGACCCGCTGTTCGAACGCTGGGCCGCCAATGGCCAGCTCACCGAGCAGCGTCGCTGGCAGCGCACCAAGCTGGCGGTGGAAAGCGGCAACTACGGCCTGGCCAACTTCCTGATCAAAGGCATGCCAACGCTCGGCGAGCGCGGCAAGCTGATGGTCGAAGTGGCGCAGAAACCGCAGCTATTGAAAAACACCGCGCGCTTCGCCCCCGCCGATGACGCCATGAGCGACGTCGTTGGCCTCGGCTTGCGTCGCCTGGCTCGGCAGAGCCCGGAAGATGCCCTGGCCCTGCTCGACGGCTACGCCCAACGCATGAAGTTCTCCGCCGACGAGCAGGTCGCCATCGCCCGGCAGATCGGCCTGCGCCTGGCACAACGCTTCGACCTGCGCGGCCTGCAAGTGATGGCCAAGTACGACCCACAACTGCGTGACAACACCGTCAGCGAGTGGCGCGCACGTCTGCTGCTGCGTCACGGCCGCTGGGAAGAGGCCTACCAGCTGACCCAGAACATGCCGTCCGACCTGGCCAGCAGTAACCGCTGGCGCTACTGGAATGCGCGCAGCCTGCAATTGGCGCAACCCAACAGCCAGCAACCGGCGGTGCTGTTCCAGGCTCTGGCCAAGGAGCGTGATTTCTACGGTTTCATGGCCGCCGATCAGGTCAAGGCGCCCTATCAGTTGAACAACCAGCCGCTGGTTCTCGATCCCAAGGTGGTGCAGAAGGTACGCAATACCGCCGGTATCAAGCGCGCGATGGAGTTCCATGCCCGTGGCCAGATCGTCGACGGTCGCCGCGAGTGGTATCACGTCAGCCGCCTGTTCAGCCGTGACGAACTGGTGGCCCAGGCGCGCCTTGCCTATGAAATGGAGTGGTACTTCCCGGCCATCCGCACCATCAGCCAGGCCCAGTACTGGGACGACCTGGAAGTGCGCTTCCCCATGGCCCATCGCAACGAGTTGGTACGCGAAGCCAAGCGCCGTGACCTGCATTCGAGCTGGGTGTTTGCCATTACCCGCCAGGAAAGCGCGTTCATGGCCGACGCCCGCTCCCACGCCGGCGCCATGGGCCTGATGCAACTGATGCCGGCCACTGCCAAGGAAACCGCGCGCAAGTTCGGCATTCCCCTGGCTTCACCGCAGCAGGTACTCAACCCGGATACCAATATCCAGCTGGGCGCTGCATACCTGAGCCAGGTTTATGGCCAGTTCAACGGCAACCGCGTACTTGCGTCGGCCGCCTATAACGCCGGCCCCGGCCGCGTCCGCCAGTGGCTGCGCGGCGCCAATCACCTCAGTTATGACGTCTGGGTGGAGAACATCCCGTTCGACGAAACCCGCCAGTACGTGCAGAACGTGCTGTCCTATTCGGTGATCTACGGCCAGAAACTGGGCGCCCCCCACCCACTGGTAGCGTGGAACGAGCGTTTCTTCGAGGACCAATGAGCATCAGCCAAAACGCTGAGTTCCAGCTCTGCCACCACGGTCTGCACTGACCGAGGCCATAGACAACCGCTGCAGGGCAAGCCTGCAGCGGACCGAGCATAGTCCTGCCTGGCCTGCCTCAATCCCTTCTCGTAGGCTTGGCTGACCGCCGCCACGTGAAACACATCCTCTGCCCATTCGGGCTCCTCCGCGCTGTTCCGATCTGACACTTCTGGGAAACGGCCGTCGATTGACGGATGGAACCAGTCCGCCGCCCAAACCACACAGCGATATGGCTCGATGGCAAATGAGAGGCAGCGGCTATCGCTCAAAGCCTCGAACAGTCCGCAAAGCTAGGCCATTCCAGTCCCATAGCACCAAGGCCTCGCCTCGTAACGGCATAACAACGACGAAACGGCAACATCACTGACTGCCCCGCAACACGCAGTTTGATGCCTTGTAATTCACAGAGAAAAGAGGATTTTTTATGGATGGAGTTTCGCGAGGTACCCCGGCACTACCCGTTGTATCGCACACTCAGGTCGAGAATGACCCTCGTACCGAGGGCCGCCGGGCAACCGAGATAAATGCAGCACAGCGCCGAGAGCACAACCAGCGCGAGATACATGAACACTTGGACGGCATGTTCCAGAAATATCGCAAGCCCACTACGCTACCGCCCGACGCTAGCGCAGAAGATCATGCGAAAGTCGCCGAACACAATAGAAAGATCGACGCGCTGGTGAGCTCCCGAGCCGAGCTTCTGGCGAGTGAAGGCGAAGATCTCGATTCAGTTCGTAGGACGCTGGATAACGCTCATTACCTCGACAACAAGTCGACGTCGGGCTCCTCTTTTGTCGCAGGGTTGCCGTTCGCACTGGTTGCGGCTGCTCAGCATATTTACCCCAACTTGGTGGAAGCGCCCGCGAAGATGTTGACCACCCTTGCTGGCACTAACTCCCCCGTTGCCGAAGCGGCAGCTCAAGGCCTGGTCGGTGCTCTAGAAGCGGTCGTGACTGACCAGATATCCACCGCCGCTCAAAATGAAATGAACGAGGACCTGCTCTTTCTCAAGGCACCTGAGGACAAGCTACATGACGTCATGGTGGACGCGTTGAAAGACAAAGAGCCGTCACTGTTGCGGCAAGCCGGTGATGGCGCGGCGGAAATGCAGACATTCACTGCGCGCAATGTATTGCGTAATGGCCTTGACATACATTTGTCCTCCGAAGCGAGTCAGCCCGGCCTTCGCCCGGAGGCACAGGCAGCAGCGACCACCAATGCGGCCAATTCCAGAACGGCAATCACCAGTGCAGGGGGTGTGCTTGCGACGATGGGGACAGCGCATCTGGCACGCATGCGAGAAGAGAAGAGCGGCCTGCGCGATGCAGCGCAAATCTTCGCGCGCAAAGATGCCGAGCCCAAGGAAAATCTCGCGGATGAAAGGGACTGGTACGAAACCTACAAGGCGGCCAAAGACACAAGCTTCAAGACCATGGCCGGTCATGCCGCCAGCCGCGTGGGTAATGCCGCAATGGGTACCTTGAGCAGCACCCTGGAGGGCGTACGTAGCCTCGGCACGGCACGTAGCGTTCTGGCCAACGGGGGCTTTGCCGCTACTTTCAGTGGGGTCAGCGCAATTCAACAAGCAGCTACGGCTTCAATCAGCAATCCACTCGTCAAGGCGGGTGTTTCTAATACGATCAACCTTGTCGGTTCAGCCGCGGCGTTCGGGGTGTATGGCGCCATGAACGCCGTGGGTCAGAAAGTGGCCGACAAAGCCTCCGAGTGGTATGACAAAGACAACCATGCGGCGCCCAACGCGGCCGCACGCCAGGCGATGGAATCCACGCGTAATGGGGCAAACCATGCCATCGAGGCCACACGTAACGGGGTAAATCACGCCATAGAAGCCACACGTAACGGCGCAAACCAAGCGATGGAATCCGCCCGTAATGGGATCGACTCGGCACTTGCCACCGGGCGACAAACCTTGAATACCGCTTCATCCATGGTGGGCGGCATCGACACGGATGCGATAACTCGACAGTTGATGGGACAAGTCAATGAGCTACGTCAGCGCCAGCGGCAGCAGCCGAACGAGGAAGATGGAATCGAAATGGTTTAGACAGGGCATCGCTGGCCGTGCAAATACCTGCACCTTTCGGCGCGCTCATTTGCGAACCAGTTGAATAGCGATACGAACCAAGCCAAGGATGGCTCCCCGTATGTTTGTAGACGATCCGCTACTGCAGTATCTCAACCATCATCCCCAACTGCAGCTCGCCAATGCCGCGCGGCAACAGATTCTGCCCGAAGAACACGTCCCCATCCTTTTCCCGGTAGGTCTTGAGCGTGGCCAGCGGCTCACGCTGAGCGTTGCGCTCACCGGTCAGCGGGTCGATGGTGGTCAGGATGCAGCGTGAGCACCCCTTGACCACCTCGAACTCGACATCGCCGATACGGATGCGCTTCCAACCATCCTCGGCATACGCCTCGCTGCCGGTGACCACCAGGTTGGGACGAAAACGCAGCATGGACAGGGGCTGCCCGACACGTTGCGAGAGGTCGTCCAACGACGCCTGGCCAATCAGCAACAGCGGAAAACCATCGGCAAACGCCACGCGATCACCCGCCTGGGCATAAGCGGTATCGACCTGGCGCGCACGCGCTTCCGGCACCTGCACCAGGCGGCACGGCTTACCGAGCATCGTGCTCAGCCATTCGGCGGCCTCGTCACCGGCATCCGGCACGCGCAAGCTGTCACGCCAGACGACGACGCCGCGCAAATCCTGCTCGGGATCGGGCAAGGCAACGGCCAGATCGGCCTGGCCGGGAGCGCTCAGGGTCAGGCCGCCGCGCGCATCGTAGCGGGCGCTCAGCTGACTCATCTGCGGCAGCAGGCGCTGGGTGATGAAACGTCCGCTATCGGCATCGACCACCATCCAGCGGCGATCACCATGCAGGCCCAGACCATCGACCGCACTGCGCTGCAGCGCTTCGCCGCGGCCGGACTTGAGCGGGTAACGGTACAGTCCCGAGAGACTCGGCATGGCTCAGCTCCCTGTCGGCAAAATGCCGTTATACGAGCTGGCGGCGCGGCTCACAAGCACCGGGATTGAGGAAATGCTGCCGGTCAACGACGCTCGTTCTGCCACAGGGCGGATACAACCCGCCCTACGCCGCGGCGAAACGGCCATGCTTAGCGGCGTTCGTCCAGTTCCAGACGTTGGCGAATCACATCCACCAGCTTGTCCGGCTGGAACTTGGAGAGGAAATTGTCGCAGCCGACCTTCTTCACCATCGCCTCGTTGAAGCTGCCCGACAGCGAGGTATGCAGCACCACGTAGAGATCCTTCAGGCGCGGGTCGTTGCGAATCTCGCTGGTCAGGCGGTAGCCGTCCATCTCGGGCATTTCGGCATCGGTGAAGATCATCAGCAGCTTGTCGGTCATCACCTCGCCGCCATCGGCCCACTTCTTCAGCAGATTGAGGGCCTTGAGGCCGTCGCTGGCCATGTGCAGGCGAAGCCCCAACTGCGTCAGGGTATCGCGCAGCTGGCTGAGCGCGACGCTGGAATCATCCACCAGCAGCACTTCGCGCCCGCGCGCCTTCTCCAGCAGCGGATCGGCGAGTTTTTCTGCGGAAACCTTGGTGCTCATCGGCACGATCTCGGCGAGTACCTTCTCCACGTCGATCACTTCGACGATCTGGTCCTCGACCTTGGTGATGGCGGTCAGGTAATGCTGACGTCCGGCGCCACCCGGGGGCGGCAGAATCGACTCCCAGTTGAGGTTGAGGATGCGGTCGACGCTGCCCACCAGGAAGGCCTGAACCGAACGGTTGTACTCGGTGACGATGATGGTGCTGCGCTCATCCGGCACCAGCGGACGCATGCCGATGGCCTGCGACAGATCGATCACCGGCAGGGTCTGACCGCGCAGGTTGACCACGCCGCAGACATAGCGATGACGCTGCGGCATCAGCGTCAGCTTGGGCATTTGCAGGACTTCCTGCACCTTGAACACGTTGATCGCGAACAACTGACGACCAGCCAGGCGAAACATGAGAATTTCCAGACGGTTCTCGCCGACCAGCTGTGTACGTTGATCCACGGAGTCGAGAATGCCGGCCATCGCCTGCTCCTGCTGAAATATGAACGGATGCGGACCAGGCGCGAAGCCCTGGTACCAGGTTATCGGCAGGCCCTGAAAAAGCCGCAGCCTGGCTTTCTGCCACCATACTCGCTGCCCTTTACAGATACCAGCCTGCCCTGCCTGGAGCAATCGTCATCGGGGCGCCCCTAGGGGCTCCTAGGGGAGTCCCCGATATCGCACCAACGTACCAGTCTCTATCGTTGAGGCATTCCCCCTCCGATAGAGATCAGCTCCCGTGCTCGCCTACTCCGCTCTCTGGACAGGTATCGCCATCAGCCTCGCCGGGCTTGCCGCCGGCATGCCCTGGCTGATCGGCGCAGGCTGCGCCATCAGTGCGCTGGCTGCGATTTTTCAGCGCCCCCTGCGTGCGTCCCTGCCTCTCGCTGCAAACCTGGATGAAGCCCCCATCGACACGGCGCCGCAGCCGCGTGTCGAGCCGCTGCTGCTCGAAGTGCTGCCGGCCTGGAGTCAAAACCTCGGCCAGGTGCGCCAGCTGGTACAGGAAAACATCCAGCGTCTGTTCGAACGCTTCGCCGGGCTCAGCGGCCGCCTGGAGCAGACCCTGAGCAGTTCGGAACAGGCCATCGGCGGTGGCGGCGTAGCCGACAGCCTGCGCGAGGCGCATCAGCGCCTGGACGAAGTCATCGCCTCCTTCCATGGCGCCAGTGCGCGCAAGAACGAGCTGCTCGGCACCATCGCCCACCTCGACAGCTACGCCAGCGAGCTGCAGAAGATGTCGAAACTGGTGCAGGACATCGCCAGCCAGACCAACCTGCTCGCCCTCAACGCCGCCATCGAAGCGGCCCGCGCCGGCGAGCATGGCCGCGGCTTCTCGGTGGTCGCCGACGAGGTGCGCAAGCTCTCCAGCCTGTCCGCCGAGACCGGCCAGCGCATGGGCGAAAAGGTCGGCGAAATCAACCAGGCGATCCGCGCCACGGTGATCGCCGCCGAGGAACTCTCCGGCAGCGAGAAGAGCAATCTCGATTACCTCGACCAGGTCGCCGGCGAAGTGATGCAGCGCCTGAGCACCAACCTCGACGAACTCTCCAGCAGCTCCCTGCAGCTGCAGCAGGACGCTCGCACTACCCAGGCAGACCTCCAGGAAATCATCGTCAGCCTGCAGTTCCAGGACCGCAGCGACCAGATGCTCGACCACCTGCAGATCGACCTGGGTCGCCTGCAGCAGGCCGTGCGCGAGCAGGACGGCATCCTCGCCAACCCGACACGCTGGCTCAAGGAACTGCGCGACCGCTTCACCACTGACGAAGAACGCCACGGTGGTAGACGCAGCGCCAAACAGCACGACGACGTGACCTTTTTCTGATCAGCCAAGGAGCAACCCGGCATGGCCAAGACCATTCTGATAGTCGACGACTCACTCTCCATGCGCCAGCTGGTGAAGATGACCCTTTCCGGCGCCGGCCACACCGTCATCGAGGCGGTGGACGGGCGCGACGCCCTGAGCAAGCTCAACGGACAGAAGATCAACCTGATCATCAGCGACGTGAACATGCCCAACCTCGACGGCATCGGCCTGGTCAAGGAAGTGAAGGCGCGCAACGAATACCGCTTCACCCCCATCGTCATGCTCACCACCGAGAGCGAACAGGGCAAGAAAGCCGAAGGCCAGGCCGCCGGCGCCAAGGCCTGGATCGTCAAGCCGTTCCAGCCGCAGCAACTGCTGGCGGCCGTCGACAAGCTGGCCAGCTGAAATGTTCGAGCTGATCCATGACCCACGGCAGCAGCCCGAGCGCCTGGCGCTGCTCGGCAGCCTGACCATCTACGAGGTGCGCCAGGCCCACGAGGCGCTGCTGGCCGCGTTGACCGGCAGTGCCGCAGGCGGCCACTGGCAGCTCGACCTCGGCCAGCTGGAAGAACTGGACAGTGCCGGCGCCCAGCTGTTGCTGGCCCTGCAGCGTCAGCTGACGCAACAACAGACGCGCCTGGAAGTCGTCAGCGCCGCCGACGCTCCGCGCGAGCTGCTGGAGGTGCTGCGCCTGCAGTCGCTGCTCCCCACTACCCCAACGGCGCAGGCCTGAGCCGGAGACGCAGATGCTCAATGGAGAACAATGGAGCCAGCTGCTCCGCGGTTTCATCGACGAAGCCGGCGACCTGATCAAACAGGCCGAGGAGTACCTGCTGCAGCTGGACCAGACGCCCGAGGACGAGGATGCCGTCAATGGCCTGTTTCGTGCCATGCACACCCTCAAGGGCTCGGCCGGGCTGTTCTCCCTGACGCCACTGGTCAGCTTCACCCATCACCTGGAAAGCCTGCTGATGTCGGTGCGCGACAGCCAGCGCAAGCTGGAGCCGGCCCTGGTCTCGCTGATGCTGCGCTGCCTGGATGAAATCGCCACCATGGTGGCGCTGATCGATGTCGACTCCGGCGAGCTGCCGGTAGACGAGACGCACCAGAACGAACTGCTCGCCGCCCTCGCCGCCTACGGCGCGCCCGCAAGCGTCGAACCTGCCGCCGCACCAGCCGCCTCTTCTCCTCGCCCCTGTGCGCAACGCGGCGCCTTCGAGCGCTGCGCCGGCTGCGACGCGGATGGTGCTTGGCACATTTCCCTGCGATTCGAAGCGGACCTGCTGCGCAACGGCTTCGATCCGGCGTCCTTCGTCCGCTACCTGACGCGTCTGGGCGACATTCTTCGCCTCGAAGTGATCGACGAGGCCCTGCCCTCGCTGGCCGAGATGGACCCGGAAAGCTGCTACATCGGTCTGGAGATCGACCTGTGCAGCGAGGCCAGCAAGGCCGAGATAGAGGAAGTCTTCGAATTCATCCACGACTTCTGCACCCTGCGCATCCTGCCGCCGCACAGCGCCCAGGAGGACTATCTGCGGCTGATCCAGGAGCTGCCGGAAACCGACCAGCGCATCGGCAGCATGCTGATCGCCAGCGGCCTGCTCACCGAGCACGAGCTCAACCAGGGCCTGGCCCTGCAGGCACAGGCAGAGCCGGAAAAGGCGCCACTGGGCAGCGTGCTGGTGGAAGAAGGTATGGTTGCGCCGCAGGTGGTCAATGCCGCCCTGGCCAAACAGCAGTCGGTCCGCGAAAAACGCAGCCAGGAAAGCACGCAGATCCGCGTCGCCGCGCACAAGCTCGACGAGTTGATCAACCTGGTCGGCGAGCTGGTGATCAGCGCCGCCGGCGCCCAGCTGCGCGCCCAGGCCCATGGCGATGCCGGCTGCGTGGAAAGTACCCAGACCGTCAACCAGCACGTCGAGCAGATCCGCGAGGCGGCGCTGAAACTGCGCATGATCGAAATCGGCGACACCTTCAACCGCTTCCACCGAGTGGTGCGCGATGTCAGCCAACAGCTGGGCAAGGACATTCGCCTGCAGATCCGCGGCGCCGATACCGAGCTGGACAAGTCGGTGATCGACAAGCTCGCCGACCCGCTCACCCACCTGGTGCGCAACGCCATCGACCACGGCATCGAATCGGCCGAGCAGCGTCTGGCCGCCGGCAAGCCGGCCGAAGGCCAGCTGCAGCTCAATGCCTACCACGAGTCGGGAATGATCGTCATCGAAGTAACCGACGACGGCCGCGGGCTGAATACCGAGCGCATCCGCCAGAAGGCCATCGACCGCGGCCTGATCGACGCCCAGGCCAACCTGGCCGAACCGGACATCCACGCCCTGGTGTTCGCCGCCGGCTTCTCCACCGCCGACAGCGTCTCCGACCTCTCCGGCCGTGGCGTCGGCATGGACGTGGTACGCAGCGTCATCGACGGCCTGCGCGGCAACATCGAGATCGACTCGGTACTCGGCGCCGGCTGCACCTTCCGCATCCGCCTGCCGCTGACCCTGGCGATCATCGACGGCTTCCTGATCAGCCTCGGCGACGAATACTTCGTGGTGCCCCTGGACATGGTCACCGAGTGCCTGGAAATGGACGCCGAGCAGCTCGGCGACAGCACCTACGGCTATCTGACCCTGCGTGGCAAACCGCTGCCGTGCATCTCCCTGGCGGCGCACTTCGATCTGCCGGCCAGCCGCAGCAAGCGCCGCAACATCGTGGTGGTCAACCTCGGCCGGCAACAGGCCGGGCTGGTGGTCGACCACCTGCACGGCGAACTGCAAACCGTGATCAAGCCGCTCGGCCTGCTGTTCCAGCATCTGCAAGGCATCGGCGGCTCGACCATCCTGGGCAGCGGGCAGGTCGCGCTGATCCTGGATATCCCCAGTCTTTTCCGTCATCTGCAAAACCATGTGGAAGCCAACGGCGGCGATCGTCGCCCGTCGCATCCGCACATCAGTGGCTCCTGAGGAGTAACCCACCATGCAATTCATCCGCAATCTCAAGATCGGTGTCAGGCTGATCGCCGGCTTTACCCTGGTGGTGATCCTCACGGTCGCCATCGGTGCGCTGGGCATCCGCAACCTGGCCGAGGTCAGCCATCTGTCCGATCGCATGTACGAGAACGACATGCTCGGCCTGAACGCGCTGCAGGAAGCCAACACTCAGCTGATCGTCGCCGGCCGCTCGCTGCGCGCCGCGCTGCTGGCCAGCGACGAAGCCGGCCGCGACACGGCTGCCAATAGAGCCTTCAAGGCCCTGAGCGACACCAAGGCGCTGATCGAGCAATCCAAGAACTCCTTCCTGACCGCAGAAGGCAAGGCCTACGTGGATCGTCTGGACGATCCGCTGAACGACTACGCCGTGCTGCTGGAGCAGCTGCTCAGGTCCTATCTGGCCTCCGGCGCACTGGCCTCGGAGACGCTGGCCAGCGCGCAGATGCCCGAGTTGGCCCGGCGCGGCGATATCATCGACAACCTGCTCAGCGAAGTGGTCAGCCACAAGCGTGACCGGGCCCAGGAAGCCAACCAGCAGATCACCGATATCTACCTGAGCTCGCGCACCCAGATGATCGTTTTGATCCTGATCGCCGCCGCGCTCGGCTTCGCCATCGGCATCTTCATCACCCGCTCCATCTCGCGGCCGCTGAACCGTGCGGTGGGCGTCGCCAACAGCCTCGCAGAGGGCGACCTGACGGTCAGCGTCGAGGCCGACAGCCGCGACGAGACCGGTCGCCTGCTGGCGTCCATGCAGCATATGACCGAGCGCCTGCGCACCGTCATGGCCGACGTGCGCAGCGCTGCCGACTCGCTGTCCTCGGCTTCCGAGGAGGTCAGCGCCACCTCGCAGTCGCTGAGCCAGGCCGCCACCGAACAGGCCGCCAGCGTCGAGGAAACCACCGCCTCGGTGGAACAGATGTCCGCCTCCATCGCGCAGAACACCGAAAGCGCGCAGATCACCGACGGCATCGCCGGCAAGGCCGCCAACGATGCGGTGCAGGGCGGGCAGGCGGTACGCGACATGGTCCAGGCGATGAAGCAGATCGCTGACAAGATCGGCATCATCGACGACATCGCCTATCAGACCAACCTGCTGGCCCTCAACGCAGCCATCGAAGCGGCGCGCGCCGGTGACCACGGCAAGGGCTTCGCCGTGGTGGCGGCCGAGGTGCGCAAGCTTGCCGAACGCAGCCAGGTAGCCGCCCAGGAAATCGGCGGCGTGGCCAGCAACAGCGTGCACCTGGCCGAGCAGGCCGGCGCCCTGCTCGATCAGATCGTGCCGAACATCCAGAAGACCTCGGACCTGGTGCAGGAGATCACCGCCGCCTCGCAGGAGCAGAGCACTGGCGCCGGGCAGATCAACATCGCCATGGGTCAGATGAACCAGATCACCCAGCAGAACGCCTCGGCTTCCGAGGAGCTGGCGGCCACCGCCGAGGAGATGAACGCCCAGGCCAGCCAGTTGCAGGAGCTGATCAGCTACTTCCGCCTGGGCACCGGCAGCGCGACCAAGGCGCCGCGGCGCGATGAGCGCAGCCCTAGCAACGTGCGCGAACTGCGCCGCAACAGCGAACGTAAAGCGCCTGCGGCACCGGCCGATGAAGGCCAGTTCGTCAACTTCAACTGAGGGCCCTGGCATGAACGGTCTATCCGCCAGCCATCAGGTGGCCCCCCCGGACAGCGTGCAGCACCTGTCGTTTCGCGTACGCGACGCGCGCTACGCCCTGCCCATCGAACTGGTGCGGGAAATCATCGAGTACGGCCAGGTGACCACGGTGCCGATGATGCCGAGCTTCATCCACGGCGTGATCAACCTGCGCGGCAACGTGGTGCCGGTGCTGGATCTGGCCGCGCGCTTCGGCTTCGAGCTGACCCAACCGGGCAAGCGCACCTGCATCGTGATCATTGAGCTGAACCTGGACGAGCAGCAGCAACGCATCGGCCTGGTGGTCGATGCGGTCGACGCGGTGCTAGACATCGAGCCGGGAGAAGTCGAGCAGGCGCCACCGTTCGGCGCCGGCATCCGTACCGACTTCATCGCCGGCATGGCCCGGGACAATGGCGGTTTCACCATCATCATCGACGTGCGGCGGGTGCTCTCGCTCGACGATATCCGCCAGTTGAGCCTCGCCCAGCAGGCCAGTTGATGCCCAGCGGTCACCTGCCCAAACTCAACGATCAAGACTTCCGCTTCCTCCAGCGCCTGATGCTGGAGGAATCGGGCATTCGCATGGCCGAACAGAAGCGCACCCTGGTCGCAGGCCGCCTGATGGGCCGCCTGCGCTCGCTGCAGCTGCAGGACTACAGCCAGTATCTGCAACTGCTCAACCGGCCGGAGTCGGTGGACGAACGGCGTACCGTGATCGATCTGCTGACCACCAACGAAACCTACTTCTTCCGCGAGCCGCAGCACTTCACCGTGCTCGGCGAATGGGTCGCACGCCAGCGCCGGCCACTGCACCTGTGGAGTGCTGCCAGTTCCTCCGGCGAGGAGGCCTTCAGCATGGCGATGACGGTGGCCGAGCACGCCCGCACCCAGGACTGGTCGGTATTCGCCAGCGATATCAGCCGTCGGGTGCTGGATCGTGCGCGCAGCGCCACCTACTCCATCGACCAGGCCGGGCAGTTTCCCCCCGGCTGGCTCAAGCGCCACTGCCTGCGCGGCGTGGAAGAAAGCGAGGGGTTGCTGCGCATCAGCCAGCCGCTGCGTCACCGGGTGACCTTCGCCGAGGTCAACCTGATGCGCCCGCTGCCTCACGGCATCGGCCCGTTCGACGTGATCTTCCTGCGCAACGTGCTGATCTACTTCGCCGCCGAGCAGAAACGCGAGATCGTCAACCGCCTGATCGAGCGCCTGCGCCCGGGCGGCCTGTTATTCATCGGCCATGCCGAAAGCCTGCACGGTTTCGGCCTGCCGCTACGCACCCTGCGCCCGTCGGTCTTCGAGCGCCAATGACGCCACTGCCTGGAGTGCCACCATGCCCAGCGCCGCACAGATCAAGGTATTCATCGTCGACGACTCGGCACTGGTGCGTCAGGTGCTGACGGCCTGCCTGGAAAGCCATCCCGGCATTCAGGTGATCGGCCAGGCCGCCGACCCGCTGTTCGCCCTGGAAAAGATGCACAGGCAATGGCCCGACGTGCTGGTGCTGGACGTGGAGATGCCGCGCATGGACGGCATCACCTTCCTGCGCAAGATCATGGCCGAACGGCCGACGCCGGCGATCATCTGCTCCACCCTCACCGAGGCCGGCGCCGCGGTGACCCTGGATGCACTGGCCGCCGGCGCGGTGGGCGTGTTCACCAAAGCCAAGCTGGGTCTGCGCGAAAGCCTGCAGCAGATGTCCGGCGATCTGATCCGGCAGATCGAGATCGCCGCCCGCAGCCAGCCGCGGGCCATGCCGCGCAAGGCCGCGGAAACAGCCCCCGCCGCGCCGGCAAAAAGCGAGCGCGCGCCGGTGGTTCACCTGACCACCACCGACCGCGTGGTGGCGCTGGGCACCTCCACCGGCGGCACCCAGGCCCTGGAGGTGGTGCTGCGCCAACTGCCGGTGGATTGCCCCGGCATCGTCATCGTCCAGCACATGCCGGAGAAGTTCACCGCCGCCTTCGCCCAGCGCCTGGACAGCGTCTGCACCATCGAAGTGCGCGAGGCGCGGCATATGGACCGCGTGCGCCCCGGCCTGGCACTGGTGGCGCCGGGCGGCCGCCACATGCAGCTCAAGCGCAGCGGCGCGCAGTACTTCGTCGAAGTGCTCGACGGCCCGCCGGTCAATCGTCACCGTCCGTCGGTGGACGTGCTGTTCCGCTCGGTGGCCCGGCATGCCGGGCACAACGCGCTGGGGGTGATCATGACCGGCATGGGCGACGACGGCGCCCGTGGCCTGCTCAGCATGCGCGAAGCCGGCGCGCGCACCGTGGCCCAGGACGAGGCCAGCTGCGTGGTCTTCGGCATGCCCAAGGAGGCCCTGCGCCTGGGTGCCGCGCAAGGCACCGAGTCCTTGCAGGGCATACCGCGCTTGATCGAACAGTACGGGCGTGGCTGAGGCCGTTTGGCATTGACCGATCCGTCCCTGACCTGACATCTCGGCAGCATGGGCTATGCTCTAGGCGGTGCGGCGCCGCATGCTCGATCAATCGGACTCGCAACATATTCCGCGTCACCCGCCGGTCGGCCGCTAGCCATGGATTTCCGGACTTCCGTCCGGACTAATAGGGAGCGTCCCTCATGCACAGCTCTTGTTTCCGCCCCCATCTCCGACCCATCAAGGCGGTGCAGCCATGACCTGCCGGGTATTGCTGGCCGATGACCACGCGGTGATTCGCGCCGGCGTACGCGCGATGATCCAGGACATCGACGACTACACCATCGTCGGCGAGGCCGAGGACGGCAAGGAAACCGTGGAGCTGGCCCGCGAGCTGGAGCCGGACATCATCCTGCTGGACATCTCCATGAAGCGGGTCAGCGGCCTGGAAGCCCTGCAGGTACTGAACCGTCACTCGCCGGACTGCAAGGTGCTGATCCTGTCCATGCACACCGGCCCGGAAGTGGTACTCGAAGCCCTGCAAAAAGGTGCCCACGGCTACCTGCTCAAGGACGCCGCCGCCTTCGAGCTGCGCCTGGCGCTTGAAGCGGTACGCCGCGGCGACCGTTATCTGAGCTCGGCCATCGTGCAACCGGTGATCGAGCAGGCCGTCTCCAAGGTCAATGCCCATGCCGAGCATGGGCTGACTCAACGCCAGCTGGAAATCCTGCGCCTGATCACCCGCGGCGAATCGACCCGTTCCATCGCCAATGGCCTGGGTCTGAGCGTGAAGACCGTGGAGGCGCACCGCGCGCAGATCATGAAGCGCCTGCAGATCCATGACGTGCCGAGCCTGGTGCTCTACGCCGTGCGCGAAGGCATCATCAGCCCGGACGACTGAGCGCCGGCCTAGCCTGCACCGCCGAGCAGCGCGCACCCTGGAGGCAGGTGCATGCGCAGCGCCGCCGGGCAGGTCTCGAAGCGCAGCCGATTGCTTTGCGTCGGCTCGCCATCGAGGTTCAGGGCCAGGCCTTCCGGCGCCTCCAACTCGACCTGAGGCAGCCGCGCACGGATCGACACCGTCTCCAGACCGAGCATGCCGCCCGACAGCAGGGTGCCGAGGGTCGCCGGAATGTCCTGCGGCGCTGGCACGATGCACAGGTCGAGCATGCCGTCGTCGGCCAGCGCTTCCGGGCACAGCACGTGGCCGCCCCCGGCCTGACGACCGTTGCCGATACCCATGGCGAGAAAATCCCCTTCCCACTCGAAACCGGGCCCGTGGAAACGGCCAAATGCCGAGCGCAGTTCGGCAAATCGGCTGAGACCGGTGAGCAGATAGGCAGCACCGCCGAAGACCTTTTTCAGATCCTCGGAGGTATGCGCAGTCACGGTGGAGCCGAAGCCGCCGGTGGCCATGTTGAGGAACACCCGTCCATCCGCCAGCCCCAGGTCCACCGGGCGGGCTTCGACTTCGAGCAGTTGCAGGGCTTCCATCGGTGCCAGCGGTACCCCGGCAGCACGGGCGAAGTCGTTGGCCGTGCCCAGTGGCAGCATGGCCAGGCTGGCCTCGGCGCCGGCCTCCAGCATGGCCTCGGCGACATCGCGCAAGGTGCCGTCGCCGCCGCCCGCGATCACGGTCGGGTAGCCGCCGGTCAGCCCCTCTCGCACCAGGCGCTCGGCGTCGCCGGCTTCCCAGGTCAGGCGTACCGCCAGCTCCCAGCCCTGCTCGCGCAGGTTGTGCACTGCCGCCCGCACCTCTTCGTTCAGTGCCTGCTTGCCATGCAGGATCAGCCAGGCCTTGCGCTCGCGCATTGCGCGTCCTCCTTGAAAGGTCAGCGAAAGCCTAGTGACTGGCCCTCGCGAAAATTAATCGAATTAATCGATATCAATACTGCAAAAATTGCGCTTTTAAATCGATCAATCCAAATGGATCATTCACCCATCAACGCTGCACGGGACTGAACCCGTGCATGACTGGAGGATTGACCATGATCGATGTACGTCCGTTCGAACAACTCGGTGGCGCTCACCACGGCTGGCTGAATGCCCGCCATCACTTTTCCTTCGCCGAATACTACGACGCCGAGCGGATGAACTGGGGTCGCCTGCGCGTCTGGAACGACGACGAGATCGCGCCGCACTCGGGCTTCCCGCCTCATCCGCACCGCGACATGGAGATCATCACCTACGTTCGCGAAGGGGCGATCAGCCATCAGGACAACCTGGGCAACAAGGGCCGTACCGAAGCGGGCGACGTGCAGGTGATGAGTGCCGGCACCGGCATCGCCCACAGCGAGTACAACCTGGAGGACGAGACCACCAAGATCTTCCAGATCTGGATCCAGCCGAACCAGGCCGGGTTGCCGCCCTCCTGGGGTGCCAAGCCGTTCCCCAAAGGCGACCGCTCGGGATCGTTCGTCACCCTGGCCAGCGGTTACGAGGAAGATGTCGACGCCCTGCGCATCCGCACCGATGCGCGCCTGGTGGCTGCCACGGTCAAGGCCGGGCAAAGCGCCGACTACGCGCTGCAGCCGGGCCGCAAGGCCTATCTGGTGGGCGCGACTGGTGCTTTCAGCGTCAACGGTGTAGCCGTCAAGGCACGTGATGGCGTGGCCATCGCCGATGAAGCGCTGATCCGCATCGAGGCCCAGGAAGACAGCGAGATCGTGCTGGTGGATGTCGCCTGATGCCAAACCAATCGCCCTCCGCTTAGGAGGGCGACTTGTTTCTGTGGTGACGTAGGGCGTACTCGCGAAGCAGTACGCCGCTGGACTTGTGTAGCACCGAGGAACGGCGGACTGTTCGCTGGCGCTACGAGCGGCCGGCGTTCCGGTCCGCCCTACGCCACCATGCCCTACGCCGGGTAGCCGGTGATCTTGCGAATGCGCTGGTACAGCGGCTTGAGCTGACGATACATGCGCTGATAGACCTGCCCGTAGAGCTGCTGGTAAACGCGCTGGGCCTCCGGGTTCGGCAGGAACACCTGACCGACGCGGGTCATGGCGGCGATGGCGCTCGGATAATCGGCGTGCAGCCCCAGGCCCACCGCGCAGTTGATCGCCGCGCCCAGGCCGCTGGTCTCGTACAGATGCGGACGTTCGGCCGGCAGCCCGAAGATGTCGGCGGTCAGCTGCATCGCCGCATCGCTCTGCGAACCGCCACCGGACACGCGCAGGCGCTCGATACGGGTGCCGGCGCGTTTCTCGATGCGCTCCTTGCCCTGACGCAGGGCATAGGCCAATCCCTCCAGAATCGCCCGATACAGATGCGCGCGGGTATGCACATCGCCAAAGCCGATGATCGAGCCCTTGGCCTCCAGGCCCGGCTCGCGGATGCCCGGCGTCCAGTAGGGCTGCAGCATCAGGCCCATGGAGCCGGGCGGCACGGCGTTGACCAGCTCGTCGAACAGCGCCTCGGGCGGCACGCCCAGCGCCTCGGCACGTTGCATCTCGCGCAGGCCGAATTCGCGCTTGAACCAGCTGACCATCCAGAAACCGCGGTAGATCATCACCTCGGTATTGAAGTGATCCGGCAGCGCTGCCGGGTACGGCGGGATCAGCGGGATGGTTTCCAGATAGCGGCTGCGTATGGTGTTGATGGTCGCCGTAGTGCCGTAGGACAGGCACGCGGTACCGGCGTCCAGCGCGCCGGAACCCAATACCTCGCAGGCCTTGTCGGCCCCGGCAGCGATCAGCGGCAGGCCCTCCGGAATACCGGTATGACGGCTGGCTTCGGCCGAGATACTGCCCAGCCGCTCGCCTGGTTTGAACAGCTCGGGCAACTGTTCACGACGCACCGTCAGTGCCTGCCATTTCCAGTCGCCGGGCGCGGCCCAGCGCAGGCGCTTGTAGTCGAACGGCAGGTAGGCCACGCAACTGCTGGTGGAATCGACGAAGCGACCACACAGACGATGGGTGAGAAAGCCGGACAGCAGCAGTACCTTATGCGCGCGATTCGCGATGTCCGGCTGATGCTGAGCCACCCAGTTGACCTCGGCCTGGGCGCGGAAGTGATCCACCGCCTCCTCGGCCCGCGCCAGCTTGAATAGCCAGCCCCACAGCCCCTTGATACGCCCAGCCACATCAGCACGACGCTGGTCGAGCCAGAGAATCGCCGGGCGCAGCGGCGTACCCTGCTCGTCGACATGGATGATGCTGCCACGCTGGGTGGTGACGGCGACGCCGCGGATCAGACTGCGGTCGATGTCCACTTGCTGCCACAGCAGCCGGCAGGCCTCGCCGAGGCTGGCCCAGTAGTACTCCGGGTCCTGCTCGGCCCAGCCCGGCTGGCTGGAGAAATAGGGGTCCAGCTCCACCTTGCCCTTGGCCAGCAGGTTGCCCTGGGTATCGAACAGCAGCGCCCGCACGCTCTGGGTGCCGTTGTCGATGCTCAGCAGGTAGCTTGGTTCGCTCAAGGTGTGGTCCTTATCGTGGTCGTTCGTTGGTGCGCACAGCGCACCCTACGGCAGGCTGTAACAGCGTTGCCATAGCGCCAGGTAGTTGGTTTCTTCCTGCTGCCAGCGCGCATCGCTCCAGCCTAGGCGCGGCTGGCACAGCGCGCGGATGCGCGGCAGCTCGGCGCGGCAGCCTTCGGCCAGTAGCAGGCCCAGGCGGGTGCGGCGCAGCAGCAGGTCGTCCAGGTGCAGCACCAGCTCGCCCTCGGCGGCCCAGGCCAGTTCGGCCCACAGGGTGTTCGTACCCGCGACGCAATCGCCGCCCACCTCGTCGATCAGGCGCAATACCTCGCCCAACTGGCGGCCATGGCGGCCGGCCAGACGGCGTTGCTGCGCCGGGTTCAATGCCGGCATCGGCGTCGGCGTACTCGAAGCGAAGACCGCGCCGCCCTGATCGTCCACCGGCTTGCCGACGAAGCCCGCACAGGCGCGCAGTACCTCCAGCGCCAGCAGGCGAAAAGTGGTCAGCTTGCCGCCGGCCAGGGTCACGCTGCCCGGCTCGATCCATAGCGCGTGTTCGCGCTTCTCGTCCGAGGGTTTCAGCCCGGCGCTGCCATCGCCCACCACCGGGCGCACGCCGGCCCAGGTCGACAGCACATCGCCGCGCATCACCTGGGCGGTCGGGAACTGCTGGGCACAGGCGGCCAGCAGGTAGTCGACCTCCTCGTTGCTGATGGCCGCCTCGGTATCCAAATCGTCCGCATGATCCAGATCGGTGGTGCCGATCACCGTCGCCCCCTCCCAGGGGAAGACGAATACCGGCCGACCATCGGCGGCGTGCATAAAGCTGAATGCATGTGCCACCGGCAGGCGCCAGCCCGGCAGCAGCAGGTGGCTGCCGCGCAGCGGACGGATGCGACCATCGCCGGGCTGGCGCAGGCGATCGGCCCAGGCGCCGGTGGCCTGGACCACAGCGCGGCTGCGCAGGCGGTAGCGGTTGCCCGTCTCGATATCCTCGGCCAGTACGCCAACCACACGCCCCGCCTCGCGCAGCAACTCGACCACGCGCATGCTATTGAGCGCCTCTGAACCTTCGGCGCGCGCTTCGCCCAGCACACGCTGCACCAAGCGCGCATCATCAGTCACCGCATCGAAGAAGCGCGTGCCCCCGAGCAGCCCGTCCTCGCGGATGCCCGGCGCCAGGTAGCGCAGCTGTTGCAGCGGGTAGAACAGATGGTTGCGCTTGCCGGCCAGAGCGTCGTACAGGCTAAGCAGGCCGCCAAATACCTTCGGCCCGGGGAAGCCGCCGCGGTAATGCGGCATGACGAAACTCAACGGTTCCACCAGCCCCGGCGCCTCGCCGAGCAGGCGCTGGCGCTCGCGCACCGAGTCGCGGGTCAGCCCCAGCTGGCCCTTGGCGACGTAGCGCAGGCCACCGTGCACCATCTTCGACGAGCGACTGGAGGTGCCCCAGGCGAAGTCGCGCTGCTCCAGCAGCAGGCAGCGCCAGCCACGCCGCGCCGCCTCCCGCAGGATGCCGGCGCCGCAAATGCCGCCGCCGATCACCAGCAGATCCCAGTCATGCGCGGCCAGTTCAGGCAGCGCACGCTCGCGCCATTGGGCGTTCCAGAGTTCCATGCTCAGTCCTGCAACAGCACGCCCGGAGCCAGGCGCTGCTCCGGGTCGAAATGCGTGGCCAGGCTGCGCAGCGTGGCCATGCCCAGCTCGCCCTTCTCCGCCGCCAGATA
>NZ_PGLR01000047.1 GCF_002803095.1 Pseudomonas sp. ZH-FAD | reverse complement strand
CAACCCGGACTAACAATGCCAGCCCTGCGTCGCTGCGCTCCGACTGCCTGTCCGAATGAGCGTGGAACAGGTGTCCGGATCAGCGTGGGCTGAGTGTCCGAATGGCGTGGAATCCGCAAGTGGCCAACTGCGAACAGCGTGACGTACAGCCCTACGTCCTTCAGACGGTAGAGGAAGAAGATCACTCCGAACAGGAACAGCAGATGGTCGTAGCCGGTGATCATGTGTTTGGCGCCCATGTAGATGAAGGGCATCAACATCACGCCGGTACTTTCCTGGATGAAGCCTTTGTCGCCTTCGGGCACACCGTGGGCCAGCGCCTCAGGCATGACTGCCATCAGTAGAGCGAAGGCAAGCAGGGGCAGAAAAAGCGGTCGACGCAGGCGTGCGATCAGCGCCGTTGCCCCGCTCATGGGAAGCGAATTCATAACGATTTCCTAGGTTGTAGTGGTCTGGGCCGCAAGGCGGCCGGTTTCAGAACACGAACCTAGAGCGTGGTGGCCGTTCGATCAGGTAGATCGGCACTTCAGGGACAGTTGTCCGCAACGAGCTGGGAGGGGTTTCCCGCTCGGGGCGTGACGGCAGCGTCAGCACCGACCCGAGATAGGGGATCTCATGGCTATGGTCAGCCGCATGTTTGTGGCTCGTTAACGCTGGCGCGTCCACGTCATGGGAATGACCATGGGACACAACGCCAGAGTAATCCCGCGTTGTCAGCGGTGCCTTGATGGCGGCCAGCGAATGCCCTACCCAGGCCAACAGTAAGGCCAGTATCAATACGATAACGGGTTTCTTCGAGGCACTACGGCGAGCCATTTTCCTATGTCTTGCATCTTGCAAAGGGCCAACGGGGTCGTTTGACCGTATCCCCCCCAGGGGGATAGGATGCGAGCGTAAATCATCAAGGCATAGGACTCAAGGCATGAGCGATCACGAACACAGCCATGGCCACCGACACCAGAGCCACAGCGATGTCATGAAGCGCCTGAAACGCGCCGAGGGTCATCTGCGCAGCATCATCACCATGATCGAGGATGGTCGTGAGTGCGTGGATATCGCACAGCAGCTGCACGCTGTTGAGAAGGCCGTATGCCAAGCCAAGCGCACCCTGATTCAAGATCACATCGATCACTGCCTGGAGCACACGATGGACGCCCTCGCCACTGGCGAGCGTACCTCCCTTGAAGACTTCAAGCAGATCACGAAGTACCTGTAGGTAACCCCATGTCGAGCTTTGCCGAATTACTGCAGCAGGGTGCATCTCACGCCTGGCTGTACTTCCCCAGCGCTATCCTCCTGGGTGCATTGCATGGCCTGGAGCCCGGCCACTCGAAGACCATGATGGCGGCCTTCATCGTCGCCATCCGGGGCACCGTAAAGCAGGCAATCCTGCTGGGTTTGGCAGCGACAATCTCGCACACAGCAGTGGTCTGGCTGGTGGCCATGGGTGGCATGTATCTGGGCCAGAACCTGAATGCCGAAACGACAGAGCCGTACTTCCAGCTCGCTTCTGCCGCGATCATCATCACCATCGCGTTGTGGATGCTCTGGCGCACCTGGCGTGGCGAGCAGATGTGGCGTTTCGAAGAAGGTGATCACGCGCATGATCACCATCACGATGAGACCCGCCGAATCGATACCGGACACGGGCGCATCGAGCTTTCGATCTTTGAAGAGGGTGTTCCCCCGCGCTGGCGCTTGCGCACCCTGAGTGGCCATTCCTGGCCGGCAGAGGACGTGAGCTTGTCGACGACACGCCCAGACGGAACAGCTCAGCAATTCCGCTTTGTGCAGTGCGGCGAGTACCTGGAGTCGGAGTCAGAGATCCCCGAACCCCATCAGTTCACCGCGCGCCTGAGCCTTGGTCACGTGGGCCATTCGCACGATTACGACCTCGATTTCCATGAGCACGACCACGGCCACAACCATTCCGATCTGCAGGGTCTAGAGCTGTCGGTGGAGGGGTATCAGGACGCTCATGAGCGAGCCCACGCCAACGACATCCGCAACCGCTTCAATAACCGCAACGTCACCACTGGGCAGATCATCCTATTCGGCCTGACCGGGGGACTGATCCCTTGTCCCGCCGCAATCACGGTGTTGTTGCTGTGCCTGCAGGTGAAGGAAGTCGCACTCGGGGCTGTTCTGGTGCTGTGCTTTAGTGTCGGTCTGGCGCTGACGCTGGTGTCCGTCGGTGCAGCTGCCGCAGTAGGCGCTCGCCAGGCCTCTAATCGTTGGCCATGGCTGGGGGCAGTCGCGCGTCGTGCGCCCTACCTCTCGAGCGTGCTCATCATTGGTGTCGGTATCTATGTCGGCGTTCATGGCTGGATCGGTCTGACCGCCTAAATGTGGGAGCTATCAGGCTACCTGGGCCTATTCCTCGCGGCCTTCAGTGCCGCGACTTTGATCCCTGCACAGTCCGAGGCAGTGCTCACCGGCCTGCTGATAAGTGGCAACTACTCGGTGGTCATGCTGTTGGTGGTGGCTACAGCAGGAAACGTTCTGGGTTCCGCGCTCAACTGGCTGCTCGGTCTCTACATTGAGCGTTACCGGCACAAGCGCTGGTTTCCAGTCAGTGACGACAAGCTGGCCCGCGCGCAGTGGGCCTACCACCGCTACGGTCGTTGGTCACTGCTGCTGAGCTGGGTGCCGATCATTGGCGACCCGCTGACCCTGATTGCCGGCGTCATGCGCGAACCCTTTTGGAGCTTCTTTTTGATCGTGCTGCTGGCCAAGGCTGCTCGATACTTGGTGCTCACCGTGGTGACCCTCGGGATCATGGGGTAATGCGCTCGACCAGCCTGGATCTCGTCAAATGGCTCGCCATGCTGACGATGGTCATAGACCACCTGCGCTATCTCTGGCCTGAAGAGACAGCCTGGCTGTTCGTGGTTGGACGCTTCGCCTTCCCACTGTTCTGCGTGGGTATTGCCGCCAACGTGTCACGTTCACGCCCAGGAGATCTGTACAGCGATAACAACTTTCGCTATCTGCGCTGGCTACTGGCTTTCAGCCTCATATCCGAGCTGCCGTATCGGGCGTTGTCCGAGATGAGCAATACGCTGAATGTCATGCCGACACTGATGTTGGGGCTCATAGTTGCTTGGAGTGTCCATCACAGCGATCGTGCAGGCTTGATGCTGGGGCTATTCACGCTGACCGTTGCGACAGTGCTTCATGATCGGCTGATGTACGGCGCGTTTGGAGTCCTGCTGCCGGCCACCATGGTGTTGGCAGTGCAGCGCCCCGGGGTCACCTGGCTCATACCCGCAGTCTTCAGCGTGTTGGCCAATAGCCGTGACGGTTGGATCGGAGCTGGTCCCTTTGGCACCTGGTGGGCCATGGCCACGACCTTTGCGGCTCCGCTGGTTGGCCTGTGGCTATTGCGCCAGAAAATCACCCAACACATATGGCCAGTGGGGCGCTGGGGTTACTACTTCTACCCCGGCCATCTAGCGGTGCTGGCGTTGTTTCGTGCGGCTCTCTGACCGGTCGATCAAAATCCCCTTGCTCAATGCAGGCCTTTTGCCATAATCCGGAGCGTGACCTAGATCACATATAAGAGCCAATCGAAACGGAGTTTGAACATGAAGAAGCTTTCTGCCGCCCTGATCTCCACCGTGATTGCCCTGTCCTCTGCTGTCGCAGTTGCCCATAGCGGAGGCACCGACTCGAAGGGCTGCCATACCAACCACTCCACGGGCGAGTACCACTGCCATTGATTTAGGCAGTGCTGGCCGCCTCTCGTGAGGCGGCCAGAACCAGATGGCTAGACCAAATCGCACACCGGCTGCTTGGCTTCACGCCAACCTGCAAAGCCGTCGACGAGATACCGCGCATCCAGTCCCATTGCCCAGAGAGTAGCGGCACACCCCTGGCTGATCTCATGCCCATGGGCGCAGTAAAGAATCACGGGGCGATCCCGTGGCACTTGATCCTTCCAAGAGAAAAGCTGTTCGGGGTCATACCATTTCGCCTCAGCGATCTGTGCTCCGTCAGCGTTGCGTGCGATAGCTCGGCGTACATCGAGTAACTCAAAGCAGCGACCTGAAGCCTGCCACTCAGCGAGCTCGCGAATCGATATGCGCTCCATAACCTCTCCCTAACGCAACAGGTGGATAGCCAAACCCACAAGAGCACATCCCACCAACACCTGGATGACTCCACGCTTGAAGCGGAAAAGTGCGACTGCGGCACCGACAGCGATCAACGCCGAGGGCCAATCGAAGCTGCCAGCAAAACCCTCAGGCCACAGCACGTGATAGCCGAAGAACAGCGCCAGGTTGAGGATGACGCCAACCACCGCAGCAGTAATGCCGGTCAGCGGCGCGGTGAACTTCAGTTCGTTGTGGGTGGACTCCACCAGCGGCCCGCCGGCGAGGATGAACAAGAACGAGGGCAGGAAGGTAAACCAGGTGACGAGGCTGGCTGCTACAGCGCCGGCAAGGAATGCCTGTTCTGGCCCGAAGAGCTGATGCACATAGGCACCAACGAAGCCCACGAAGGCCACCACCATGATCAGCGGCCCCGGGGTGGTCTCGCCCAGCGCCAGGCCATCGATCATCTGGGTGGGGGTCAGCCAGCCGTAATGGCCTACCGCGCCCTGATAGACATACGGCAATACCGCATAGGCGCCGCCGAAGGTGAGTAGAGCAGCCTTGGTGAAGAACCAGCCCATTTGAGTCAGGGTGCCCTCCCAACCATACAGGGCGGTCAGTAGCCCCATCGGCAAGGCCCACAGCACAGCTCCTACAACGACCAACAGAGCCAAGCGCGACCAGCGGAAGCGCGCATGCGCCGGCGGTGGCGTGTTGTCGTCGATCAATGCCGGCCCATAGGACTGTTTGGATGCCCCATGCCCACCACCGACGCTGAACTTGTCCGGGGCATAGCGTCCGCCCAGGTAGCCAATCATGGCCGCCCCTAGAACGATCAGCGGGAACGGGATATTGAGGGCGAAGATCGCCACGAAGGAGGCAGCAGCGATCGCCCACAACCAGTTGTTTTTCAGCGCGCGTGAACCGATACGGTGGGCAGCCTGAACAACGATGGCGGTGACGGCGGGTTTGATGCCGTAAAACAATCCCGCCACCACCGGCACTTCGCCGAAAGCGATGTAGACCCAGGACAGGGCGATCAGGATGAACAGTGAGGGCAGCACAAACAGTACGCCGGCGATCACCCCACCCCAAGTGCGATGCATGAGCCAGCCGATATAGGTGGCCAGTTGCTGAGCCTCCGGGCCTGGCAGGAGCATGCAGTAGTTCAACGCATGCAGGAAACGGCGCTCCGAGATCCAGCGCCGCCGCTCCACCAGCTCCTGGTGCATGATCGAGATCTGCCCGGCTGGGCCACCGAAACTGATGAAACCGAGTTTCAGCCAGAACAGAAATGCCTCGAGTAGGCCAATTTTTTCTACCCTGTCCTGGTCTTGCTCTGTCGCTTGCATGGCTGTCTCACTCATCACTCTGTCCTTCCTTGCCGAATGCAGCCAGCAGCCCATCGAAGATGGCGCAGGCCGCAGCCAATAACTGATCGTCGTTTTCGATGCTGGCTCGCAGTCCGGCCAGTACGCGCTCTACACCCGTTGCTTCTGTGGGTTGCGCGCCCCCCACGTCCAGGTAGTGAACTAGAGCCCCTACGCGCTGAAGCCCTGGAGCCTCCAGCCCGAAGCTGGCCTGCAGGGTTTC
Organism: Pseudomonas sp. ZH-FAD; assembly: GCF_002803095.1. Taxonomy (GTDB): domain Bacteria; phylum Pseudomonadota; class Gammaproteobacteria; order Pseudomonadales; family Pseudomonadaceae; genus Aquipseudomonas. The sequence goes on along the minus strand of NZ_PGLR01000047.1, from coordinate 39,120 downwards.
GAAGGTGACCTTGTTGCCGACATGGCTGAACTGGGCACCATCGAAATCGAACCCAAGTGCTTCCGCAGGGCATGCATCAAGAGAGGGAAGCCAGAGGATGCTGGCACCTGGATCGATGAAGCGGCGGATCAGCCAGGCGCTGGCCAGGCGGTCCACCCAGGGGCGCTGGCGAGTCGCCCAGGTTCGCCCTTGGTAGTCCCGCGGGTCGAGTTGCTCGATGATTTGCTCGTGGCTGGTGGGCTCATCCTTGGAAAGCGCGCGGTTGATGGCCACTTCGAGGTCACGCAGCAGCGCGTCTGCCTGTTGCAGAGCTGCGCCCGGAAAGAAGTCGATGGCTTGGATCTGCGCGAACGACTTGCGCAGCTTGCGGGCCTGGCGAGCAGTCGCCAGTGCGTTCTCGGGCGTCAGCTGGGCCAGTTGGGGCTCAACCTCCGAGCGCAACCTGGTGTAGTCGTCGCCACGGTCAAAGAGAGGTATGAAGCGCTCACCCTGGGGATCAGTGACCGGCAGGAGCGACGCCGAGCCACCACTATCCAGCACGTCACGCTCGACGGACTCCAGTACCTCACGACTAGCCGAGCCATCCGGCAATAGGTACACGCCGTCGCGAAGAACGGCAGCTCCTGCACTCTTCAGCGTCCGCCAAGCCCGCATTCGCTCGGCGGCATTTGCCGTAGGCAGTGCCATCACGAGACATAGCCAATTAATCAATGTAGAGATCTCACTAAATATGTTCGATCTATACATTACTCTGCGATTGCTCTATTTGGAACTGCGAAATGGGTTCTGCAGCGTTAGTAGACTGCTTACCTCCAGGTACCGGCAAAGCGAACTGTCGGTGTGGTGCGAATGACTGTCGGAGGGATGCGAATAGGTGTCGGGGCGTGCGAATGGCTGTCGGAGGATGCGAATAGGTGTCGGCGGGTGCGAATGGCTGTCGGTTTTGAAAAACAGTGTTGTGTCGATTTTGCGTGCGAATCAGTGTCGGTTAGGCATGCGAATTAGTGTCGGAACCAATGCGAATACTCATGTCATTAAGCAGTGGGATGACATAAAGCGGATCCAGGCCTTTTTCAGTGATGCGGAGAACTCCGTATCGAAGCTGCCCGAAACCGAGCGCTGCATTGCTATGGCCAAGCTCGCCCAAGAGCGTGAGCTTGTTGGCGAGCTGGATCCGCTACAGGCGTTGCTGGAATGGAAGGGGCCTCGGGAGCGCCTGTAGCAATGTTCAAGAGCTCCTCGGTGCTGGTTTATAAAAACTAAATTTTGCTCACTAATGGTGAGTTTTTTTTGGTTTCTGTAAACCTTCTCCTTGCGGGCGGTTTAGAAAAACTCTATTTTGCTCACTATGAGTGTGCAAAAACCTGAAAAACTAAACTCCTTGCTTGCAGGGCTCGGCGACAGCGATCTGGTGTCCAGTAGCTGGTTGAAGGCTCATGGCTACAGCAGCAACCTCGTAGCGCGATATATCGCGAGCGGCTGGCTGGAATCGCCTGCGCGTGGAATCTATCAACGACGAGGCGGACGTCTCACCTGGGCTGCTGTAGTGCGTGCGTTGCAGGAAGGAGAACGATTGCCGCTGCATGTTGGCGGGCGTTTTGCCTTGGCTTGGCATGGGCACGAGCACTACCTGCGGTTGGGCGAGCGTGAGACGGTTACTCTGTATGGTCCTGGAAGCCTCCCTGCCTGGGTGGATAAGCTTCCATTGAAAGCTGAGTTAGTGTTGTGTGGCAAAAGCCCATTCAATCTTTCAGCACTGTCATTCAAGGCCGACATGGATGACGAAGCCCTAAGGAATCTTGGGCTCGAGTGGGTGGATGCTGATGGCGACCGCGGCCGCATCGTAGTCGCGACACCTGAGCGCGCAATCCTCGAGCTGTGTGATGGCGTGTCAGACGCGTCGCTCGTTTATGAAGTGGATGCGCTGATGCAGGGCGCGGACACCCTTCGTCCCCAAAGGGTAAGCATGCTGCTGCGACATTGCACCAGCATAAAAGCCAAGCGCTTGTTCCTAGCCCTCGCAGAACGCCACCAGCACGCCTGGGTGGATCATCTCTCGTTGGACGGCGTCTATCTAGGGAAGGGAAAGCGTTGCCTGGTTCCCGGTGGTCGCTTGAACCCAACCTACCAAATAACCTTGCCGGTGGATCTTGATGAGCACCTGGGATAAGCGCTACACCGACCGAGTCCAGTTATTGGTGGAAATTCTGCCGACCTTGGCGAAAGAAACACGATTTGCCCTCAAAGGGGGGACGGCGATCAACCTGTTCGAGCATGACTTGCCCAGGTTGTCTGTGGATATCGATCTGACTTGGTTGCCGATGCAGGACTATGCGCAGGATGCTGGTCAGATCTCCGATGCATTAGAAAGTCTGGGAAGGGCACTTGGCTCTGCGCCATTAAGGCTACAGGTACAAACATCGGCGCCAGAGAGAGGTGGCTTCATAAACAGACTGATAGTGAGTCGTGGACGAGCCCGAGTCCAAATAGAAACGACTCCGGTGATGCGCGGTTCCGTGCATCCGGTACGGACAATGGTTGTCCAGCCGCAGGTCCAGGAGGCCTTTGGCTTTGCCTCGATCCAGGTGCTCGACTTTGCGGATCTATATGCGGGGAAAATGGCAGCAGCATTGTCGAGGCAGCATCCGCGCGACCTGTTTGATATCGGTTTGCTTCTGGCCGATCCGCGCACAGATGAGCGACTTTGGCGAACGTTCCTGATCTACATGACCTGTAGCCCGAAACCTGCCTGGGAGATGCTGGTTCCCAATGAACCCAAGGATTTCGAGGCGATATACCAGACCCACTTCCGTGGTATGACTGCTGCCCCTGTCAGCTCAGAGATACTGCTGGAGCAGCGCGCCAGGCTTCTTCGACAAATTTCAGAGTGGCTTACCCCGCAGTCGAGAGCATTTCTGGAATCCGTCGAGATGGAGAATCCAGATTTTGACTTGATCGAGTTGCCACAGGCAGCAGAGCTACCTGCGGTAAAACGGAAACTGCAGAATCTTGCTTCACGATCATCTGCGAAGCGGGCTTCCGACCATTCTCAGTTGCAAGCGGCCTTCGAGATGTTTGATCGTCGGTAGTGTTCGCGGATTGCCCAGCCGTTGTCATTTCGGCATGTACTGGGTGGGCGTCGCTGGAAAGGCTAATCCCTCAAAGCCGGATGTGGATAGCGGCGCTCGGTGGCGCGACGAACACTTCAGGCTATTGCCTTGGCTTCTCTAATGAGTTTCGCTTCTTCGAGTACCTTGCGATGGCACGCTCAGCTGCTGCACCATAAGCAGCGCGCTTGGCTGTATCAGAGCTGTTTCCTGAAGAAGGTCGACAGCGGGCTTGAATTGCGCCCAAGGGCCTTTCCTTTCATCGACGTCGCCTCCCTCGTTCTTCCATACGGAACTAAACAATCGCAGCAAATCGCTCGATGTGCGGCTGTTCGCGATGCCTGGCTTGCCAAAGGTCGTAGTCGGCTTGCACTCCGAGCCAGGTGCGAGCTTTGCCGATGCCGGCCAACTCTAGGCGAACAGCCAAATCCGGACTGACCGGCGCATGGCCGTGCAAAATGCGAGACAGGGATTCCCGCGCAAAGCCAAGGCGGCGGGCAAGTTCGGCAATGCTGATGCCCAGTTCGGGGAGCACATCCTCAAGCAGGGTTTCACCAGGGTGTGGTGGGTTGAACATGGTCATGGATAACCCCCTCCTGTTTAGTGGTAGTCAAGGTAGTCGACGAGCTCGATGTCGCTACCCACGAATCGAAAGATCACTCGCCAGTTTCCGTTGACGGTGAGTGACCAGAACTCTTCCAGTTCCCCTTTGAGGGGATGTAGCCGCCAACCGGGGATGTCGAGGTCGGCGGGTTCATTGGCTCTATCCATAAAACTCAGCATTCGGCCCAGGCGCTTTGCGTGGTCGGCCCGAATGCCTTTGGTTGAGCCAGATTCAAAGAAAATGCGTAGACCTTTGTGCCGGAAGCTTACAATCATAGTGATGAGTGTGATGTATTGGGTCACGGTTTTCAACCGTGTGTGGGTTTTCTTCCGTTGTCATCACGGCAGCTGGGAGGGGGAATGCAGACTTATCAATTGCCGGTGCAAGATTGTGTATTTGTTCTCCTGAACACCCGATCCCTCGCCATAAAAGCTTCCAGCATGTGCGGGATGAGCGTCAGGGCGTCGACCTCTTCGCCATAGGTATGCGAATGCAGTGCCGCGTAGCGCTCGAGGTCGGCCTTCAGGGTGGCCGGGCAGGTGAAGGTCAGCTTCAGGTTCTCGGTTTTCGGCAGCGGGCCGAGACGCAGCTTGGTCGTGCTCATTGCGGGTTCCTCTGTTGAGTGGAGAAAGGTTGATAGGGGCGCAGTACCAGGTCGCGGTTGACGATTACCCGGAGTGGTAACCCGGGGCGCTGGGTCAACGTGGGCTGGATATCGAGGTTACGGCGGGTGACCTCCTGGCCGACCTGATTCACTGTGTCTTGCAGGCTGTCGCGTCCGGCGATGATGATGCGGTCGCCATCGGTGCGACTGGTCGGTGCCGCCAACTCTGCACCGATGCCCAGCAGGCTTGTCATGGCCGCGCCGGCGACGATCCGATCCCAATGCCAGTCGACGCCATCCTCGAGACCGGCATAGCCGGCGGCATCGGTACCGACCAGGTTGTCGAGCTGGAAGGACGAGGTGTCCGGCAGGATCACTCGCTGCCACACCACCTGCACGCGGCTTTGTCCGTAGCTCACCTGGCTGTTGTAGCGGCCCAGCAGGCGCGAGTCCTGGGGAATCAGCACGTGCTGACCGGTGGCACTGTCATAGACCGGCTCGGTCACCGTGGCGATCACGTCGCCGGGTAGATCCGACTTGATGCCAGTTATCAGTGCCGCCGCGATGATGGTGCCGGCCATCACCTGGTAAGGCGACTCAGGCATCTGCAGCAATCCGGAATTACGGATTTGTGCGTTTACGGATTTACTGAGAAACGCCTCGTTCCGCTCCTGCTGCGTTGGTGTTCCTGATATTCCGCCTAGTGCGTCCGTCGAGGTCATACCCGGAGTCATGGGAACTGTTTGGGCGACACCGTCGGATGCGACGCTCGATTTCCTCGCGTTGCTGGTCTGGAAAAACACCGAGGACTGCGCTGCTTCCTCAGCTTCCTTGAGCAGGGCCAGGCGCTCTGCTTCGGCGGCATCTGGCCCATGTCCATAACCTTGCGCCTGCTGCTCCGCCCTGAGGATTGGCCCGCCCAGATCGCCGGGCAGCGGCGGCCCCAATTGCGGCACCTCGGGTGCAGGGGGAGGCGGCAGCTGCGAGTAGTCTGCCGGCAACTGCTCCAGCCCCTCGGAGCGTGCCACTCGGTCGACGTTGTATAGCTCGTTCGGCTCTGCGCCCTGGCGGCGCTGCTGCGGTTGCAGCGACCACAGCATGGCTCCTAGTACCGCAGCCGATAGGCCGCCCACCACTACCGCCAGCATGCGTGGGTTGAGGCGGGTGACAGGGCGAGGCTTGGCGCGCAGCTCCAGCGACTCCGGCGCCTCCTTGGTCGGTAGCGAGGTTGCCGCGTTTTGGTCGTTATCCTTACCCGTCATGCTCAGCGCCTCCGTGCCACGCCGTCGGTGCGCTCGATCCGCACCACGTCACCCTTGTCGGCGCCTAGGCGCAGCTCGGCCGCGCCGAACAGGCGGTCGACGATGTAGTAGGGCGAGCGGAAGCGGTAGTTGACCAGCTGCCCGTCACCTTCGGGGCCAATTACGAACAGCGGCGGCAGCTCGCCTTGGGCGATACCGGCGGGGAACTGGATATACACCTTACGGCCGTCATCGAAGGCGCGCAGCGGTTTCCAGGGCGGATTGCTACCGCTGATTGCATAACGAAAGCGCAACTGCTCTAGCGCCAGGCCGGCGTCCACCGGCGCCGCGGCCTGGGCTTCACTGGCGCGGCGTTGCAGGGCGAGCATGCGATCCTTCGGGTAGTCCCAGGACACCGACGCCATCCAGGCCTGCTCGGTGGAACTCAGCTCGATCAGGTAGGTGCGGCGCGTGGTGGTGATCACTAGGTTGGTCTTCAGGTCGACCCGCGTCGGTTTGATCAGCACGCTGGTGCGTAGCTCGTCTCCGCTTCCGCTGGTGGTGTCGCCGACGATCCAGCGCACGGTGTCGCCGGCGGCCACGGTGATCAACTCTTCGCCGGGCTGCAGGTTAATCGCCGTCACCCGACCCGGGCTGGTGTACACCTGATACAACGCGCCATCGGAGTAGGGCCAGACCTGGATGGCGTTGATATAGCCTTCCCGGCTCGGTGCCACCCGAGCCTCGCGATTGGCGTGCGAGACCCGCACGCGCTCATCGGCCGGTTCCTTGGTCGGTTGGCTGCGCTGAGTTTCCGGCAATGGTTTGAGCTGGGCGGGCAGGGCCAGGGGCTTGGGTACTTCCACTACCTCGATGGGCTTGGGCGGCTCCGGCAGGCGCTGCGCTTCTAACGGTTCATCCAGCGCTATCACTGGCGGTTCCTGGCTGGCGCAGCCGGCCAGCACGCTCAGCAACAGAGGGCATATACAGAGGCTAAGGGAGGTTTTCATGGTTTCTTGGCTCCTTCCGTAGTGTCCAGTTCACGGCTCCAGGACAGGCCGTTGACGTAGATGCCGAGCGGGTTGCGGCGCAGCTTTTCCTCGGTGCGTGGAGGTTGCAGCACCAGCGAGATCACCGCGGTCCAGCGCTCCAGGCCGGCGGCTGAACCATTCACGAAACGGCGTTCGATCCAGCGCACCTGGAACGAGCTATCGCTGGCGCGCACCACGCTGGTGACCTCTACCGACACCGACTCCTTGCCGACCCGGCTGAAGGGATCGTTAGCGCGGGCATAGTCGTTGAGGGTGGCTGCGCCGCGGTCGGTGGTGGAGTGATAGGCCTCCAGCCAGTTTTGCCGGACCACTACCGGATCGATCGATAGCGAACGCACCAGATCGATAAAGCGCGCCAGGTGATGCGCGATCTGCGCATCCTGGGGCTGATAGGGACTGGCGGCTTCGCCGACCGCGCGTACCTGACCAAGGTTGTCGACCTCCACCACATAGGGCGTCACCGTCGACTGCGCCGAACGCCAGACCAGCCCGCCTGCCATCAGCAGCGCCAGGCCCAGGCAACCGAAGGCCATCAGTCGCCAGTTGCGTGCCTGCGCCAGGCTGCTGCCCATGCGCAGGTCCCAGGCCTGTGCCGCGGCCTGGTAAGGGGTGACAGGTTGAGGAGTGTCGCTGTAGCGCACCCGTGGACGTCTGAATCGCATCCTCGTCCTCCTTTACGAATTCGATGGGTCGCGGATCTGCGGCCCAGGTGATGAACCACCGCCATCGCCACCACGAAGGGTGTGGGCGACCGTGCTGGTGGCCTGTGAGAGTTGTTGTCTGCGCTGCAGGCGCCTGGCCCAATCGGGCTGTTTGGCTGGGGCTGTTGCAGGATCGGAAGCTGCTGGGGCGCCATTTGCTGCAGCGCTGGAAGAAGCTCCTGCCAGAGAGCGAGCGCCGCCCATTGCCAAGCGCGCTGCACCGGGTGCCATACGTGCGCCGGCCAATACCGCGCCGCCGACACCTGTGGCGACTGCAGCAGCACCAGCAGCCATGCCCGCCGCGCCTAGCGCGGTACCGGCTGCTGCACCAGCACCCAGTTGCGGTGCGCCGGAGACCAACCCGGTGGCAATGCCCGGCCCGAAGATGCCCAGGCCCAGCAGGGCCAGCGAGGCGAGCATGACCACCAGCGCATGGTCGATGGAGGGCTCGTCCGGCATAGCCTGGAACTCGGCGAACAGCCCGCTGCCAATGCCGACGATCACCGCCAGAACCAGCACCTTGATGCCGGACGCGACCACGTTGCCCAGCACCTTCTCGGCGAGAAAGGCGGTCTTGTTCCACAGCGCAAAGGGCACCAGCACGAAGCCGGCGAGGGTGGTCAGCTTGAACTCGACCAAGGTCACGAACAGCTGAATGGCCAGGAAGAAGAAGCTGACGATCACCACCAGCCAGGCCAGAAACAACACCAGGATGCTGTGCAGGTTACTGAAGACTTCAGGAAATCCGCTGAGGCTGCTGATCTGCTCAAGCAGTGGCCCTCCGGCATCAACCCCAATCGCGGCCAACCGCCCTGGCTGCAGAAACTCCGCATGACTCAACCCGGAACCCGAGGCCAGCAGACCCAACCCGGCGAAGGAGTTGAAGACGATCTTCGCCAGGGCATTGAAGTTGCCAATGATGAAGGCGAAGGCGCCGACATAAAGGATCTTGCGGATCAGCTTGGCGCTAACGTCCTCACCGCCCATGGCCCAGAACAGCCCGGCCAGGGTCATGTCGATCACCACCAGGGTCATGGTGAGAAAGGCCACCTCGCCGCCGAGCAGCCCGAAGCCGGTGTCGATATACAGCCCGAACACCTCGAGGAATCGATCGATCACGCTGACGTCGTTCATTGCGCGTCCTCATCGAAACTCGGAGGGATCGCGGGCAAGTCGGTAAGCCGCAGAAACTCGCCGTGCCGAGCACAGCCGGAGTAGAAGCGCTTAGTCGCATCGGCTTGCTTAGCCATGACGCCGTTGTCGCCTTGTCCGCAGGCGACCAGCACCAGCAGCGGCAGCAATGTCAGGTATCTCATGGAGTCGCCTCCCTACCGATAGAACTGCACGGGGTAGGGGGTGTAGGGCGTGCCGTTGCCCATAAAGCGTCTCCGGCGTTCGCGCGCCTCTTCGGCCGCAGCAGACTGACGGGCAAGCTCCAGGGCGATGGCGCGGTTCTGGGTGATCTGCAGTTGCTGTGCCTGGATCGACTGCTTGGCCTGCAGGGCCAGCAACTGATTGGTGGCCTGGGCAGCCTGCAAGGCACCTCCCGCCGACTGGCTCTGCTGCACCAGAGCGGCCAAGGCGCTTTCATCCTCGGCCAGGCTCTGTTTCACCTGAGCCTGTACGCGCAGCGCCGTATGTAGCCCGTCGAGGCCCTGCTGCCAACGCTCGCGGGCTTCTTCGGCAAGGCGTTGGCTGCTGACATCGCTGTTGTACTCGTTCGGGTAGAGACGGCTGAACTCCTGATCCAGGCGCTGCACTTCGTAGGCCAGCCCTCGCGCCTCGGCAAGCAGCCGCTCGGTATTGGCCAGGCTCGCGCGGAGCTGGTTGACCACGTTGTAGTCCAGGCGCTGCAGATTGCGGGCCTGGTTCAGCAGCATCTGGGTCTCGTTCTGCAACTGGCGAACCTGATTGTTTGCCATCTCCAGGGTGCGCACCGCAGTCAGCGTGTTCTGCACCAAGTTGGTCGGATCGATTACGGTGAAAGCGCTGGCCGGTTTCACGGCCAGCAGACCCAGTACCAGCAGCGTTGCGCAGGGAAAACGGTGGACAGAGGATCTCATGGCAGGCACTCCTTGCGTGACGAGGGATAAGCGGTGAGCAGGTCGGCGGCCCAGTCCAGGCCGCGGTGACGCAACCAGGCAGGGGCGAAACCGGCGGTGCCGTACGCCAGCAGGATGCGGTCGATCTCACGCTGCTCGACCTGGCTGGCCGAGGCGGCGAAGGCCAGCGCCACCGGCCCCAGATCGAGGTCGAACAGGCGGTTGCCCAGGCGCGACTGATAGTAGTAATCACGCTTGGGCGTGGCCTGGGCGATGATCTCGATCTGCCGGTCGTTGAGGCCGAAGCCATGGTAGATGCCGCGGATCTGCGGCTCGCCCGCCTGTGGGTTGGGCAGGAAGATGCGGCTGGCGCAGCTCTCGATGATTGCCGCAGCGATGCTGGAATCCTTGATGTCGGCCAGTGACTGGGTGGCGAAGATGACGCTGACGTTCTTCTTGCGCAGGGTCTTGAGCCACTGGCGGATGCGCGCGGCGAACAACGGGTCGTCGAGAAACAGCCAGGCCTCGTCGAGGATGAGCAGGGTCGGCGCGCCGTCAAAGCGTTCCTCGAAGCGGGCGAACAGGTAGCTCAGCACGGCGGCTACCGCCGCCTTGCTGTGCATCAGCTCCTCCATCTCGAAACACTGCACGTCGGCGCTGCCCAGACGATCCTGGTCGGCATCCAGCAATGCGCCATGCGCGCCGCCCAGCACATAGGGTTGCAGCGCCTGGCGCAGGGCGTTGTCCTGCAGCAGCACCGAAAAGCCGGTCAGTGTGCGCTGCGTCTCCGGTGCGCCGGCCAGGCTGTCCAGCGCCGTCCACAGCGCGGCCTTCTGCTCGGGGCCGACGGCCACACCTTCCTGCAGCAGGCGAGCCTCCAGCCACTCGGCGGCCCAGGCTCGGTATCCCGGCTGATCGATGCGCGCCAGAGGCTGGAAGGCCAGGTCGCCGTCGCCTCCGAGGTCGTAGTGCTCGCCACCCAGGCCCAGCACCGTTGCGCGCAGCGAACGACCCATATCGAAGAGAAACAGGCGCGAGCCCGGGTAGCGGCGAAATTGCAGGGCCAGGGTCGCCAGCAACACCGACTTGCCCATGCCGGTGGGGCCGGCCACCAGGGTGTGGCCGACATCGCCGACGTGGGTGACCAGGCGAAACGGCGTGGCACCATCGGTGCGGGTGATCACCAATGGCGGGCCATCCAGATGTTCGTTCCGCGCGGGGCCGGCCCAGACTGCCGAGACTGGCATTAGGTGCGCCAGGTTGAGAGTGGAGATCAGCGGCTGACGGACGTTGGCGTAGGCGTTGCCGGGGATCGACGAGAGCCAGGCCTCCACCGCGTTGAGACTCTCGGCGATGGTGACGAAGCCGCGGCTCTGGATCACCCGCTCGACCCGGCGCAGCTTCTCGTCGGCGACCTGGGCATCGGCATCGCTCACTGTCACGGTGGCCGTCACATAGCCGAAGGTGACCTGGTCGGCGCCAAGCTCCTGCAGCGCCGCGTCGGCGTCGCTGGCCTTGTTCGCCGCGTCGCTGTCGAGCAGTGGGCTTTCCTGCTGAAAGATCGCTTCGCGCAGCAGCGCCAGGACGCCCTTGCGCTTGGCGAACCACTGCCGGCGCAGGCGCACCAGTTCCTTCTCGGCCTCGTCCTTGTCCAGGCAGATGAAACGGGTTGACCAGCGATAGGCGAAGCCCAGGCGGTTGAGGTCGTCCAGCACACCTGGCCAGGTCGAGGTCGGGAAGCCACGTACCGACAGCACGCGCAGGTGCTGCTCACCGAGACGCGGCGCCAGGCCGGTGGTCAGCGGGTTGTCAGCCAGCAGGGCATCGAGGTGGAAGGGCACCTCGGGCACAGCCAGCCGCTGGCGGTGGGTGGAAACCGTGGCATGCAGGTAGGTCAGCGTCTGGTCGTCGTCGAGCCAGGCGAGTTCCGGCATCACCCCGCCCAGCAGATCGAAGAAGCGATCCGTCTCGGCGACAAAGGCGGCCAGCCGCTCGCGCCAGTCGACGCCGCGTTGTGCACGGTGCTCGTAGAGCAGGCCGGCGGCACGCGAGCGCGACTCCTCCGGCGGCAGGTAGAGCAGCGTCAGGTGATAACTGCTCTCGAAGTGGCTGCCCTGGGCCTCGAAGGCGGCGCGGCGCTCCTCGTCCACCAGCCAGGACAAGGGTTCAGGAAAGTCGCTGTCCGGGTAGTTGGCTGCCGCTAGGCGCTCGGCCTCGATAAACAGCGCCCAGCCCGAGCCAAGGCGACGCAGGGCATTGTTCAGGCGCGCCGAGGTGGCCACCAGCTCGCCCTGGGTGGCGCTGTCCAGGTCTGGCCCGCGAAAGCGTAGGCTGCGTTGGAACGAACCGTCCTTGTTCAATACGACGCCGGGTGCGACCAGGCCGGCCCAGGGTAGCCAGTCGGCGAGTTGGGCGGAGCGGCGCTGGTATTCGGTGAGGTTCAACATGGCGGCCTCCTCACACATCCAGCAGCGACGGCTGCTTGATGTGCCGGGCAAAAACCTGCAGAAACTGCGGGTCCAGGCGGGCACCCCACACCGCCAGCGAGTGGCCGACCAACCAGAGCGCCAAGCCCGGCAGCCACAGCTGCAGGCCCAGGCCTACCACTGCCGCCAGAGTGCCGTTGAGGATCGCCACGTTGCGTGGAGCGCCACCAAGAAGAATCGGCTCGGCCAGCGAACGGTGCAGCGGCACCTCGAAACCGGGGATGAGGTCGCGCTCGCCGTTCATACGATCACCGCCCCGCCAGCAAAGCTGAAGAAGCTGAGGAAGAACGACGACGCGGCGAAGGCAATCGACAGGCCGAAGACAATCTGGATCAGCTTGCGAAAGCCGCCGCTGGTGTCGCCGAAGGCCAGCGTCAGGCCGGTAGTAATGATGATGATCACTGCGATAATGCGCGCCACCGGACCCTGTACCGAGTCAAGGATCGATTGCAGCGGTCCTTCCCATGGCATGCCGGAGCCGGCTGCGAGCACAGGCAGGGAGGCGCCCAGGCATAGGACACCGAGCATCAAGGCGCCGATGAGGCGACGACGATTAGCAACGCGGGGATGGCAGGCAGTCATGGCTGTTTTCCTGAGGCAGCGAAGGAATGAATGCGGGGGCGATGGACGTGAGTTGATAGCCGCGCTCGTCATAGCCGGTGACGCGGGCGATCTGCTGGACATAGCGCGTGCGGCCACGCCCGGCGAGAAACACCACCAGGTTGACCGCCTCGGCGATCAGCGCCCGCGGCGCGGTCAGGGCGACTTCCAGAATCAGTTGCTCCAGGCGCAGCAGTGCGCCCTGTGCAGATCCAGCGTGAATGGTGGCGATACCGCCGGGATGGCCGGTGCCCCAGGCCTTGATCAGATCCAGTGCCTCACCGCCGCGCACCTCGCCGACCACCACGCGGTCGGGGCGCAAACGCTGCGTGCTGCGCACCAGATCAGCCATGGAGACCACGCCAGGCTTGGTGCGCAGAGCAACGTGATCGAGGGCCGGACACTGCAGTTCGACCGTGTCCTCCAGCACCAGTACGCGATCGCCGCTGCCGGCCACCTCGGCCAGCAGTGCATTGGCCAGAGTGGTCTTGCCGCTGCTGGTGCCGCCGGCCACTAGGATGTTCTGCCGCTCGCGCACGGCCACGCGCAGGTACTCGGCTTGCGCCGCGCTGAGGATACCGTCGGCCACGTACTGCTGCAGCGGGATGACGCCAGCGGCGCGTTTGCGCAGAGCGAAGGTCGGCCCGGCCACCACTGGCGGCAGTAGACCCTCGAAGCGTTCGCCAGTCTCTGGCAGCTCGGCGCTCAGTAGCGGCTTGTTGCGATGTACCTCCTGGCCGACATGCGCGGCCACCAGGCGGATGATCCGTTCACCGTCGGCAGTTGCCAGCGTGCCCAGATGGGCGCGGCCAGCGGACAGGCGGTCCAGCCAAAGCACGCCATCGGGGTTGAGCATTACTTCGACAACGTCTGGATCATCCAGGGCGGCAGCGATCAGCGGGCCCATTGCCGTGCGCAACATGCGCGTACGGCGATCCATGGACGTTGCGGCAGCGCTCAGCATTGGGGAGGAGGCGACAGTCATGGACGCTCTCCCGAGACCTGAGCCTCTGCCTGAACCTCTTCCTGTACGTCTCTGACCAGGCTGCGTCCGCGCTGCAGGTGGCGCCCCAATTGCTCGACGAACTGGCTGAAGCGCAGCTTGCCCTGCGCGCGTGCTGCTTCTTGGTGAGCCTCGGGTACAGGTGTGCTGACCGTGAGGTAGTAGCGCACATACAGCGCCACAGTCTCGATCAGGATGTGCTGGTCGCGCTCCAGGCGCTCGAACTGACTTGACAGGCGATCCAGGCGTTTGGCCATGGCCACCTCGCGCTGCTCGCCGGACTCGGGCGACAGCCAGGAGGCCAGCGCCGCGGCGATGATTGAGGACTTCGACACGCCCTTGGTGATCGCCAATTCGTTCAGGCGCTTGGCATGCTCAGATTGGATAAATAGGTTGAGGCGGGCTCGGCTCATAGGGCTATTCCATCGTCAGGGTCGAGGGCTGCCAGCCGCGCCACGCGTTGCAGGCGTGGGTCCGGCTGGGTGGGGAAGGGGGCGGGAATGTCGTCCTCGTCGAGCAACAGCAGGTCGCTGGTCAGCTCGTCGTGATTTGGCAACTGGGCGAGTTCCGCCAGTTCGGGCTGACGGCGTGGGCCGCCGTCCTCGACGGTCTCGTCGTCGTCCAGATCGGTCGTCGACACAGCAACGGACGCAGGCACGGCCAGGCCGCTCCAGTCGTCTGGGCGTGTCGCTGGTACGTCTGCGTAGCGGCCCGGCTGCAAGCGCGGCGCCGGCAGTACCCGGCTCTGGAAGTTGGTGTCGGTGAAGTAGCGCAGCTTCTTCGCGCGGATCGGTGCGAGACCTGAGAGCATCACCACGGCCTCGTCGCTGGGCAGTTGCATCACCTCACCTGGAGTCAGTAGTGGGCGAGCGGTTTCCTGGCGCGACACCATCAGATGGCCCAGCCAGGGCGCCAGACGGTGGCCGGCGTAGTTGCGCTGCGCGCGCAGTTCGGTGGCAGTGCCGAGGGTCTCGGAGATGCGTTTGGCGGTGCGTTCGTCGTTGGTGGCGAAGGTCACCCTCACATGGCAGTTGTCGAGGATCGAATGGTTTTGGCCGTAGGCCTTGTCGATCTGGTTCAGCGACTGCGAGATCAGGAAGGCGCGCAACCCGTAGCCGGCCATGAAGGCCAGGGCCGTCTCGAAGAAATCCAGACGTCCCAGCGCCGGAAACTCATCAAGCATCAGCAGCAGTTTGTGCCGGCGCTCGATGCCGTCGGAGCCGTCGAGCGACTCGGTCAGGCGTCGGCCGACCTGATTGAGGATCAGACGGATCAGTGGCTTGGTGCGGCTGATATCCGAGGGCGGCACGACTAGGTACAGCGACACCGGATGCTCGGCCGAGATCAGGTCGGCGATGCGCCAGTCGCAGCGCGAGGTGACCTCGGCCACTGTCGGGTCGCGGTACAGACCGAGGAACGACATTGCAGTGGACAGCACGCCCGAGCGCTCGTTGTCGCTCTTGTTCAGCACCTCCCGCGCGGCCGAGGCCACCACCGGATGCGGCGCATCGCCCTGGTGCGGCGTGGTCATCATCCGGTGCAGCGTCAGTTCGAAGGTACAGGCCGGATCGGAGAGGAAGTTGGCAACGCCACGCAGGGTCTTGTCCTGGCCGGCGTAGAGCACGTGCAGGATGGCGCCGACGAGCAGCGCGTGGCTGGTCTTCTCCCAGTGGTTGCGCCGCTCTAATGCGCCCTCCGGGTCGACCAGGATGTCGGCGATATTCTGTACGTCGCGCACCTCGTGGGCGCCGCGACGTACTTCCAGCAGCGGGTTGTAGGCAGCCGAGGCCAGGTCGGTGGGGTTGAACAACAGGCAGTGAGAGAAGCGTGAGCGCCATCCCGCAGTCAGGCCCCAGTTCTCGCCCTTGATGTCGTGGATGACCGCCGAGGCCGGCCAGGAGAGCAGGGTGGGTACCACCAGGCCAACGCCTTTGCCCGAGCGCGTCGGGGCGAAGGTCAGCACATGCTCGGGGCCTTCGTGACGCAGGTACTGGTCGTCGAACTGGCCGAGGAACACACCCGCGGGCTGAGTGAGGCCGGCCTTGCGCACCTCATCCGCATCGGCCCAGCGTGCCGAACCATAGGTGGTGACCCTGCGTGCCTGGCGCGCGCGCCAGATCGCCATGCCGATGGCCACCACCAATGCCAGCAGGCTGCTGCAGGCGGCGATGCTGCCGCCGACGTTGAAGATGTCCGGCGCATAGGCATCGAAGACGAACCACCACTCGAACAGACGCCAGGGGTGATAGACCGGAGTGCCCAGCAACTCGAACCAGGGTGCCCCCAGGCGGGCCTGGTAGCCGAGCGCGGCAGCTGTCCACTGGGTAGCACTCCATATCCCGGAGAGGGTGATGGCCAACACCACCAGCACCTGGCCGTACAGCACCGTCGTCGCTTGCATCCCTGAACTCAACCTCCCTAGACGAACGCGCGGCACGTAGAGGTGCCGCGGGCGAGAGGTTCGGTACTGGGGGAGGAGGGGTCAAAGACCGTTTCGGGGAGGATTGTGAGCGGGGCGGTAACAGCTCCGGCTGTAGAGACCGACAGATGTTGCCAGCAAGGTACAGCGAGCACGACTGGCTAACCCAAAACTGCCGATGCCGGGTCAATTGCCAGTTCTGCGTCGAGCGGCCAAGCGCACTGTGGATGTCGGATTTCACCTACGTCAGTAGTGGGCGTCGTCTATGTGGCCTTGCTGACAGAGTCGGGAGGCAGTGGAGCTTTGGCGACACTGGATGGTTCAACCACCGACGGCTATTGGAGCCCATCGGGAACATCCCGCCGGCAGTAGCCGAAGCGATTTACTATCAGCAACTTACCGATTCGGCCCAAGCGGCATGGCTCATACCGAAGCGTCTCCTCGGGGCTACGCAAGCTAGTCAGTGTGCGATTAACGGTCATTTTTTGGTCGTGATTTTCTACCGTTAAGCCGTCCGGGATAGCAACCGCCGACTTCGTTACCCGTCAAGCCCGGACTCTTCAGGGCCCCTCATCCCTGTGACTCGCGAAATGTCTGTCGATTGTTCTTGAATCACAAACACTCAAGTCGCCAAAACGAGAATTGTTGGGCAGAAAGCCGGGTTGTAGCTTCCGTGCCATCAGATCGTGGTTGCCGCCGGGCCGATAGCAGGCCCGGTGCAGCCCGGCATCGGCCACCCATAACAATAAGGAAGCGGCAATGACCCCCAGTAAGCTTGCACTCGTAACCGCCTGTATCGGCTCCGCCCTCGGAACCGCACTTCTGTCGCCCTCGCCGGCCTTGGCGGCCGCTCCGCAGAATCCCAGTGGCTCTCTGTTCCGTGGCCTGTTTGGCGACGGACTGGAGCAGGATCACGGCATCAAGGTCCATGGCTGGGCCCAGGCTGGCTGGACGTACAACGACAACGGCAGCGACGATGTCAGCAAACAGGCCTTTTTCAACAGCGACGAAGGCTTCAACTTCAATCAGTTCGCCCTGGCCATTCAGCGTGAACCTAAGGGCAATGTGATTGGCCGTGTCGGGCCGTTCCCGGGCCCCATGCCGCAGGAAGCCGACTGGGGCTTCAATGTCACCGCGCTATACGGCAAGGATGCGCGCTTCTTCAAGACCTACGGCTTCGATGAGGACTTGGGCGTCAACCGCAGCGCGGATTCCGACGACGAGAATTTCAACATCGCCCAGGCCTACCTGGACTTCTACTTCCCGGTGCTCGGTGGCTCCAATCTGATGCTCGGTGTGTTCCACACCCCGCTGGAAAACGAGATCGGTTTCGCCCTCAGTAGCCCGGCGCCGACAGACTTCTACAGCCATCCCTATTCATTCATGCATGGTCCGGCCAAGCACACCGGCGCGCTCTACTCCTTCAAGCTGCCTCAGGAAGAGGGCGGCAGCATGCTCGGCTTCGAACTGGGCGTGGTGCAAGGCTGGAACAACATGCAGGACCCCAACGGTGACCTGGATGTGATCGCCAACCTGCGCTGGCGTTCGGCGGACTTCCGTACCTGGGTCGACTGGGAAAATATCTACGGCAACGGTGCTGGTGACAGCTTCGCCGAATGCGCCTGCGGCTCGCCGTTTCCTGCAGGCAGTGAGGATGATGACCTTACTCGCTATGCATCCTATCTGACGGTTTCCCAGGTGCTGGACGAGCGCAATCGGGTGGCGGTCGAGCTGAGCTATGGCGAGCAGGAGGGGGCGGCTTTCGCCGGCTTCGCCGACAAGCGTGATGCCACCTGGTACGGCGCCAACCTCAACTGGTACCACCGCCTGGGCGAGAGTCTGATGTGGAACAGCCGTGCCGAGTGGTTCCACAGCGATGCCCCGGCGCACGTGGAGATGGCCAACATCGACCCGCAGACCGGCATCCCCGATCCGAGCTGGGGCAGCTTCTACGGCTTCACCACCAACGTGGCCTGGACGCCGGTACCCAATGTTCGTCTGCGCCCCGAGCTGCGCTACGACATCCACAGCGGCAATGGTCGCGATGCCTTCGGCGGCGGCGAGGAAGACAGCCAACTGATCGGCTCCTTCGACATCACCCTTTTCTTCTGAACGAGTCGATCAGGTGCGCCGGCCTCAACCGGCGCGCACAGGATGGTTGTTGGAGGTCTCCATGAATCTGTTCGCTCGTTTCAAGGCCGCGCCTTATGCGTCCGCCGACGAAGGCCGTCCAGCCGTCCGCGGGCAGACCCTCGAGCGTATCGCCACGCTGGTCTCTGGCATCGGGTCCGAACTGGCGGATGTCGCCGGTGTGATTGAGGACCTAAGTCTCCAGGTGGGAACGCATTCCAAGGTGTTGGTGGAGATCGAGTCTGCTGCCCGTACTACCGCAGAACACAGTGCGGCTATGGTGCGCGATGCCGAGGCTGCACTGGCACGGGTGCGGCAGATCGAGGGCGCAATCAGCGAGTCCAGGGTCAAGATCCTTCGCTCGATCGAAGGGGTTCAGGGTTTCTCTCGGCTGGTCGGTGAGCTGACCGGCGAAATCGACTCGCTGGGTGGCGTCATGCGCCTGGTTGGCGAGGTGGTGTCGGATATCGACACCATCTCCAACCAGGTCAACCTGCTGGCGCTCAATGCGCGCATCGAGGCGGCCAGGGCGGGTGAGGCCGGTCGAGGGTTTGCCGTAGTGGCCGGCGAGGTCAAGGGCCTGGCCGATCAAAGTGCGAGGGCGGCCCAGCGCATCGGCGAGACCCTGGGCGACCTGGATGGGCGCATGGATGAACTGGTGGCGCGCAGCCGCCAGGGCCATGAGGGCACGCTCGAGGTGCAGCAGGAGGCGGGGTTGGTCTGCGAGCTCATTCAGGCCGTGGATGGGGTGGTAGCCGGTATCGCCGACCAGGTGTCGGTCATAGCCCAGCGTAGCGCCGAGGTGGACCGCCACTGCCAGGATATCCACCGTGCGGTGGTTGGCATGAGCACGGAAATTGGCACGGCACGCGCTGGGCTGGAACGCGCCAGCCAGCGTCTGAGTGGCCTGTCCGGGGTGACCGAGGAACTGGTCGGACTTGCGCCAGAGTTGGGTGTCGAGACGGTCGATACGCCGTTCATACGCATGGCCATGCAGTCCGCTTCCTCGCTCTCGGCGTTGCTCGAGGACGCCCTGACCAGCGGCGAGATATCCATGGGCGAACTGTTTGAGCGGCGCTACCAGCCCCTGGCCGGCAGCGATCCGCCGGAGTTCGATGCGCCGTTTCGGGCTCTGTTCGAGCGCTTGCTGCCGCCCATCCAGCAGAACGCCTTGTTCAGCAGCGATCTGCTCGAGGCCTGCGTGGCGGTGAATGTCGACGGATACCTGCCCAGGCATATCGACAAATACCACCACCCACAGCGAGCGGGTGACAGGGCCTGGAATCAGGCCAACTGTCGCAGCCGGCGCCTGTACGACGACAGGGTCGGTCTGCGCGCCGCCCGCAGCACCGAGCCCTTCCTGTTGCAATACTACCGCCGCGACATGGGCAACGGCACCTACATGGTGCTCAAGAGTTTGAGTAGCCCGGTGACTGTCAACGGCCGCCACTGGGGCGCACTGCGCCTGGGTTACCGCCTGGAGCCTGGGGCTCTCCCTATCACCACGAGGATCGAGAAATGAATAAGAAAAACAGCATCATTGCCAGTCTGTCGCGGCGCGACTTCCTCCGCACCAGTGGGATAGTCGCTGGTGGCACGCTGCTCGCGGGCATGACTTCGGGGCCGTTATTGGCTGCCGAGAGGGTTGTGCGCATTGGCTACGTCAGCCCGCAGACCGGTCCGCTCGCGCCCTTTGCTGCTGCCGATCAATACATCCTGGAAACGATCAACGAGTTGACCAAGGGCAGCATCGTCATCGGCGGTAAGCGCTATCGCCTGGAAATCCTGGTTAAGGACAGCCAGTCCAACCCCAACCGTGCCGCCGAGGTGGCCAACGAGCTGATCCTCTCCGACGGCATCGACCTGATGCTGGTGTCCTCGACCCCGGAAACCACCAACCCGGTGTCCGACCAGTGCGAGATCAACGAGATCCCTTGCATCTCCACCGTGGCGCCCTGGCAGCCCTGGTTCTTCACCCGTGGCGGCCAGCCGGATCAGGGCTTCGAGTGGACCTACCACTTCTTCTGGGGCCTGGAGGACGTGATCGGCAGCTACACCGCGATGTGGGCCGGCATGGACAGCAACAAGGTCATCGGCGGCCTGTTCCCCAATGATGGCGATGGCAACGCCTGGGGTGACACGAAGCTGGGCTTTCCGCCGGTGTTGACGAAGAAGGGCTTCCAGCTGGTCGACCCGGGGCGCTTCCAGAATCTGAGCGATGACTTCTCGGCGCAGATTTCCGCTTTCAAGAAGGCCGAGGCCGAAATCGTCACCGGCGTGATGATCCCGCCGGACCTCACCACCTTCTGGACCCAGGCCCGCCAGCAGGGCTTCCAGCCCAAGGTCATGTCGGTGGGCAAGGCGCTGCTATTCCCTTCGGCGGTGGAGTCACTCGGCCAGGCCGGGCACAACCTGTCCACGGAAGTCTGGTGGAGCCCGACTCACCCGTTCAGCTCTTCGTTGACCGGGATGACCTCCGCACAGCTGGCGCAGCGCTTTACCAGCCGCACCGGCAAGCAGTGGACCCAGCCGCTGGGATTCGTCCATGCGCTGTTCGAGCTGGCGCTGGACATCCTCCAGCGGACCGAGGAAGTGGGCAATCCCGAAGCGGTGCGCGACGCGCTGTTGAAAACCGAGCTGGCAACGATCGTCGGCCCGATCAGCTGGAAAAATGGTCCGGTGAAAAACGTTGCCAAGACCCCGCTGGTGGCCGGTCAGTGGCGATTGGGTGGGCCGTTTACCTACGACCTGGTGATCACCTCGAACCAGACCGCGCCGAACATCCCGCTGGGCGGCGAGATGCAGACGATCTCCTACTGAATCCAGGCCGCGCCTGAGGGCATGGTCATGAGCAATGAATTGGTGACAACTATGCAGCAACTCCTTGTGCTTGAGCAGCTTCACAAGAGCTACGGCTCGGTGAAGGTGACCGACGACATCAGTCTGTCACTCGCCCCGGGCGAGGCCTTGGGCATCATCGGCCCCAACGGTGCGGGAAAGAGCACGCTATTCAACCTGATCTCCGGCGGCGTCAGCGCGGACAGCGGTCGCATTCTTCTGGCTGGCCAGGATGTGACCCGCGAGCCGGTGTTCAAGCGCTGCCGACGCGGCGTTGGCCGCTCGCACCAGATCCCGCATCCGTTCGTGAAGATGACGGTGTTCGAGAACCTGCTGGTGGGCGCTGCCTTCGGCGCCAACCAGACGGAAAAAGCCAGCTACGACTGGTGTGCGCATGTTCTGGAGCTGACCGGGTTGATTCGCAAGGCCAATGTCCTGGCCGGCTCCCTCACCCTGCTGGAGCGCAAGCGTCTGGAGATGGCTAGGGCGCTGGCCACGCGTCCACGCTTGCTCCTGCTGGACGAGATTGCCGGTGGTCTCACGGAACCAGAGTGTCTGGAGTTGGTGGAAACCATCCAGGGCATCCATCGTGGCGGGACCGCGATCATCTGGATCGAGCACATCGTGCACGCCCTGCTGGCTGTGGCGAGCCGCCTGATGGTGATCAACTTCGGCCGCAAGCTCGATGAGGGCGAACCGCGGGCGGTGATGAGTAACCCCAGGGTGCAGGAAATCTACCTGGGTATCGGGAGCTAAGCATGTTGACTATCGAGAACCTCAACGCCGGTTACGGCGACTTCCAGGCGCTGTTCGACGTCAGCCTGGAGCTGGCCGAGGGCGAGACCCTGGCCATCATCGGCTCCAACGGCGCCGGCAAGTCCACCTTGCTGCGCTCGCTGGCGGGCCTGATCCGCAATCCCGCCCACAGCATACGTTTCGACGGAGAGGCCATAGGCGCGTTGCCGGCCAACCAGGTGGTGGCGCGCGGCATTGCCTTGGTGCCCGAGGGGCGCCGCCTGTTTCCCTCCCTCAGCGTGGAGGAGAACCTGATGATCGGTGCTTACGGTGGGCACAAGGAGGCCTGGAGCCTTGAGCGCATCTATGGATTGTTCCCGGTACTGGAGAAGTTGCGCCGGCGACCGTCCACGGCTCTGTCCGGTGGGCAGCAGCAGATGGTGGCGATCGGCCGGGCGCTGATGTCCAGTCCCCGTCTGCTCCTGTGCGACGAGATCAGCCTGGGCCTAGCGCCTACCACCATCAAGGACATCTATGCGGCATTGCCCTCGATCAAGGCCGACGGCACGGCAGTGATCCTGGTCGAGCAGGACATCAACCAGGCGCTGAGTGTGGCTGACCGTTTCTACTGTCTGCAGGAGGGCCGCGTGTCGCTGAGCGGGCGGCCGGGAGAGGCAAACAAAGAACAGATCAAGGCGGCTTATTTCGGCCTGGTGGAGGCATGACAATGGAAGGGCTCGATACCATTGTGCAGGGCGTCCTGCTGGGCGGTCTGTACGCCATGTTTGCCGTGGGCCTGTCGCTGATGTTCGGCATCATGCGCTTGGTCAATATCGCCCATGGCGATTTCATCGTGCTGGCGGCCTACCTAGCGCTGCTGGTCAGCGAGGGCCTGGGACTGTCGCCACTGGCCAGTCTGGTGCTGGTGGTGCCGGCGATGTTCGGGCTCGGCTATGCCCTGCAGCGTGGGGTACTCAACCGCACCCTGGGCCAGGACATTCTGCCGCCGCTGCTGGTCACCTTCGGCCTGTCGGTCATCCTGCAGAACCTGCTGCTGGAGTTCTTCAGTGCCGATAGCCGCAAGCTGTCTCAGGGGAGTCTGGAAACGGCCAGCCTGACCCTGGGTGGCCTGAGTGTCGGTGTGATGCCGCTGCTGGTGTTCTGCTGCGCAGTGGCGATCATCGGCGGCCTGCAGCTGCTGTTCTACAAGACCGCCCTGGGGCGTGCCTTCCGCGCCACCTCGGATGACCAGCAGACTGCGCAACTGATGGGCATCAACAATGCCCATATCTTCGGCCTGGCCATGGCCTTGGCCATGGCGGTGGTGGCCATCGCCGGGGTATTCCTGGCCATCCGCACCAGCTTCGATCCCACGGTTGGCCCGGCCCGTCTGCTCTACGGTTTCGAGGCAGTGATCATTGGTGGTCTGGGCAGCCTGTGGGGCACTCTGGCCGGTGGGGTGATCCTTGGTGTGGCCCAGGCGGTGGGCGCCAAGCTCGACCCGGGCTGGCAGATACTCGCCGGCCACCTGGTGTTCCTGCTGATCCTGATCGTACGGCCACGCGGCCTGTTCCCCCGGAGTGTTGACTGATGAATACGATGACCACTGCCTATCAGGTGCAGCGCGCTACCCGCAGCAGCCTGGCCGGCCTGTCGCTACTGGGCGTGTTGCTTGTGGCGCTGATATCCCTGCCGTTCTGGGCCGATCGCGCGCTGATGCGCCTGGTCGTCGAGTTCGCCTACTACCTGGCGTTGGCGCAGATGTGGAATCTGCTGGCGGGCTACGCCGGGCTGGTCTCCGTAGGTCAGCAGGCTTTCGTCGGCCTGGGCGGCTACCTGTTGTTCGTGCTCGCCACCTCCTTCGGTATACCGCCCTTGCTGGCGGTACCGCTCTGCGGTCTATTGGTGGCCCTGCTGGCAGTGCCCACGGCACTGGTGTTGTTCCGCCTGCGCGGCGCCTATTTCGCTATTGGCACTTGGGTGGTGGCGGAAGTGTTCCGCCTCGGTATGGCCCAGGTAAGCAGCCTGGGTGGCGGCTCCGGGCAGAGCCTGCCGGCCACCATAGTCCGGCAGATCGGCAACGGTCGCGACGAGCGTGAGATGCTGATCTACTTCACCGCACTGGCCATTGCCGTCGCGGCGGTCCTGGTGATCTATCTGTTGTTGCGTTCGCGGCAGGGCTTGGCACTGACGGCGATCCGCGATTCGGAGGCAGCCTCCGCCAGCCTGGGTGTCGACAACTTCCGCACCAAACTGATGGTCTACGTGCTCGCCGCCGGCTGTACTGGCGTGATCGGCGCGCTGATCTTTCTGCAGAAATTGCGTATATCCCCGGATGCCGCCTTCAGCGTGCAGGACTGGACGGCGGCGGTGATCTTCATCGTCATTATCGGAGGCATCGGCACTCTGGAGGGCCCCATCATAGGCACCCTGATCTACTTCGTGCTGCGTAGTTGCTTTGCCGAGTTCGGCTCGCTGTACATGATCATCCTGGGGGGCGTGGCGGTGATCATGATGCTCAAGGCGCCTCAGGGCGTCTGGGGCCTGGTCGCGGAACGTCTGGGCTGGCAATTATTCCCAATGCAGCGACGTCTGACGGGTTTTTCGTGAGGGTATAGGTAATCGGTGGTGGTGTAGGATCCCTACATCGCCATCCATCGATGAGGGGGAGCAATGGATCGGTTGCTGAGTATTGAGGCATTCGTGCGGGTGGCGGAAACCGGCAACTTCGCTCGGGCCGCCGAGCAACTGGGTGTTACCCGCTCGGTGATCAGCCATCGTATCCAGCAGTTGGAAGAGTTCATCAACGCCCCATTGTTTCACCGTAGCACCCGCCATGTACGGCTGTCCGAGGTAGGCGAGACCTACTACAAGGAATGCGCCGACATGGTGGCCGGCTTCAACGCGCTGACCGAACACATGCGCGAGCAGCGGGCCAAGCCCACCGGCAAGCTCCGCGTGCAGATGCTGCCGGGGTTCGCCATCGGCCATTTCGCCAAGCTCCTCGCCGAGTTCACCGAGCTGTATCCGGATATTGAAGTCGACGTGATCGTCAACGACCGTGTCGTCGACCCCATCGAGGAGGGCTTCGATGTGACCTTCCAGATGTTCCCGCCCCTGGCCGAGACCCTGATAGAACGCAAGCTGTTCAGTGTGCGGCGGCTGTTCTGCGCCGCTCCCGAATATATCGAGCGGCATGGTGCCCCCGGTCATCCGGCGCAACTGCTCGAGCACAAGATCGCCTTGTACGAGGGCTACCCTTCACGCAACAAATGGCAGTTCAGCCGCGGCGACGAAGTGGTGGAGCTGAGCCTTCCGGGTCATGTTCGTTCCAATTCGGTGCATGTGCTGCGTGACTATGCGGCGATGGCGGCCGGGCTTACCTGCCTGCCGACTCTGGTGGCTAGCGAAGCGCTGGTCAGCGGCACCCTGGTGCCGATTCTCACCGATTATTCGCTGTCATCCTTCAATTTCTCGGCTGTCTTCCCGGCGACCCAGCGGCGGGCCCTGAAGGTAAGGACGCTGATCGACTTCCTGGTCGAGCGCATCACCGAGCAGCCGGCGTGGGACCAGCCGTTGCTCGAGCGCGGCTGGATTCGCTGAGCGTCCAGCGTCCTCACCTGCGGGGTGGAGAACTGCTCGCGTAGGCATTCGTCCCGGTGCATTGTTTGTGATTCGCAAACACTGATGTCGCCCACCCTGTGATTGTTGCGGGGGAAGGTGGGGCTTAAGGTGATGTTCACCCGATACAACAACAATGGTGAACACAATGAGCACTGCCGCACCCCAAACCATCTTCGGCTCGCTCGATCGCTACCAGAAGGGTGGGATCGAGATCATCCAGGGCCAAGCCAGCCATTACGCCTTTTCCAACGTCTTTGAGGTGGCGGAAAAGTCGTCTCCTTACGAAAAGGTGATCGTCGGCCTCAACCTTGGCTACGTGATCGAGGTGCTGCGCGCCGAGGGCCAGTCGCCCTGGTTCACCTGCGCCCACGACGAGTTCGCCATCAGCATGGACGGCGAGGTGCGCGTCGACTTTCTCGAACTCGACAGGCCGCTTGACGAAGGTGAGGGCACCCGCCTGGCCGGCGAGCTGCCGCAGGGCAAACCCATGGGTTATGTGCTGCTCGGCCGTGGCCATCAGTGCCTGCTGCCCGCCGGCTGCGCCTACCGCTTCGACGCCAGTCGACCGGGCGTGTTGCTGCAGCAGACCATCCAGGGCCCGCTCTCGGTGGAGAAGTGGGCGGACATCTGCCTCAAGTAACCGTCGCTCATCACCCAGAACAAGAGGAAAACATCATGGCCATGCTCGAAACCCTAGATACCTCCAGCGAATTCGCCACCGATGAGGTCGAGGCCAGCCTGCCCGATCCCCGCACCGGCTACCGCGCCTTCGCCCTGGGCGCCTTCAAACTGTCGCGCGACGAGTACTTCGTGCGCATCGAGTGGCCGGCCAAGGGCCAGACCCGCTCGCACCTGATCCCGGCCGACGCCTTCCTGCGCGCCACCATGCGCGACGTGGCCTGGGGCTTCTTTTACGGCTGGGTCAACTTCGACCACGTCATCGGCACGCGCAACCACTACGGCAAGGTGGATCTCTACGCCGGCACCTTCAACGGCGTGCTGCGCGAAGCCGGCGTGGACTACTGCGAGCAGTTCGAGACGCCGAATATCATGGCGACCTTCAAGGCCATCCTGCGCGATTGGACCAACGCTGGCTTCGATCCCTTCGCGGCGCCGGAGGAGACCGGCAGTGCCTTCGGTCCGAAGAACGGCGACAACATCGAAGCCATCGAGCGAGTACGCATCGCCACCAAGCGCATGCCCGGCCTGCCGGATGACTCGCCGCTGCGCGATCACCTACCGGTCAACCGCCAATTCGCCGACGTCGTCCAGGATGAGCCGCAGATTCACGCCGCGGAGGGCTTCGAGGGGCGCCTGCATGCCTTCAACCTGTTCAAGTACCTGTCGCGTTCCGACGTGACCTGGAACCCCTCGGTGACCTCGGTGTGCAAGGCCAGCCTGTTCTGTCCGACCACCGAGGAGTTCATCCTGCCGGTGTTCCATGGCAACGACCGTATCGAATGGTTCCTGCAGTTGTCCGACGAGATCATCTGGGACATCGGCGACAAGGACGACGGCAGCCCGCGCGCCCGCATCACCATGCGCGCCGGCGACATCTGCGCCATGCCGGCCGACATCCGCCACCAGGGTTACTCCACCAAGCGCTCCATGTTGCTGGTCTGGGAGAACGCCACGCCGAACCTGCCGCAGCGTTACGAGAGCGGCGAGCTGAAGCCCTACCCCGCGGACTTCTGACCCCCGCCCCGGTGCTCGGCGCCGGGGCCATCCCCAGGCTATGTGAGCCGTGCCGCCCCAGGCGGTGCGTGAGGAGTGTTGATCCATGCAAAACCTATTGTTCATCGACGGTCGCTTCCAGGCAGCACTGGCCGGTGGCACCATTGATGTGCTGTCGCCCAGCGACGGCGCGCTGATCACCCGCATCGCCGCCGCCGAGGCCGCAGACGTCGACTTGGCGGTGGCCGCCGCCCAGCGTGCCTTTCCGGCCTGGTCGGCACTGGCGGCCGCCGAGCGCGGGCGGCTGCTGTTGAAACTGGCGGACAAGATCGAGGAGCACGCCGAGGAACTGGCCCAGCTCGAGTCCCGCGACACTGGCCATCCGATCCGCGATTCGCGAGCGCTCGACGTGCCGCGCACGGCCGCCTGCTTCCGCTACTTCGGCGGCATGGCCGACAAGATCGAGGGCACGGTGATCCCGGTCGAGGCCGGCTTCCTCAACTACGTGCAACGCAAGCCGATCGGCGTGGTCGGGCAGATAGTGCCGTGGAACTTCCCGCTGATGTTCACCAGCTGGAAGATGGGACCGGCCCTGGCCGCCGGCAATACGGTGGTGATCAAGCCCTCCGAGCTCACGCCGCTGTCCACCTTGCGCATCGCTGAGCTGATGCAGGAAGTTGGCTTTCCCGCCGGGGTGGTCAACGTGGTGCCCGGATACGGCCATACCGCCGGCCAGCGCCTAGCGGAACATCACGGGGTGGGCAAGATCGCCTTCACCGGCTCGACCGTAACCGGCCGGCGCATCGTCGAGGCCTCCCAAGGCAACCTCAAGCGCGTCCAGCTGGAGCTGGGTGGCAAGGGTGCCAACATCGTCTTCGAGGATGCCGACCTGGAGGCAGCGATCAACGGCGCCGCCTGGGCCATCTTCCACAACCAGGGCCAAGCCTGTATCGCCGGCTCGAGGTTGATCCTGCATGAACGCATCGCCGATGAGTTTCTCGAGCGTTTCACCGACCTGGCCCGTTCGATCCGTCTGGGTGATCCGCTCGATCCGCATACCGAGATGGGGCCCCTGACCTCAGCATTGCACCGTGACCGGGTGCTGGCCTATGCCGACATCGCCCGCGAGCAGGGCGGTCGTATCCTCACCGGTGGCAAGGCGCCCAGCGATCCTGAGCTGGCAGCGGGTTACTACGTCGAGCCGACCGTGGTCGAAGCCCAGCCGGGCGACCGCGTGGCCCAGGAGGAAGTGTTCGGCCCCTTCGTTACCGTTTTGCGCTTCTCCACTGACGAGCAAGCCCTGGCCATCGCCAACGGCACTCAGTACGGACTGGGCAGCGGCCTCTGGACCCGCGACCTGCAGCGCGCCCACCGCATGGCGGCGAATATCCGTGCTGGCATGTGCTGGATCAACTGCTACAAACGCGTCAGTCCGGGTAGCCCCTTTGGTGGGCTCGGCGAGTCCGGCTACGGCAGGGAAATGGGTTTCGAGGCGATCCACGACTACACCGAGGCGCGTTCTGTCTGGGTAAATGTGGATGCGCAGATCCGTCCCCACTATCAGCGTTGAGGTCGAATATGAACGCATTTATCTACCAGGGCCTTCCTGTGCGCGTGGTGTTCGGCGCTGGCAAGCTTCAAGCGTTGGGTGAGGAAATTGAGCGCCTTGGTGCCCGCCGTGCACTTATCCTGACGACGCCGGAGCAGCGCGGTTTGGGCGAGCAGGTCGCCGCGCTGCTCGGCGAGCGAGCGGCCGGCATCTACCCGCAGGCAGTGATGCACGTGCCGATCGAGGTGGCGCGCGCTGCCCGCGATGAGGCTGCCCGTCTGCAGGCTGACTGCTGCGTGGCCATCGGCGGTGGCTCGACCATCGGTCTGGGCAAGGCCATCGCCATGGAGTCGGGCCTGCCGATCCTGGCCATTCCCACCACCTACGCAGGCTCGGAAATGACGCCGATCTACGGCCTGACTGAGGATCGCCTGAAGAAAACCGGGCGTGACATACGCGTGCTGCCGAAGACGGTGATCTACGATCCCCTGCTCAGCCTGAGCCTGCCGGTGGCGATTTCCTCCTGCTCGGGCATGAACGCTATGGCCCATGCGGTGGAGGCGATGTATGCGCAGGATGCCAACCCGATCGTCAGTCTGATGGCCGAGGAGTCGATCCGCGCCCTCGCCGAGGCGCTGCCGGCGGTGGTCGACGCGCCCAACGACGAGTCGGCCCGCGGTCAGGCACTGTATGGAGCCTGGCTGGCCGGCATCTGCCTGGGTTCGGTGGGTATGGCCATCCACCACAAGCTGTGCCATACCCTGGGCGGTACCTTCAACCTGCCGCATGCTCAGGCCCATGCCGTGGTGCTGCCACACGCGGCCCACTACAACCATCAGGCAGCGGTCGAGCCGCTGCGACGTGTCGCTCGTGCTCTGGGCGGGCGTGAGGCGGAGGAGGTCGGGCCGCTGTTGTTCACCCTCAATCGTCGCCTGGGCATTCCGGCCTCCCTGGCAGAGCTCGGGCTACCCGAGGAGGGCCCGGCCGAGACCGCACGCATCGCCTGCGCCAGCCCCTACTACAACCCCAGGCCGTTCGAGCTGGCACCGATTCAGGCCCTGCTCGAGCGTGCCTGGCACGGGGAGGCCCCGGCATGAAGACTCCGGGAGCCAAGCCAGTGGCTGGGGCGTCGGAGCGCCTTAACGAGGCACGAATCTCGCAAAAGGTGATCGACAGCTTTGCAGGTACCGATGATCCGCGTTTGCGCCGGATCATGCAGCGGCTGGTGCATCATCTGCATGCGTTCGTCAGCGAGGTGGAATTGAGCGAAGAGGAGTGGCGGGCCGGCATCGATTTCCTGACAGCGACCGGGCAGGCCTGCGACGGCAAGGTGCGCCAGGAATTCATCCTGCTGTCCGACGTGCTCGGCGTGTCGATGCTGGTCGATGCAATCAACCACCGCGCTAGTGAGGCGGCCAGCGAGAGCACGGTGCTTGGCCCCTTCTATATCCCCGGCATGCCTGAGCGCGGTTATGGCGAGGACATGGCGCTGACAGCAGGCGAGCCGGCGCTGGTGCAGGGCAAGGTGCTCGACTGCGCTGGGCAGCCGCTGCCGGGGGCGGTGTTGGACGTCTGGCAGACGGCTGCCAACGGTATGTACTCGGGGCAGGATACCGACCAGCCATCCGCCAATCTGCGCGGGCGCTACCGCTGCGACGCCCAGGGGCGCTTCGCCATTCGCACCCTGGTGCCGGTGAGCTACCCGATCCCTACCGACGGGCCGGTCGGCCGCTTGCTGGAGGCCACCGCTCGCCATCCCTGGCGGCCGGCGCATCTGCACTTCATGATCGCTGCCCCTGGTTATCACCAGTTGGTGACCCACCTGTTCAACGAGGAGGATCCCTACCTGGATTCGGACGCGGTGTTTGGCGTCAAGGATTCGCTCCGCGTCGCCTATCGACTTCGCTCGGCCGATGATCCACTGGCCGCGGAGTTCGGTTTCCAGGGTGGCTTCCACCACGCCTGCCATGACTTCGTGCTGGAGCCGCGCTGAACCATGAGCCAGTTCTTCGTCATCTTCGCCACCGACAAGCCGGGACAGCAGTTGTTGCGCCAGCAGGTGCGCCCGGCTCATCGCGACTACCTGCGTAATCCCTCTCCGCACCGGATCGTCGTGCGCCTGGGCGGACCGACGCTAAGCCCCGAAGAGGGGCGCATGAGCGGTACGCTACTGGTGGTGGAGGCTGGCTCGCAGGCCGAGGTGGAGGGCTTCTTCGCCGAGGATCCCTACGTCCGCGCCGGTTTGTTCGAGCGCATCGAGATTCGCCCCTGGCAGTTGAGCCTGGGCAACCCGGAATTGCGTCGATGAACCGGGCGGAGCGCCGACTCTGTCGGCTGGACGACATCGCAGACGGTGGGGCCCTGGGCATCGAGACGCCGCTGGATGCCGGCGACGGCGGCCTGGTAGCCGTGCGCAAAGGCCAGAAGGTCTGGGTCTACCGCAACAGCTGCCCCCATTTCTCGGTGCGTCTGGACTATCACCCCGGCCAGTTCTGTACCTACAGGGGCAACCTGCTGATGTGCGCGCATCACAGTGCCATGTTCCGTTTCGAGGATGGCCAGTGCATCGATGGGCCGTGTCGGGGCGCGGCCTTGCAACCATTATTCGTACGGTTAGTCGACGGGGATGTGCTTTTGGACTGAGTGAACGAGCCACTCTCTAGCGTGCAGATGGGTAGAAAGAACGGATCAATTTGACTCGTGGTCCGGTTCACGTCGGTAATCCGGCCGCCCCAAATCATCTCGAAAATGGGCGGCCTGGATAATTGTGGTTACAGGTCGCGGTGTCATCAGCGCCCAACAAATAATGCCTGGTGAGCGAACCGAGGGGGCTGCTAATGCAATTGTCCAGCAGCGCTTCCTGATCTATGCCAGTTCGCGTATGAGCTCCGGGTGCTTGCTCAGGATACGGATCAGGACGGTGGCCTGGTCGTTGGGTTTTGAGCGATTCTGTTCCCAGTTCTTGAGGGTCGCTGGCTTGGCGTGAATGGCCTGGGCAAATACACCCTGGGACATCTGCAGCTTTTCGCGCAGTGCGACGATTTCCGCGCCTGTCGCGGGTTCGATTGGCTTGTATTCGACCTTGTGGGTACGCAGCGTACGCTTGCCTTCACGTGCTGCGGCCAGGTCGTCGAAGCCTTCGATCAGTTCGGAAAAAATATTGCGTTTGGTCATGGTGTTTGCCTAGCCTTCACTTCGCGCTCAAGGAGCGCTTTCAACTGCCTGCGCTGGTCACTGCTCAGGTCATCGAGTTCGTCTTTGTCATACAGGGTGAAGAGCCAGAACTGCAGACAGCTGTGCCAGTAGTAGTAAATCACCCGAACGCCACCTCGCTTCCCCTTGTTGCGCCTGACCGATCCGAAACGGACCTTCCTCAGACCACCGCTGTTGGCGATCACTGCGCCTGCCTCCGGATTGGCCAAGAGCATCTGCTGGAATAGAGAGTACTCGTCGTCATCCAGGTGGGCTTTTCGGTTGCGCTCAAAGGGTGACAGCTCAACGAACAATGCTTTCATATGTATGCGCTATTTGCGTATATTTAATGGTGAGTGTCTTCTTGTCAAGAAATGAGCAGGTGGCCAGATATAAGAAATGTGGCAGCCTGGCTGGGCTGCCGCTAAGACGCTCTTCTGAGAGGGCTCGCCGCGACGGGGAGATCTAGTGCCTGGGGCGATCAGGCGATTTCCTTCTGTGATGTGTGATCCGGCAGCAACGCTTGGCTTTCCGCCGGACTCACCCGCCCGATAAACCGCGCCAATTGTTCGGTCGGTTCGCCTTCGCGCCGTATCAGGTAGGTGGTCAGCATCGCGGGGCAACCGGCTAGCGGCCGAGCCACGACGTCCGGGTTGTTGAGTTCGGTGATGCGCGCCAGGCTGGAGAAACCCAGCCCGTACCCCGCGGCCACCAGCGCCATCATCAGGTCCAGGGTGGGGACGCGGCCAGCGATGGTCAGCCGTGCATCCACCGTTCCTAGCACACGCTGCAGCTGCTGCCAGAAGCCCTCGCAGACCTGCGGATCGCAGAGCACCAGCGGATAGCGCACCACCTCGTCGAGCGGCACGCGCCGATAGGTCAGCAGCGGGTGGCGCGCCGGCACCGCCACCATGAGCGGATCGAACCAGACCGGCTCGGCCACCAGCCCATCGCCGACCTCGTCGGACTGGGCGAGCCCGATATCGAATAGGTCGTCGTTCAGGCCTCTGATCTGTTCGCTGAAGGTGACTTCCGACAGGCAGATCTCGACCTCCGGTTCCTCCTCGCGGCACTGGGCGAGCAGGGCGGCCAAGCGTGACTGCGGGATGCCATCGGACAGCGCGACGCGGATTCGCCCGCGGTAGCCGGCCGCCGCACTCTTGACGCTGGCCTTGGCCTGGTCGACCACGGCCAGCACCCGACGCGCTTCTTCCAAGAGCACCTTGCCGGCCCAGGTCAGGCGCGTGCGCCGCGTGGTGCGCTCGAATAGTTGCACGCCCAGGCGGTACTCCAGCTCTTTGATGATCCGCGACAGGGGCGACTGTTCGATATGCAGGCGCGCGGCGGCACGGGCGAAGTGCAGTTCTTCTGCGACGGCGATGAAACAGCGAAGGTGGCGCAGTTCCACGGCCTTTCTCCGTCAGTTGTAGGATTGGGTTTGCACGTCGCCTTTCCAGCTTGGCTGGCGGCGACGCAGGTTGATGATCTGCAGCAGGGCGCCCAGCGCGGCGACACCGCCGGCACTGGCGGCCAGGGTCCAGGTGGGTAGCTGCAACAGCAGCACGAAGCCACCCGCAGCGGCGCCGATGGCGCTGCCCAGGTAGAGCGCCGACTCGTTCAGGGCGATGGCCAGGTTGCCGTCGCCTTGGGCCTGGCGCGCCAGGATCAGCTCGTTGTTCTGCGGCACCTGCAGCGCCCAGCCAACCGCGCCCCACAGGGCGATGGGCAGCATCACCAGCCAGGTGCTGAGGGCAGCAGCTAGCGGCAGTACAAACAGTGACACGGCGAGGATCAGCATGATGGCGAAGGTCAGCACCGGGCCCTTGATGCGATCCACCAGCGGGCCAATCAGGAAGCTGCCCAGCACGCCGCCGATGCCCCAGACCCACAGATAGGGCGTGACCGAACGCACCGCGCCGTAGGCTGGGTCAGCCAGCAGCGGGGCGATGAAGGTGTACATGCCCAGGCTGGCGATGGCGGCCAGCAGCGAGACCAGCAGGATGACCAGCACATGGCCATCGCCGAGGATCGCCAGCTTCTGGCCAAGCGTGGTGGCGGTGGCTGCCGGTAGGGACGGGAGCTTCAGCAGCAGGCCAAAGAAGGCCACCAGGCCGAGCACAGTGACCAGCCACAGGGCGGCTTGCCAGCCGAGCTGTTCGGCGATCAACAGGCTGAGCGGCACGCCCAGCACCACGCCGCTGGCCATACCGCCCATGATGATGGCGATGGCCTTGCCGCGGCGCTCCGGGGTGGACACCGCGGCCGAGGCACCGATGCCCATGGCCAGGTAGACGCCCGCGCCGATACCGGCGATGGCACGCCAGACCATGAGCACGGTGAAGCTCTCGGCCAGCGCGCTGGCGGCGTTGGCGATGACGAACAGGCCCAGGGCCAGCAGCAGGCCGGCACGCTGACGATGCGCCGGCGTCAGGGCGACGAAAACTGGCGAACCCAGGCCGTAGGCCAGGGTGAAGGCGGTGACCAGCTGTGCAGCCACCGCGACGGATACCGCGAACGAGGCCTCGATCATCGGGATCAGGCCGGCGGTGACATACGAGGCCATGCCGAGGGCGAAGGCCCCCAGCGCTATGAGGTAGATGGGTGATTGGTTGGGTGTGTGCATGCTCGGACTCGCTTGCGTTGCAAGAACGCGTGGGTGGGACAGCGGAGGGATACGGCCCCGCTGCGGGGCCGTATCCGGTTGGGGACTAGAGTTCGAGGCTGACGTCGTACTCGTTCAGCCAGGTGTTGAGGCCGACCGCCAGCTCCATACCCATGCGCTCGTACATGGGCGAGACGCTGTCGAGCGGCTTGGCCAGGGTCTGCTGGATACGGCCGCTGTCGAGCAGTGGCGTCACCGGCGCGTTGTGATCCGCCTGGATAGCGGCCAGGGCATCACGCAGCGCCTGCTCGTAGGCTGGATCCTGAGTCGAGGGATATGGGCTCTTCACCCGCTCGCTGATCGACTCTGGCAGCAGGTCGCGGGTCGCCGCGCGTAGGATGCTTTTCTCTCGCCCGTCGAAGGCCTTCATCGCCCAGGGGATATTGAAGGCGTACTCGACCAGGCGGTGGTCGCAGAAAGGCACCCGCACCTCAAGGCCGACAGCCATGCTCATGCGATCCTTGCGGTCGAGCAGGGTCTGCACGAAGCGTGTCAGGTTGACGTAGCTCATCTGCCGCATGCGCTGGTCGACCGCGCTTTCGCCCGGCAGCACCGGCGCCTCGGCAATGGCCTGGGTGTAGCTGTCGCGCAGGAAACTGTGCATGTCGAGTTGGGCCAGCAGTCCTGGATCGAACAGGGTCTTACCGTCGAAGTACTTGCCGGTGACCGAGGCCAGCCAGGGGAAGGTATCGGCCTGGATCGCCTCCGGATCGTGGAACCAGCGGTAGCCACCGAAGACCTCGTCGGCGCTCTCGCCCGACAGTGCCACCGTCGAGTGCTTGCGCACCTCCTGGAACAGCCGGTAGAGCGATGGCCACATGTCGCCCCAGAAGGCCGGTGGTAGGTCAAGGGCGCGAACGATCTGCGCACGCAACGCCGGATCGGCCAGCTCGCGGCTGTCGAGGACGATCTCCTGGTGGCTGGAGCGGATCTTCTCCACGAGGTCGCGCACGAAGGGCGCATCCGGCGTGCCGCGCACGGCGTCGCTGGTGAAGCCGCTGCCATGGTCGACGAAGTCGACGGAGAAGGAGCGGATGTTCTCCTTGCCGGCGGCCAACAGCTTCTTCGAGGCCAGCGCGGTGATGATTGAGGAGTCAAGTCCGCCCGAGAGCAGGCTGCACAGCGGCACGTCGGCGACAATCTGGCGGTCGACGATATCCTCCAGCAGATCGCGGGTATGGCGGATGGTCTCGTCCAGCGTGTGTTCGTGCTCGCGTGCTTCCAGCTTCCAGTAGTGGCGGCGACCCAGGCCCTCGCGGTTGATACGCACGATCTCGCCCGGCATCACCTCGCGCATGCCGTCGAACACGGCATGGCCTGGTGTCTTCACCATCTCCAGGATCTCGCGCAGGCCGTCTGCACGCACCTTGCGCGGCACCAGCGGGTTGGCCAGTAGCGCCTTGGGCTCGGAGCCGAACACCACCCCGTCTGCGGTGGGGAAGTAATACAGCGGTTTGACGCCCATGCGGTCGCGGATCAGCAGTAGTTCCTGGCTGCGCAGATCCCAGATGGCGAAGGCATACATGCCGTTGAGCCGCTCGACGAAAGCCTCGCCCCATTCGACATAGGCGCGCAGCACCACCTCGGTGTCGCTGCGGGTTTTGAACTGATGACCGAGTCGCTGCAGCTCGGTGCGCAGCTCGCGGAAGTTGTAGACCTCGCCGCTGTAGGTGATGGCGGCGGCCTCGCGCGGGCCACCGTGCATCGCCGTCATCGGTTGGCGCCCACCTTCCAGATCGATGATCGACAGGCGCCGATGACCCAGGCCGACCGGGCCGTCAATCCACAGCCCGCCGGCATCAGGGCCGCGCAGGGCCATGGTGTCGGTCATGCGCTGCAGGGTGTCGCGTTGCGTTTCCAGGTTCTGGCTGTAGGACAGCCATCCAGCGATTCCACACATAGTCGTTCTCCTTGTGATTGGGTTACCCGAGGCTTTCCAGGTCGCTGTCCTCGGCCAGCAGCACGCGCGTCTCGCCATGGACGTAGCGCGCCGGTGCTGGGGTTTGGGCGTGGGTTTCCAGGTCGTTGAGCAGGCGCTGCAGCGCCACGGCGGTGTCGAGGCCGGCGAAGGGCTGGCGGGGCGGCTCCTTGAGCGCCACGGCGCGCACCACCTGCCGGCACAGCCGCGAGAGCTTGTGCAGGGTGTCCAGGCCTGGCTCGTCGGGGGCGGTGGCGAACGCGTGCAACAGCTCCTCGGCGCCGATGGCGCCGCGCGTCCAGATGCGCAACTGGTCGTGATCCCAGCGCGGCGTGTCGAACACTAGGCGCGAATGGATCAGCCGGGCGTCGCGGTCGACGAAGCTGAAGTCCACGGTGCGCTGACGCACGATGTTGACGAAGCTGGCGTAACCGGTGACCCGCGCTTCGCCCAGGCTGGCGGTGAGCTGGACGGTGTCGAGAACCTCTGCGCCGGAGATCGAGAAGTCCGAGCGCACGCCGAGCATACCTTCGAGCTGGAGCTGGCCGGCGCGCGGGCAGATCCAGCCGACCAGATCCAGGGCATGGATCACCTCGCTGGTCACGCCGCAGGTCGGGCGGTAGTCGTTGATGCGGTCCTTGCCCCAGTGGAAGCTGGCGCGGACCAGTTGCCAGTCATGGCGCTCGACCCACTCGCGTAACTGTTGGGTCGCGTCCGAGTAGCGCTCCACCAGATCCAGGGCAAAGCCGCCGACCTGCTCCAGTGCGCCGAGCAGCTCGTCCAGGTTGTCACCGGGCGTGACCAGCGGCTTCTCGCAGAGCACGAAGCCCCGGTAGCCGGCCAGCTGCTTGAGCACGGGCGCATGGCTGTGATCGTTGACGCTGACCACCACGATGTCCGGCGCGAACACCTGTAGCGCGAGGCCAACGTTGTCGAAGTAGGGCAGTTCGGTCGCCTTCTGCCGACGCCCGACATAGGCTAGCGACAGCGGCAGGCCGGTACTCGTGGCGATATGTTCGAAGGCGCGGCGGTAGCGGTTGCCGGCGTAGCCCAGGCCGATGATCAGAATCTTCATGCCGAGGCCTCCTGACGGATCAGCAGGCGCTCGTCGCTGACGGCGAAGCCTAGGTTCTGGTACAGAGTGCCGGCAGCCGCGGTGCTCTGCAGCACCACGCAGCCGACGCCGCGGTTGGCGAACCAGCGCAGCAGGTGCTGCATCAGCTGCCGTGCGATGCCGCGGCCTCGCCACTGCGGCTCGACCACCACCGACTGCACCCAGCCGGACAGGCCGTTGAGGCAGCCCGGCGCCGGCGCGCGCTGGTCGATGATGGCCGTCGCGCAGCCCAGCACCTGGCCGGATTCCCTGTGTTCGGCGGCAAGGACCTGGACGCAGTCGCTCTCGCTCAGGCGGCTGCTCAGCCAGGTGCGGTAGGCCGCCCGCCAGCGCGCCGCTTCCTCCGGCGTCTTACTCGAATAGCTGGCGGCGGTGCCGTCCAACAGATACGCGCGCAGCTCCACCAGGCTGGCCAGGTCGGCCTGGGTCGCCGGGCGCACGGTGAGGAAGGATTGCTCCATCTCAGGCCACCTCCGCAGCGAACGCCCGGGAGGCCAGCGGGATGCTGAAATGCTCGAAGGTCTCGCGCAGCGACCGCGCCAGGTGCTCGATCTGCGCATCGCTGTGGTTCGGCGTGGCGTTGACCCGGAAGCGCTCGGTGCCCACCGGCACCGAGGGGTAGTTGATCGGCTGCAGGTACACGCCGTGGCTATGCAGCAGGCGTTCGGCCGCCGCCTTGCAGCGCTTGGCCTCGCCCACCAGCACCGGCAGCACGTGGGTCTGCGAGCAGGGCATCACCGGCACGTCATGGTGCTTGAGCCGCTCGCGCAGCTTGGCGGTCTGGGCATGCAGGCGATCGCGCTCGGTACTGCTGGCCTTGAGGTGCTCGACGCTGGCCAGGCAGCCGGCGGTGATCGCCGGCGGCAGCGAGGTGGTGAAGATGAAGCCCACGGCGAACGAACGCACGGCATCGACGATCACCTGGGTCGAGGCGATGTAGCCGCCGATCACGCCGATGGCCTTGGCCATGGTGCCCTGGATGATGTCCACCTGATCGGCCACGCCCAGCTCGGCGGCGATACCGGCGCCGCGCGGGCCGTACATGCCCACCGCATGCACCTCGTCGAGGTAGGTGAGGGCGTTGTGACGCTTGGCGATCGCAACGATTTCAGCGATTGGAGCAATGTCGCCGTCCATCGAGTAGATCGACTCGAACACCACCAGCTTGGGCTGGCCGAGCGGATATCCGGCGAGGAGCTGCTCCAGGTGCTCGGCATCGTTGTGGCGGAAGATCTTGCGCTCGTTGGGCGTCGAGCGGATGCCGTTGACGATGGAGGCATGGTTCAGCTCGTCGCTGATCACCACGCAGTCGGGGATGCGCCGCAGCAGGCACTGCAGGGTGGCATCGTTGGAGCCGAAGCCGGTGGGAAAGACCAGCGCCGCTTCCTTGTCGTGCCAGTCGGCCAGGCTTGCCTCCAGGCTGGCGTACAGCTCGTGCGAGCCGCCGATATTGCGCGAACCGCCGGAGCCGGCGCCGTAGGTCTCCAGTGCGTCGTGCATCGGCTCGCGCACGGCTGGATGTTGGGACATCCCGAGGTAGTCGTTGCTGCACCAGACCACCACCGGTTCCTGCTCGCGACCGTCCAGCTTGGCCAGGGGATACTGGCCGCAGATGCGGCTGAGGGTGGTGAAAGTGCGGTACTGGTTGGAGACCTTCAAGGTCTCCAGTTGTTCGCGAAGAAGTGCTTGGTACATCCGTTTATCTCCTTAGCAAGTTGATGACACGTCGCTGTGTGCTTCCTCATCAGGCAAGAGCCCTGGCACGCGCGTTCGCGGCCAGGGAGGGCTATTCTTGTTTGGATTTATGGGGGTTACAATTTGACTG
>NZ_PGLR01000046.1 GCF_002803095.1 Pseudomonas sp. ZH-FAD | reverse complement strand
CAGCACGCAGGCCGAGCACATGCCCAAGAGCCATCGCGAGCATGCCGAGTGGACGCCGCAGCGGCTGATCCGCTGGGCCGAGCAGACCGGGCCGAACACGGCCGGCGTGATCAGCCACATCCTCGAGCGGCGCATCCATCCGCAGCAGGGTTACCGGGCCTGCCTGGGCATCCTGCGCCTGGGCAAGACTCATGGCGAAGTGCGCTTGGAGCTGGCCTGCCGACGCGCCCTCAGCCTCGGCGCGTGCAGCTACAAGAGCCTCGAATCGATCCTGCGCCAGGGCCTGGAAAGCCTGCCGCTGGCTCAAGCCAACCTGCCGCTGCTGCCGGACGACCACGCCAACCTGCGCGGCCCCGGCTACTACCACTGAACCCAAGGAAACTCACCATGCTGCCCCATCCGACCCTGGACAAGCTGCAAACCCTGCGCCTGCACGGCATGCTCAAGGCGCTGAATGAACAACTGAAAACCCCGGACATCGACAGCCTGAGCTTCGAAGAACGCCTCGGCCTGCTGGTCGACCGCGAGCTGACCGAACGCGATGACAAGCGCCTGAGCAGCCGCCTGCGCCAGGCCCGGCTCAAGCACAACGCCTGCCTCGAAGACATCGACTACCGCAGCCCGCGCGGACTGGATAAGGCGCTGATCTTGCAACTGAGCAGTGGTCAGTGGCTGCGCGACGGCCTCAACCTGATCATCGGCGGCCCCACCGGTGTCGGTAAAACCTGGCTGGCCTGCGCCCTGGCCCACCAGGCCTGCCGGGAGGGCTACAGCGTGCGCTACCTGCGCCTGCCACGTTTGCTGGAAGAACTGGGTCTGGCCCATGGCGACGGCCGCTTCGCCAAGCTGATGAGCAGCTACGCCAAGACCGACCTGCTGATCCTCGACGACTGGGGCCTGGCCCCGTTCACCGGCGAGCAACGGCGCGACATGCTGGAGCTACTGGACGACCGTTACGGCCAGCGCTCGACCATCGTCACCAGCCAGATGCCGGTGGACAACTGGCACGAACTGATCGGCGATCCGACCCTGGCCGATGCCATCCTCGACCGCCTGGTGCACAACGCTTATCGGATCAATCTGAAGGGTGAATCAATGCGCAAACGGACGCAGAAATTGACGACGCCGGGCACCTCGGACTAACAATGCCACCCCTGCGTCGCTGCGCTCCGACTGCCTGTCCGAATGAACGTGGAACAGGTGTCCGGATCAGCGTGGTCTGAGTGTCCGAATGGCGTGGAATCCGCACCGTGGGCGCGGCCTATACCTATCAGGCTATGGAATACCGTGATGAGGGATTCTGGCAGCTGCTTGATGATTATCGGGTGCTCGTGGTTTTCGACGAGATCCATCATTGCGCCGGCCACGATCCGCTGCTCAGCAATGCCTGGGGACAGCAGATACTGCATCGGATACAGGATCGGGCTGCCTTCACGTTGGCCCTGTCTGGCACGCCCTGGCGTTCGGACGACAAGGCCATCGCATTGGCTCGCTACTCTTCGCCCGAGGGGCATTTGATCTGTGATTACCGTTATGGCTTGAAAGATGCCATTGCCGACGGCGTGTGCCGGTCCCCTCGAATTGTTCTGCTCGACAATCAGAAGGTGAAACTCACGGAAGAGCTTGGTGCGGATAGCTCCGTGAGGCTGTTTCCCAGCATCGCCAAGCTGCTGGGCGAGTCACCTGTGACTTATGAGGAACTGCTGCGCCATGACGAGGTGATCAATCCAATCCTTGACCTTGGCTGCAGCAAGCTGAGCGAGCTACGAAAGATCAAGCCTGATTCTGCCGGTTTGGTGGTGGCCACCGATATTGAACACGCTCAGCAAATTGCACTCGCTCTGGAAGCAATGGGTGAAGAGTACCGTATCGTGACCAACAAAACCCCGGATGCGCAGCAGGTGATCAATGGATTCCGGAGCAGCACCTGCCGCTGGATTGTCGCTGTCGGAATGATCAGTGAAGGCACCGACATCCCGCGCCTGCAGGTTTGCTGCTACCTCAGCCGTATCCGCACGGAGCTGCATTACCGGCAAGTAATGGGACGGGTGCTGCGGCGCACAGGTGAATCGGATGATCAGGCGTGGCTATTCATGCTAGCGGAACCGACGCTTCAGGGCTTTGCGGAGCGAATTGCGGACGACCTGCCGGATGATCTAGCGGTATTGAGTGATGTGCTTATGCCAAGTCTTGCTACAGGCTCAAGGCCTGAGCCGATTGGTGATTTTGACCATATCGAAGGTATTCATGGTGCTGGCCTAGGAGACGCGGAGTCGGATAATGGGTTGCAGGCTGCGAACGTCATTTCGCTGGGTGGTTTTGGAGCTGAACCTGCTTATCAGGTCAGCTTTTCCCAGCATTACAGGCAGCAGTTGTTGGCTTGCTTTTGATACTTAGCCAGTCGTGGCTATTTGAATGATCTCGGTTGCGTGACTCAATAACCGGCCGGTTCCGCTTGAATGGTAATCGTGAGGTGAGCATGGAGATTAAGTCGCAGGCACTGGTCGATGTGGTTGAGGATGTGATCTGCGACGTGTGCCGCTCTGGAACGAGTATCCCCGGCTATGGCCCCCAATACGGCAAGCTTGAAGCCCAATGGGGATATGGCTCCCAGCATGATGGGGAGCACTACCGGGTGCATCTCTGTGAGCCCTGCTTTTTCAGGGTGCTGAGCGGGTTGCGTCGGGAGCGCACGGTCAATGGTATGTTCGATAATGATCAGCCATTTGCTTTTGAAGATTTTGGTCTGGTCAGCAAAGACAACTACTGGGGAAAGAACTGGTTGTAGGGTTGAAAATCCATCAGCCGCACCACGACGAGTCGCGGACAAATGAGGGGTAAGCGCGCGGCTTGCCCGTTCTGGTCTCGTAGATTGGAATAACTAAATAAGGAGGTAGCCGCTTTGACCCTTCCGCATGAAAGAACCCGGAGTGTCGTCAAGACCGAAGCTTTTCTCCGCGACCTCTCTCGTAACACCGAGCTAGCTGATGACATTCGCAGCTATGCGAAAAGCCTGCTTAGACATTACCCGTCCGCCGATCAAGTTTTCTCGCTGGGGCGCCTCGAAGAGTGCCTAGTAAACGACGCTCAAGATGATGAATATCGGCGAAGGGTGATTGCTTTCCATCAACCGCTTTTCAGTTCGTCATTAGACTTCACGCTATAAGCGTAAATGCCACGATGCTCAGCACTGATCAAGCCCAGTCGGTATCCGTCCGGATTGCGCAACGAGTCAAGCGACTACCTAAAGGGCAGCCGTTCAGCATTAGCCGTTTCACAGGGTTTGGAACGAAAAACGCCGTATCCAAGGCAATAGCTCGACTGGTCAAACGAGGCGAACTCGAACGGGTGTATCGTGGGATTTATATGCGCCCGAAACCCGGACTTTACGTTGCGAGGGCTCGTCCCAACCTCTGGCAATTGATCAGCGTAATTGCCAGGCAGAAGCACTTGTCTTTACAAATCCATGGTGCCAATGCCGTAAGGAGGTTTGGGCTCAGTACCCAGATGCCGCTTATTCCAATCTTTTACACTAACGGCGCCAGCCGCTCAGTATTCATAGGAAACGCTGAAATCAGGCTAATACGTGCGACACCGATGGTCATGCAGCATGCAGGAACTGAGATAGGGATGGCTATCAGTGCACTGTATTATCTCGGCAAAGAAGGATCCACTCCGGAATGCATAACAGCGATCAAGAAAGAACTCAGACCTGAAGACTTTGTCAAATTGCTGGCCTGCAAACTACCGAAATGGATGAGCACGGTGTTGAAGGTGTGAAATAGCGGAATCGCTACCTTACGATGAGTTGCCCGCGCATGGGGGCATTGTCGTCAACGATCCCGCGGCGATCTCCCTACCTACCAGCCCCTTGGAGGGTCAAGTAGCACGAGCCCGGTGCAAGGCGAACGCCTGGGCACCGGGCTATCGCCATCACACGTAATGCTTGTTCCCTTTGCGCTCAAGCGGACGGCCTTTAAATACATGCGGGCCGTCCATCGTCAACTCGACCCTATCCCCTTTGCGGGTTAGCCAAGGCGTGGCTTCCGATCCAGTTTTGGAGGTAACGCCACTGGGGCTGATGCGAATTTCGTCGCCATCGATCTCGATCATCCCCAAGACGTAGGTGTAAACCAGGCTACTGAAAAATCCTCCTTTGAATTCGAAGGCACACTCTACGACCTCGTCCCCGTACTCCATCCGCATTTTCGGCTTGAGGGAGGCAACCGACACTGCTCCGTTGTCGACGGCGGAATAGACGCTGCAGACCAGCGCGACTTTACCGCCCATAAGATGAGAGATGGCTGCATTGATCTCGACGGTTTCGATCCCTGGGGCAGAGGTGCTCGCGCTTACCACATCGCCGGTATGGAATACGAAGGGGTCAGCCTCGAAGGAACCGCGCTTGTCAGGCGCCTGAATGATGGACATCCGACCGTCTGGGCGAAGGATACCGATTCGCAGGTCAAGGTCGTCGTTGTCTCGACCGTCTCCGTTGTCCACCCACCTGGCGCTGACCTTGATGACCTTCGGCGCGGCCGCGCCTTTCTCCAGAGAGACCTTGTGCGTGTTCCCGGGTTTGTCCAAGGTGATCACCGTCTTGGTGATGCTGACCGGTTTCGCAGGGGGGCGCGGCTGGGATCGGGGCAGTTGCCGGCTCATCGTCGACCTCGACTCCATACATGCCACAGAGCCCGACCAGGCCCGAGGCGAAACCCTGCCAGACAGAGCGCGCCTTCGCTTGACCGTTTCGGACGTAGAGCTCGAGTACGATGATGCCCGTCTCCCGCTCAAATGCCCCAGGCGCAAGATCCAGCACCTGGTCGCCGGCAAGAACACGTGCGCTGAGGTTTGGTACTCCTGCGAAACCTCCTCCGGTGCCATCTTGGGTCAAGGTGATGGCGATCTTCGAGATAGAGGCTGGCAGGCGACTCAGATCAAAGCTGATGCTGTGACTGATCGAGCCGGCCTGGATGATGGGAGGCGAGAATGCGGCCGCGCCGGACGCATGCTCCGGCGCATTGAAGAAGACCATCCCACTGTCATCGACCACTTTTCCGGAGTCAGTGATGAGGAAGGCCGTCAGGTTCACGTCGAGGTTTGCGCCGGCAGAATGCGTTACCAGCACCTGACCTTTCGACTGGTTGATGGTGGTGTTCTCGCCGGGCTTGAGGGATTGATTCAATTCTGGTCGCCTATTCCTTGGTTTATGTGCAGGCAAAGTAAGCCTGGATTGCATGAAGCGAGGTCACACACTCGTCCATTCAGGGCCGAATCTCCAAAGTAAAGGGCGGCGGCAAAAACTGAGTGCAACACCTGACCTTTCCGGTACGGTGCTGCCCCTATGTCTTATACCGAACTCAGCGTTGAAGAGCGCGCCACCATTCAAATCGGTCGTACCCAAGGCTTCAGCCTGCGCAGGATTGCCTGCTTGATCAACCGATCCCCTTCGACCATCAGCCGTGAGCTGCGCCGTAACCGAGGTGCTTGCGGTGGCTACTCGGCCCGCCTGGCCCAGCAGCAAATGCAGGCCCGCCGCCAGGTTTGTCGACCGATGCGAAAACTGTTGCCGGGTAGCGAGCGCTTCGAACTGGTGACCCATATGCTGCGTGAGCGTTTGTCTCCCGAGCAGATTGCCGGCAAGCTGCGCAGCATGAACATACCCAACC
Source organism: Pseudomonas sp. ZH-FAD (assembly GCF_002803095.1). Lineage (GTDB taxonomy): Bacteria > Pseudomonadota > Gammaproteobacteria > Pseudomonadales > Pseudomonadaceae > Aquipseudomonas. The sequence continues at coordinate 39,532 of NZ_PGLR01000046.1, read as the reverse complement.
TGCGAGATGCCTACGTCTGTCGCGAGACGATCTACAACGCGATCTATGCCCTGCCAGTGGGTGAGCTGCGTAAGGAGCTGATCATCTGTCTGCGCCAAGGCAAGACGACGCGCCGGCCGCGCTCTGGTGGCGTGGATCGGCGCGGCCAGATCCCCGAGATGGTCAGTATTCATGTGCGCCCGCCGGAGATTGAAGACAGGCTGATGCCGGGGCATTGGGAAGGCGACCTCATCAAGGGTAAGGCCAACGCCTCGTCCGTCGGTACGCTGGTGGAACGCACCAGTGGCTACCTGATGTTGGTGAAGATGAACGACGCGACGGCGACTTCGGCACTGGAAGGCTTCAGCGCCGCGCTCAATAGCATGCCGCTGGAGATGCGCAAGAGCATGACTTACGACCAGGGCCGGGAGATGGCGCGACACGCCGAGATCACCCAAAGAACCGGCGTGGCGATCTACTTCTGCGACCCGCACAGCCCCTGGCAGCGCGGCAGCAACGAAAACATCAACGGCCTGATTCGCCAGTACTTGCCCAAGGGCACAGACCTGTCGGTACATAGCCAGGAGAAGCTGGACGCCATTGCGCTGCAACTGAACATGCGACCGCGCAAGCGCTTCGACTTCAAATGCCCCATCGAGGTGATGGGAGAGGTCATGCAAAATTCCATGGCAATGCGGCATGATGCTCCGGCTTCAATTCAATAACCGTGTTGCACTCAGCTCCTGCAACCGCCCCCCCTATCAATATGTCGCAAACCTATCTCACCCTTCATAGCCATTGACATAAACGAACAATAACATAAAAAGCTTCTCGAAACGCGCTTTGCATAAGTAATAATACTCGCCACGGACTTAGTCTTACCTTGCGAAGCTATAGCAGACCCGAGCAGCACTTCGATGACTTTATGACAATAATAGGTAACCTCATCACACCCTACACCATAATATCGCCCGAAATCCAATTTCCGCACTGTCAACGGACTTTCCGGAAAGTTAATCACATAACTCTCCGGAACAAAATTAATGGTCTTTGACAGATGATCCGCAATGATGGGGCTAGATGAGCCTTTATCTATCACCAGAGCAGCAGAAGAAAAATCTTTGCGCGCCATATTCATATTCTTCCAACGCAGACAGAATCAATAAATTCTTGATACTCTCCCATAACATCATCTTCAATCATAGAAATTAAGTGCAAGTACCTCTGCGTAGTAGCCACACTGGAGTGGCCGAGCCTATCCCGCACATATAGCAACGGATCTATAACACTCTTACGCCTGCGCATGTCATGGAGTGTATGCGTCGCATAGGTATGGCGGAGCATATGAGGAGTGACTGTGAAAGGAAGCCCCAGATCTTTCCACATATGGTTTAGACTCTGGCCTTTAGGACTGTAAGGCACACCATACCTAGATAGAAACAACGGAATTGACTCTACACATGAGGTCTGCATACTCCGATTACGCTCATGAATTTTGTACTGCCATAGCGCCGCCATAAGCGAGCGAGGGATGTCAATCTCCCGCGCCTTATTCCCCTTAAGCTCCATATCCTTTGGACTACAGAAAACTCTAAAGTGAGAACTGCCTTTAGATATTTGAGCGGGATCAAATATATAGGAGCTTGGAAATGTAAGGAGCTCTTCCTTCCTCAACCCACTACTTAGGGCTAGTCGTGCAATAAGCTTTTGAGTAGAACAACTTACGGCATTTAAAAAAATTCTAACCTGCTCTTTAGTTAAAATTTTTATTGCTGTTCTCTTCCCCTTCATTAGTATATCGGGAGAAGCGACATATCCTCCAGTTACATCCACATGAGCCAAAAATACAGAATGGACTGCGACCCTTACTGTTTCAACATCATATGGAACCCTCTCTATCCAACCTTGGCGCCTTGCATAGTTATAGAAAGAGCAAACAACTCGCAGTCTAAGATTTATGGTGTTTTCGCTAAGCCCGCAACTACGCATCGACCAGTCACGGTATGCAGCCAGTGGGCTCGAGCCCAGCTCAAAAAAACCAACATCTCTCCAGTCTCGATTGGCAGCATTTAGAAAACCTAAATAGTCGTAAAGGGCTTGCCCGTATGAGGCCCATGTATGTTTACTTTCAACTCGCCCCCTGTGAAGGCAGCGGTAAATCAAGAAGGCGCTTACCTCGGGAATTGACCGTAGTTCTGCTGTTAGGATGATAGGAAATCCAGGGTAGCTAACCCCGTTTATTTGGAACCCCTCATCTGCGAAGACCAACTCCATCTCACCCGCCCCATAAAGCTTGCAATATGAGTCACGGTAGACACCCCAGACTCCTACGACAAGGAAATGTGTAACTATTTAACGGGCACATTTCATGTGGTTCCAATCTCCGCAGTCGGACAGCAGCGGCAGTGTTGGCGCAACGGTGGGCGTCAGAACTGTCAGCGCACTGATCCAGTGTTCAACATGATGGAGGCCGATATGCACAATTTGGCCCCAAGTGTCGGGGCCGTTAATGCCCTCCGCTCTGCAATCAGCTATGGCATGGCCTCCGGGCCTACTGAGCCTTTGGGGGCATGCACAACCAAGGTGGCCACCACCTTCCGCGTCGTAGAGCCTCGCAACGAGGTCAAGGGTGAAGCTGCTCGGATCACCTTCTACATGGCCGACCGCTACAACATCCGCCTCAGTGAGAAACAGCAGCAGGTCCTGATGGCCTGGGATCGAGCCTACCCAGTTTCAGCTTGGGAGCTTGAGCGTGACAGGCGAATCTCCTATGCAATGGGCCACCACAACCCATTCGTCACTGGCGAGCGTAAGTGGGTTCCTGGCTACAGGCCCCAAGGCGCCGGCCAAACTGCAACGACAAGAGCTGTTCCAGCAAGGCAGTCCGAGGCTCCTGCGCGACAGGTCCAGGTAGCTGCTCGGCAGGACGGACCTGTATTCGGCAATAAGCGGAGTGGTGTCTACCACCTCCCGCATGGCTGCCCCAGCTACAGCCAGGTCAGCACGCATAACCGCGTCCAGTTCAGCACTGAGCAGGAAGCGCTGGCTGCGGGGTTCCGAAAAGCGGGGAACTGCTCCTGATGATGGCGAGCTGTGATTGGCAGTCTCGCTGCGGTATACGCAAGATCGTTCAAGCGGATCGCTACGGCTGCGGTGTCGCATGTTTGGCCATGGTGGCTGGCATCACGTATGAGGAAGCGAGACAGCGCTTCAATTCGCTTGGCCTCGGTGTGCGCAGAGGCTGCAAGCCGGCCTACTCGACGAGTAGCGGCGAAATGAGGATGGCAATCTCCAGTTCAGGCCTGATTACCGACTCGCGTCGCTGGCGCGGCTGGGCGGAACTCCAAGGATTGGCTGTCATTAAGGTGCGGGATGATTGGCGGGGGGCTAAGGGCCGATGGCACTGGGCTGTTGCATTCAGGCACCCAGAGTTCGACATAGCCGTTTTCGATCCTCACCAGACGGAGCCCTCTTTCTCTCGGATGCCATTTGACGTTCTGTGTTTCGACTTCCGTATTTACGAGCCGAAGGGGGAATGGTTCCAGGTCGAGCAACTATTTCCTCTATGCGTCGGCCCAGCCCCAAACACGGCTCTGGCCTGATGGAGTCCTGATATGAGTTCTGAACCCCTCTCAATGTGGACTGTGTACGAAACGCCACTCGATTATCCGAACCATTTCGTAGCCCGTCGATGGTTGGCGGGCTCAGCTTTGGTTGCGACCAAGGATGTACTGATCGCGGATGATTTGGCTGCACTTCGGGGCAAGCTGCCGCAAGGCCTGCACTGTCTGCCGGCGATACCTGGGGATGCCCCGAGCATCATCGAAACCTGGGTGTGAAAGCTTGGAGTGCTCATTGCGCTTAGCCAATGACCTGGATTCTCACAGTTGGCGCAACTGATTGATTCTATTGTGTATTTCGCCTATTGAATCGTGAATAGGCGAAACGGCCTTCATCAGCGTATGAGTAAGTGCATCGTGTTCGGATGCGGCGAGTCCGGCAGATCGCTACCGTAGACCTGCTTTTAGCCAGCGTGATTTCCGATTCCCAGGCTGGTGCTTGGCGAATGTGCGGGCTTCCTCGCAATGTCGTTTAGTGCGACCGCAGGACGGTTATACCAAGCGCATCAACATCAATAAGGCAGTACAAACGATGCTCAACAAACTCCCCTTCGCCGCCCTGCTCAGCGCAGTGATCCTCGCCTCCGGCTGCACCACTCACCTGAGCGAAGGCCAAAAGCGCGAGCTGGATGCTTTCGATCAGAAAGGCCTCAAGGTCGAGGAAAAAAGCGTAGCCACGGCGGCTGTGCTCGGCGTGTTCCCGATGGCTGGCTACTTCTACGGCGGGCATCCCATATTGGCATTCACCACCCTGCCCCTCTACCCCTTCCTCGGTCCGCTCTGGATGCCCTATGACACGGCCCAGAGCGCCAAGAACCGCAACTACTACGCGACGAAGGAGTTCGTTGAGCGCGAGAAGCGTAAGGCTCTCCGCGAAATCGACCACAAGATGGAAGACAAAGCGCTCACCTACGAGCAGCACATTCGCGAGCAGCGCCTGATTGAGGCCAAATACTCGCCCTACTAACGACCCATAAGGAGCAGGCTTCGAGCCTGCTTTTTGGTGCCTTGATGAAAGTAATTATCCTCGACGATTCGCGTACCGACTCTTACCTCGCAAGCCAAGTAGTCAAGAACTACTTCGCCGAGGTGGAGGTTTACGGTACGCCGGCAGATTTCCATGCCGGGCTCAAGCGTGGTTCTGAACCTGATCTGATGCTCATGGACGTTCACATTGGCGACCTGTGCAACGGCATCGGTGAACTGGCGAGCATCAAGGAACAATACAACTCCGCCAGCTTCATCCCGACCATCATCGTGACTGCATCCACCGATGCCGCTCTCCACAAGCTGGCCTTGGAGCGCGGGGCTGATGCAGTGATCGTCAAACCGATCAGCAAAGAGAAGCTGGAACCGCTCCTGCGTGATCTGCTTCCTGAGCTTCAAATCGAGGGCGCGTAACGTGAGCGTTGCCGACCTGTCCAGCGGTTGGGCTGTAGTCCTGTGGTTTGGCATCCTGGGCTTGTGCGTCGGCTCGTTCGTCAACGCGTTCTGCTATCGCTGGCCCATCATCAAGGGGGTTGGTGAGTTTGCAGACGGAAAGCGTCTCCAGGAGCTTGTAGCCAAGCACGGAAAATTCACCCTCGCCTCGCCTCGATCTGCTTGCCCGTGCTGCCAACGGAAGGTGCGCGCTCAGCACAACATCCCTGTCATCGGCTGGGTATGGCTCCGGGGTAAATGCAAAGATTGCGGCGCCCGTATCAGCTGGAAATACCCAGCTGTCGAGCTGCTGTTTGGCGCGGTCTTCGCCGGCTATGTGTGGTTCGAGGGGTTGTGGGTTGCCGGCCTGCTGTCGCTGGTCCTGATGCCTGTTGCTTTCAGCTTTCTCTGGCTGCGCATTGCCCACCGGCACAACGACAAGACGTTGATCTGGTCGTACATCTTCACACTGGCAGCCCAAATTGGACTGAGCGGACTGGGTTTCAGCGCCTACGTTCAGTAAACGAGCACAGCTTTTGGCAGGCCCCCGCCTGCCTTTTTTTTGCCCGCGAAAAGGTGATAGCTCATGCAAGACACACCGATCCTGTCCATCGAGAAAGAGGCCGATCTGTGCAATCTGTTCATGAAGGAGTTCGGTGCCCAGCCCGGCTGGCGCTGCTACCCAGAAGCGGGCGGCTTCGATATTTTGGCTGTACACGACGATGGTCGGCAGCTGGGTGTCGAGGCAAAGATGGTGCTCAACGCCAAGGTGGCCGAGCAGATACTCCCAGGTGATCGCGATGAGTTCTTCGACAAACCCGGCCCTGACTATCGTCTTGTGATTGTCTCCAAGATCACTCCAGCGAGCGCTGGGATCGCCCGTATGCTGGCAATGTTGGGCGTTCTGGTGCTGGTGCCTAACCAGTACCGCTCCAGGCAGGGTGATGCGTATTCCTTCAACTTCCACAACATCCTCGAAGCCAGGGGCTCACAAACATCCTACGGTCAGCAGTACCTGCATGATTGGAACCCCGCTATTCGATGCCACGTCCCTGCCCTGCTCCAGGCCCTCCCTGCTGGCGTGCCATCGCCAGTAAAGCTCACGCCCTGGAAAGAGAAGGCGCTCGTCATCCTGGCTCTGATGCGCAGACAGGGCTTCATCACAGCGAAGCAGATTGCTGCCCATGGGCACAACACGACGACCTGGACCCAGCCTGCCGGCTCTAAGCCTGCATGGCTGACCAAGGGGGCCGTTAGGGGGCAGTGGATAGAGACTGAGCACATGCCGGCGTTCGACAATCAACACCCGGAACTCTACGAAATTGCAGTTGCCGACCTTGCTGCTGTAGCCGAGAAGGAATTCAGCCTTGGCTGATCCAATATAATGATTCGTGGAAACAGAGAGGTAGTGCCCTTGCTCGGCATGGAGGCACTACCCTCTGTTGAGTCGGCAATGCCCTCAGCAAGCAGCAAAGTGCTGCTCAATCACCCTCTGCCACTTCATTTTTAAAGTTTCGTAGCCAGTGTAATTACCCTGAGCCTGGTCCCCTTTCTGCCAAAAACCTCTCCAGTATTCAGCCAGCTCGGCTTCGGCTTGTTTAACAAGTGGCTCCGAAAGAAACTCAATACATGCCTGGGCCAATCCGGGCACTGACAAATAAGCTGGCCAAGCATACTGATGTAAAACATCCATGCTAGGAATTACACCTCGATACCAGTTTTCCTCTGCAACTTCCTCTGCACCATCAAGAAGAATCTGGCGTAGAACGGGCAAATCGAACAGCGCAGTTGTTAGTTCTTTAATAAATTTCGGCTTATTGCCTGTGGCATAAAGACAGAATGACTTGATCCATGCCACTTGATGCCCGCTCTCTTTGGGGAGTCGGGCGGCTTTCAATGCTTTCTCGTATTGCTCTGTTTCCAGCAACATTAGCGGGTAGATGTATCTTACGCCGAGGTTGTCGCTAGGATTGAGGCGCAGTTGCTTGCGAGCCCCTTTTAGGGCTTCTCTCATCCAGTCTGCTTGCTGATGAATGTTCATTCTTAGCCAAAGCATTCGGTGATAAAACCTATTGGAAACCCAGCCCCATAGAATTTTCCCGCGAAACCCGGTTGGAATTAGTGCCTCAGTCTGTTTTATAAAGCGTTCAATAGTGTTCAGCGCGAGACGAAGATCGCCTTCGGTTGTGTCGTAGTGTATTTGTGCAAGACAAAGCCCGCCTTCTAGAAACCCAGGCTGCCTGACCAATGTTTGCTCAATCCATATCCTGGCCTTCCGTATTTGATCTTCGGTTGTCGCGTCCTGGTAGATCGAGTCAAGTTCGTCAATGAGTTGTGCGCAGGCAGGGCTTTCAATGAATCGGCCAGAGTTTGGTTCTAAGCTATCGATTTCAAATCGATACAGAGGCTCCGTAGTTTGCAATGGGCTTCGAGTTTCCACGCTCATCCAGTTAGAAGCGCCGCACAAGCCTGCGCATACCTTATCGAGAATGGTGTCTACCGGGCACCCAGAGAGTCGTGACAGTTTTTCAGCAAAGTCCTTAAACGCAGCTATTTGGCTCGCAGGTAAGGCTAGGTCTGGAGGGGTATCAACCATCAATATGATTGAGTGCTTCAATCGATCAAGCCAGTTGTTTGTGACTTCTCCGCTGAACGAGTCTGGCTTTGAGAGGTGTGCATTCAGAGTGTGCCAGTTCGTAAAACCAAGCGCTCCAGCCATGCACTCCAGTGCTTTTGTACGCTGGAGGCTGCCTGCTTTGGAGAGCATTCTTGCGCAATCTTTGATGCGTTCAAGCAGGGCCATGCTGCTGGGCGACGGGTTCGCCCTGAACCAATAGCCTGCTGCATCGAGGTGCAGGTCTGCTGCAACAAAATCAAATTGGGCGATAGATCGTAATGACACGGGAGTCTCCACATTGGCGCATTTCGAGCAGCCCGCTTGATCGACGCCTGTAGAGAGGTGTCAGAAAGTGATGAGGGTATCGCTATGGTCACTGTATGGTTGCTTTTCCAGTGCGGGGCGGAAGGCGCGTGACTGGCACCTGACTAAATGCTAGCCCCGCAGATGCGCGATCACAAGCGGATTGATGGTATGTCCTGGCGGTGGCGCCTAAAGCCGACCGAAATGCCATGCTGACCTAGCCTGTGCGGCCTGCGAGCATTCCAACGACTGCTCAACTGCTGTACCGACCTGCTGGGCTTTCCTGATTTAGCATCCTGCGTTGTACTGGTATTGAATTATTGGTAATCCACGATTTGTTTTTAGATCACTCATCCCCTCCCCTTGTGTTCGTTTTATACTGTGGTTATCCCATCCGGTTGACACTTGGTATACCTCGAATATGCAGGCCATTTTGCCCAACAAGCGAGTGCATCGGTCTACAAAGGCATCAGCTAAAGCCTCGACCTTTCGGCTGATCCCGTTGATAGATACGCATGCGGCTGTCACCAACTCCGATGCCGTTGAGTATGAGGGTGATAGGCCGTTCATCACCGAGTACCTGGATGGCTTCCAAACTCAGTTTGATGCGCGGGCGGACTACGATGCGGTGCGTCGGTTCCTCAAGGCGCACGACGACACGCCGACCACATTCAACAACTACCGCACCCAGGTCGAACGCCTGTTGCTCTGGGCCTGGAACAAACGCAGCAAGGCATTCCGGGATTTCGTGCGCAGCGACGTTGAGGACTTCCTCAGCTTCTGCAAGAACCCTGACCCCAGCTGGATAAGCAGCGCCATTCACCCGCGCTACATCATGGTGGAAGGTATCTACGAGCCCAATCCGGCTTGGCGCCCGTTCGCCATGCGAACCCAGAAGTCCACAGCCAAGAGCGCGATTGAGAACAATCGCGTGGTGCCGGCCCCTACCTTCCAGATGGCGGATAGCTCGCTCAAGCAGGTCTACGCCGTACTGAACTCGCTATTCAGCTACTGCACCGCTGACAGGCTGATGGATAGCAACCCATGCGTGCTCATCAAGCGCGACATGAAGAAGAACAAGTCCAAGGTGCTCAAGATTCCCAAGCAGAAGTCTTTGTCCAAGCTGCAATGGGAATTTCTGCTTGAGACTGCTGAGCTGATGGCTGCGGAGAGCCCGAGCCCCGGTGAAAGAACCCTGTTCTGTATCGTCATGATGTTTGGCTGCTATCTGCGCGTGAGCGACCTCGCCGGTAATGGCGAGTGGGTGCCGGCCATGGGCTCGTTCGTTCGTGAGCGCAATGCTTGGTGGTATCACGTCATTGGCAAGGGGAACGTGCAGGCTCGTATCGCCGTCAAGCCAGACTGCATCAACTACCTGACGCGCTATCGCCGTTTCCGTGGTCTGTCGGATTACCCGGCACCGGGTGACACCGAGCCACTACTGACGACAGTTCACGGTCGCCACGGGTTGAAGGCGCGTCAGATTCGCGATGACGTTCAGGCGGTACTGGACCGCACTGTTACCAGGATGAAGCAGGAAGGCTTCCCCGACTTCGAGGTGAGCGAGCTGCGGTCTGCAAGCCTGCATTGGCTTCGCCACACAGGCGCTACATTTGATGCCCCGCTGCGGAACCCGAAGAACCTCCAGGCCGACCTGCGTCACAAGAGCTTGGCAACGACCCAGAATATCTACTATCACGCTCTGGATGACGACCGAAGCTCTGAGGTTGCGGGGCTTTCTTTGCGGCGTTGATCAAGGCCGGGGGCAATGTCTCTCATTGCCCTTCGAGCTGGGCAAGTTCCTTAACCCCTAACATGAGAGTTGAGGCAGAGTAGGCTGGAGTAGTGCCGAAGGTAGTGCTCGGTTAAAATAAATTACAGAAATCACTTGTTGTCAAAGGGATGGGGAGCTTTGAGTCAGATTCACTAGGAACAGGGAACTGACCTACCTCTAACCATTGCCCGTGGTGATATACAAAGCTAATCCAGTGCAGAGGAACGAAAGCTAAAATTTTAGCTCCATATAGACTTCTTTGAAGCTCCTTTGCCAGTTCCATTTCAACTGCAAAAAGTGGCTCATCTTGTAGGCGGCTCCGTATAGTTTTATTGAAAGTTGGGTAAAACTCAATCGCACCTCGATTCGACCACCATAGGTCAGTTTTGAAAAACCTAACTATCGTGCATTCTAGGCTAGTCCCAGAGGTTAAGATCATATCTTTTCCGTGCCCGTTGACCGTTGTAAGCGCCTCTCCCTCGGGAATTGTTACCATCACCTGCGTATCTTTGAAGACACTGCGAGTCATCAGTGTTTTGAATGACTTATCATAGTTGACCTCCAGTGAGGTATAGATATGCCTATCTAGAAATTCTGTATCAATCAAGAGCAATTGATAAATGTCATTTAGCCATGATGTGGCTTCATTACTTATGAAGTAGTCGTGAAGGATGACATTGCTGCCATATAGAATGCTGGATGCTATATCAATTGCATACATCATGCGTGTGGCTGACACTGCATCGTTTTCCATTGCAAAAGATGCTACTTTGCTACTAATTGACTCTACCGCGTGGAAATTTAAGCTTGAGCTTTCATCGTGCATTTGGGGAAAGTATTTAGAATTGTAGAAGCTTCTCAGATCGTCCAGGTAGGATAATATCCATGGGCAATCTTGCTTGCTGAGAAAGGGGGGCTCGGAAGCAACAACCTCCATTGCGAATGTGATCGGATGGAATTCAGTTCCTAATCTTGGTTGTGGCTCCAGCTTCAAATACCTGACAGGGAAGTGCGACTCGCTATCTGTGACTAAATTGAAAGTGTATGGCCCGTTGCATTCCCGCTCAATAAGATCAATGCCTATGTATTTCATACGAAGTCCTCAATGAATATCTAGAATATTTCTCTTAACAGTTTCCAGGTGCCGATTTGGCGTAGGTGAGATAGTCATCGAAGCCCGTTTCGACATGCGCCAGATTCCCGCAATGGTTATTCTTATTCAAGCAGGGCAGCAGGAACCCTCACTCGAACTTACCGTACACACTTGACGAATCCGCTGCCTGAACCTCTCGCTTCGTGGGAAGGCCCGCAGGCGCTGCACACCAGCAGCCCATCGCGCTCAGGGGCGAAGCTCCAGTCATAGCATTCGGTGATGCCCTTGAACCCCGGCATCGAATGCGCCGTATTCTCGCGGCAGCCGCACACCTCACATTGAAACAAGCTCATAGCTAGGCATTTGTGGGATGCGAATAAACATCCGTACAAATAAAGTCTCTCTTCGAAATAGAGTTTCATCCTAAAACAGGGGGCAAAGCCTCCTGTGGGACGGTGGCCACTTTCGGCCCTGCCGGTCGCCGTCCGTTCGTGCGGCGCTGCAAGTATCGCAGCACACCCAGCGTCATGCGGGCGTCGGCAAGGGAGCGGTGTGCGCCGCCTTCTGCCACGCCGCAGTCGGTCGCAGCCTCGATCAGCTTCAACCATCGCCAGCGGTCGCGGCTCCGGTCGTACTCTCCATGCCACTCGGCATACATCAGCATCGCGCAAGCGGTCGTCAACACTGGCGCGGTGAGTCCGTGTATCTGGTAGGTCTGCCGCAGCAAGCGCGCATCAAAAGCGACGTTGTAGGCAACGACTGTTCGGCCAGCAACGGCGGCGGCGTACTGCTCGGCCACCTCGGGCCAGCTCGGCGCACTGGCCACCATGGCGTCGGTGATTTTGTGAATCGCTGTCGCCTCGACCGGGATTGGCCGGGTCGGGCGTACCAACGTGTCGAGGATCGGTGCGCCGGTCACGTCGAGTATGGTTATCTCGCAAATCTCGGCGTCATCACCGAGGCCGGTGGTTTCGGTGTCAAGCACAATGCAGCCTGCGGCAATCAGGTCTTTTGCCTGGGCTGCGACGTGCTGGCGACGGACTTGGGCACGCCCAGGCATCCAGCGCCACGGCACGCACTCAGCTGGGTTGTACACATTATAAGCCCCCTGCCCTTGCCAGACACTGCCAGCGGGCTTTGTGTTTAGTCCCGGCATGAGGCGGAAGCGCTCCTTGAGGTGCTTACGGCATAGAAGCCCCTTGGCCTCTGCTTCGGCTGGGGTGAGGTGTTTTCGGGTTCTGCTCATTCGACCTCCTTGTTGGTGTCTCAGGCCCGGCGGTAGTGGGCGGCGATTCAGACGCTCGAAAGTATGAGACTTTATTTTCACGATTCAGGCCGCGCCCAATGCCACGCGATCCTTTCAGAATGACACTTTGCCCGCCTGCCAAGCCTGAGCCTTTCAAAACAGTCCAGAAAATTGGCGCAGCTTAGGATGCGACTTTATTTGCATCCCACAGCATTGGTCAGTCAGGGGCAGTTGTGCAAAGCCCTGCGCCTGTAGGCACCCTTGCTTCAAGTCTTCTGGAATAGCCGTTCAATCTCGCGTTGAGCAATGGCCAGCTCCTTGAAGTCTGGACTGTCCTTTGCCTTGGTGTTTCGCGCAAGCTCGAACACGCGGCGGGAATGATCCACAAGGTTGGCGATCACCGAGCGATTGTCAGTGGCCATTTCATCCAGCTGCTTAGCGCAGCGAGCTTGCACGTCGATAATCTGTGATTGCATGCCTGCGAGCTGGCGCTGTAGTTCGCTGTTGGCGCTCATCGTGGTTGCCAGCTTGCTCTCTCGCTCGTTCTCGCGGCGTTTGAACTCAAGCTGCTCCACGGACAAGTCGCTGACCAGGGCTTCGAGTTTGGACTGCTGCGCTTCGGCCTGTGCGGCTCGCCGCGACAGCTGTTCACCGTCCTTTGTCAGCCGTTCCAGCTCTCGCTTGGCGTTGCCCAGTTGTTCGGTGAGCCGAAGCTCATTTGCGTGAGAGTCGCGAAGGCTGCTCTCAAGCCCTTCGACCTGCTTGGCATGCCTGTCCGCATCCTGTTTACGTTGGGTGGCAACTTGCTGCTCGTAGTGCTCAGCCATTTGCTTCATTTCGTCGATCTGGCGGCTTTGGCCTAGCAGACGCTCATTCAGCTGCTCGTTCAGCGTCTCAGCTACGCGGGCGCGGTCTTTCAATTCATCCCGCTCAGTAACGACAGTTTCGAATCTTTTCGTCAGAGCCTCCAGGCGCTGCGTGAGGTCGGCGGTGATTCGCTTCTCCGCCTCGAACGAGTTGACCGCTGTTTCTTTCTCCATCAGCAGTGTGTTCCAGCGCGCCTCGATGTTGCGCCTCACTGCCTGTACCTCCGCCCGCTCTTTGGCCACCCGCTCATCTGCCAGCTCGCCAAGCGTTTGCACCATTTCCCGACACAAGCTTTCGAGCCTGCTTGGGAACTCGTCCAGGTGCTGCTGTGGGCTGGCGCTGCCCGAGCGGACCATATCGATGAATCGCATGAGGGTGGTGTTCGAGCCTCCCCCAACCCTGGCCCTGACAGCCCTCACTGATGGTTCGGTGCCTTCCTCTTGCAGCTCCCGCATTGCTTCGGCGACCTCGGCCAGGGTCACTGGATGCTGGCGTTTTGTGGGCTTCATAGCGGGCTTCTCCGGGTCTGCGTTTAATCTGGCGGCGTAACGGTAAAGATAACGAAGATAACGTAACGATTAAAGAGTAACGGTGAAAATAAAGCAGGAATTTTCTGACATTGCATAAAGCCTATAAGCGCATGTCAGAGCGCCTTTGTGGGGTGCTCCAGGCTTGATGGATGAAAAACGCAGGTTTTAGGCGATGTAACGTCATCACAGGCGTTACGGCAGGGCTGGGCAGTGCGGCGTGCTGGATGTGGGACTAATGGCTTGGGGCGAAGTGTTCCGGGTTGGGTGGAGAGCAGCAGAGGCTCGCCGTTATTCTCGAAGCGCACTGGTTCAGGTGAGCGCCCTGAGCGGAACCCGGTAGTCCTGCACGCGGAACTGGCAGAACGGATTGGCTGGCGTGGCAGGAGGCCCCTTCGCAGCGACAGCAAACGCCGGCAGGTGTCACCAGGGGGCTCACCTGAATCAGTGTCCCAACATCACCACCACTACGGGGAACAGGCATGGGCTGGAAAGCACTCAAGGACGCCTACGGCATCAACCACATCGTCTGCGTCACCAACAAAGGCATCTGCATCGGCAGTGGCTATGTCCATGACCTAGTGGTCATCGATCCGGTATCCGGCAGCGTCCGGGAGAACGAAGCCTTCGGGCGCTTCCTCCCGCAGTATTACCCAGCGTTGGGCGCAGCTTCGCCGGCTGAAATTCTCGGCCACGTCCAGGCAGAGGACACGTTCGAGGCCTCGATCCCTGTGTACACCTACGAAGGCGCCGAGATTATTGAGCAGCGCTGCGAAGCCCTTGGCTGGCCGAACGCGACACATGACGGCGAGCTGATGTACGAGAACAAGTTCAGCGCCGACCGCGACGTAGTGATCGGGTGGGCCAAGCGCAGCGCCGAGCTTGAAGCGAAGCACCTGGATGAGGCCATCTTGCGAGTGCAGGAGCAGCTGGTTGATTTGCAGAATCGGCTGGCCAAGGCGCGCACGCACTCGGAAAGGCTGGCAGCTGAACACCCATCAATCCCTGCCGCCTCCTACTACTGATCGGAAGCTACCATGAACGACTTCGATGCAAAGCGGCAACAAATCCTGGATGCCTTCGGCATTGGAAACGTCGCGAGCGCAGCGGGTAATTCGTCCGTTCCCCTGCGCTGTTATCAGGTAGGCGATTGCGACTGGTTCGCCGCAACATCTTCGGAACAAGCACTGGAGCTGATGCGTGAAATGGTCGGGGATGAAGACTGGGGTTGTAAGCCGGAATCCCCGAAAATTCTGTCGGAAAAGGTCGCAGGCGAAGTTTCCGGCTGCTGAGACTATCCGACATGGTTTGTCGCGCATGTTCTGGCTGTGCAAGCCGGGGATTTCAGCCAATGGCGTACCAGTGCCGTAAAACAACTGTTTTGCGACAACCCGCGCCAATGCTGGCTTTGCAGGCTAGACGGAAAAATCTGGGGTTCCGGCGTACAACCCCAGACTGGGACGCCAGCGACTACGAAGTCACTCTGACCGGCGACGAAATGCTCGATATGCGTTGGTGTGAAGAAGGCCAACCTAGCAAGGATGCTGGGTCGTTGCGTGAGTGGCTGGCAGAAGCCAAAGAGCCGGGTTGGCTCAACGGCTCCGAACCATAGGGGGACGCCATGGCCTGGGCAGATCGTGCCGCACCAATCGTTGCGGACGTGATTCGCAAAGTAGGTCGAGCCGACCAGCAGGCGTTGCGCCAAGCACTGATCGAGGCGTACCCGTGGGGCGCTCGAAAGAACGCCCCTTACAAGGCGTGGCTGGGAGAGGTGCGGCGGCAGCTTGGACACCCATTAAACGCCCCAAAGCATGACCCGGATAACACCCAAGCAGACTTTTTCAAACAGGCATAGGAAAGCGATACCAATGAGCATAGAGAGCCAGTTAGTTGAAATGATCGCGTCATCGCTTGCGAAGGCTGATAAGGCATTCGTAAAGGATTTCGTAGAAAACGGGCCTATTCCAGGCGGGGTTGATGGCGCAAATCGTTACTTGCTGGCAGTAGCAATGCGGAACGTCTCAGCACCAGATTTCGCGGCGTCTACCGGCGTAAGCCAAGACGTAGCTCAAAGTCTGCTGGATTGGCTTAGCGCCGGCACTCGCACTGCTTAGGAACTGCCGTCCTGGCCATGTCGCTTTCTCCAAGGAGCTATCACATGAGACGAATCGTTATCCGGTCAACCGCAGCAGGCCTCGCCCTATTCATCTGCGTGATCGCTTACCAGGGCTACAGCTATGCCGCAGCGCTTGGTAAGGCTACGGAAGATGTGCTGAACAGTTGGGCAAAGCTGAACGATGTTCAGAGCGCCGAGGTGAGCCTCTACCGAGCCGAGTGCATTTCGATCCCCGCCAGTGCCAAAGAGAGCAAGGTTCCGGTGCGCCTGGAGTCGAATACCGAATGTGCCGCTCGAATCGGGGCGCCTACCCTTGGCTCGGCGATTGAAATCGCAACTGATGACGTGAGCGTGCCGGCGCCACTCCGCTGGCTTTGATGGGGCGCCATGATGGCCACGCTGACATTGCCTCTCCAGCGCCAGTATTTCGAGGCCATCAGGGATCGACGAAAGCCATTGGAGTACCGGCTGGTGACTCCCTACTGGCGAAAGCGGCTTGAGGGTCGAACCTACGACGCCATTGAGCTGACCTGTGGCTATCCAAAGCGGGACGACAAGGCGCGACGAATCACGCTTCCGTGGAAGGGCTACACGATCATCGAGAATTTCACTCACCCTCACTTCGGGCCTGACCCGGTGACGGTGTTCGCGATCAATGTCGCGCATTACCAGATCAAACCTTGGAGCTGCACATCAGATGACAGATGTAATCAGAGTATCGCGAGAGAAAGTCAGCGAGGCGATAACTGCGTTGCTCACAGTCAACAACCGGCGCTCCAATGCGCTGAAAGTCCCCCAGGACGACGAAACGGTGTACTGGCAGCGCAAAGAGTGGGTTGAGGCAGCAATCCGGGCGGGCCTCGACCTTGAGTCCAACGTGGCGCTTTTGAACAGCCAGCCTTCGACAGTGGATAGCCAAGCAACTGAGCTGGTCACGATGCCGTCCGACGCCATATGCCTACTCCAGGCTTGGCAGACCCATTTGGGCTCCTGTCGTGAAGCATGCGACGAAGGCGGCAAGCGAATCTGGGATCGGATCGACGCGGTGCTTGAGAAGGTGCAGCCGTTTGCGGATCAGCCGGTTCAAGTCCAGACATTAGGCGGGGGCGAGTAATGTCCCGGCACACCATAGAACTGCCCTCCACGACTTCTGCGAGCCGAGCCATTGTCGTGATCGGATACCAGAGCGGTGCGAATGGGCCGCACTACTTCTGCTACCTGTTCGACGCAACCGATCCCATGACAACCCCGCTGTGGAACTCTTTGTTTGCCCCAGGTTACGGGGAGGTTCAGGAGGCGGACGGTTTCGATGAAGTGCTCCAGAAATGGGGTGTGCAATTGCCCGACTTTTTGAAGCGGGCGCTGCGTGAGGACTGGGTAAAAAATCAGCTCAACACCGAATACTGCTGGCAAGCAGACGGTAGCTTCGACCAGATTCGCTGAGCAGCGATATTCACTGACAGATTGCGGAAAGCGACTATGGGCACTGACACCACTGAGCGCTTGCTTGCGAATGACGTGAGCGAGGGTTTCTCGAAGAATGAAGTCTTCATCCTGCGCATCAACCCCAACAGGAAGGTTGCGTTCTACGTCCACGCCTTGATTCTGTACTCCCTGTTCTTGCTTGGAACATTTGGCCAGCAGCCATTCCTGGATTACCTCGAAAAGTCGTCTGAGGCCGAAATGGTCGAAGAACTGCTGCCATCGATGAGGGAGCTTGCTCAGCAGGGAAAGCCAGCTGCTGCGGTGTGGTTGTTGAAGCATGACTGGGAGACTTCGAAGGCATCCGGGTTCAGTGCAATTACTGATGCGGCGTTGACTGGCGACCCTGAGAGCATGTTCACATACGGGGTACTCCAGTACGATCTGGAGCGTTTCGACGTAGGCCGGGTATGGATTGAAAAGGCAGCTGCCGAGGGGTATCCGACCGCCGTAAGGTTCCTCCAGCACAGTGACCAGTAGTCCCGCTGAGAAACTGCATCTAGTTGGGATGATGAGCTGTATAGAGCGGGCGTAGAGTCGCTGCATCTGGCATGCGGAGGATGCGCCCCTTGAACGAATCGAAATTGACTTACATCGCCCTGGTGCTCGGTGCCGGCGCACTCGCTGTAAGCGTTGCATCGGCAGCGCTGAGTGCCCTTCCCAACAGCAACAAGATTGCTGCGCTTGCTATCGAGGTTGCCGACCTTCGCAAGCAAAACACTTCGCTCACTGATCAGCTCGCCATCGCCAACCAGAATCGCTCCCGAATCGATGAGTTGGACATTGGCCTGACTGCGATGGCCAACGTAATGAACATCGACCGGCAGCAGTTGGCCAAGGCCATGATGGAAATGAAGACTGCCGACACCATGAACGGTCAAGGGCAGGTCAATCGAGCAGAAAGCCCGAAAGCAGTGCAGCCGTCGCCAGTGACTCAGCAGCAGCCAGCAGCCCGCTCCGCTGCTCCGGCCTCTGTTGGTGATCAACCAGCTAAAGGCGTGACGGTGCCAGCATCACCTGCTAGCGCAAGTGCTGGTAAGCAGTCGGCATCCGAGCCTGAATCCCTGATCGAACTGGATAACCCTTTTGCGGACGCCCCGGCTGCATCCATCCATGCAGGTGGTGAGATTCCAGCGCCGATAGCAGTTGTGCCAGCTGGAACCCCTAAGCTGACTATCGAGCATGTCGATTCGATCCTGGCAAAGCGTATCTCTGAGAAATGGTTCCAGCCGGCAGGCGCGGCGGCGAATCTCAGCGCTCTCATCCAGATGAAGATGACTCGCGATGGCAAGGTCGATTCCGTGGTGCTGACTCGCCCGTCTGGCAATGCTGAATTCGACACTTCGGTGATCAATGCGGTGAAGTCCATCGGCGCCATTGGCGAGGTTCAGCACCTGTCCGATGCCGACTTCGAAAAGGCCTACGCCAACAGGATCATCCAGTTCACTCCCCAGATGGGGAGTTGAGGACCACCGCGGCGGTTCTCACTTCCCGGTTTCAAGGTTGAGGATCGATCCGGCCTTGCCGCAGGACACCCTGGCCACGGCGTTATACTCAGCGCTCCGATCACTGAGCTGCCTACACTCCCATGAAATCTTCTACACCATCCATTCCCGAAGCACCTCCCTCCCCTCATGGGGAGGTGCGTTCGGTTTCGGATGTAGAGGAACTGGCTGCCCGCTACCGGGAGCGCGGCAAGTCAGACAACACCGAGCGAACCTACAAAACCCACATCAATCACTACCGTTATGTTTGGGGTGGCTTTTTGCCTGCCGGCGAAGACGCTGTTTGCCGGTACTTGGCCACCTATGCGCAGAGCTTGAAAGTGAGCACGCTGCGGCAGCGGTTGTCGGCTTTGTCCAAGTGGCATAAGCAGCAGGGTTTTTTCGATCCGACTACCAGCTCCACGGTCAAACAGACCATGAAAGGAATTGCCAAGGAGCACCAGGATCGCCCCAAACAGGCATACCCTCTGACATTCAGGCATTTGCTTGCCATTTGCGACCAGCTCGAAGCCGAGAAAAAGGCAGCCATTCAGGCTGGCGATCAGGGGGCCATTCTTCGCACGCACCGCGACCTCGCTCTGGTCCTGGTTGGGTTCTGGCAGGGCTTCCGTAGCGATGAGCTGAGCCGGGTCGCCGTAGAGAGCGTGAAGGCAAGCCGCACCGATGGGATCAGTATCTTCCTGTCTCACAGCAAGACTGATAGAGACGCCAGCGGGCGCATATACGAAATGCCGGCGCTCAGGGCTTACTGCCCCGCCTCTGCCTACATTGACTGGATTCAGGCCTCTGGCATCACCTCGGGGTTGGTGTTTCGCTCAATCAACCGATGGGGGCGGTTGGCTTCCACTGGAATCCACAAGCAGAGCATTGGCCATATCATCAACCGAGTGGCAAACGACCTGTTCCCCGGTGAGCCTCATTTCAGTACCCACTCCCTTCGCCATGGTTTCGCAGACTGGGCGGTACGAGCGGGTTGGGATATGACCATGCTGATGGAGCACGTTGGGTGGCGCTCCATCGAGAATGCCAAGAGGTACATGCCGAAGCGCAAGGATTTTGGAACGCTCGCTCTCAAGCAGTCGGCTTTACCAGCTGGTGGCGATCTGAGTAACGCCGGCAACGCGAACACTCTGCTCTCACATTTCCAGTCGTTGCCAGACAGCGACTGATTCCGGTCATCAGCTATCAACACATTGGAGAGGAAATGGAGGCACAAGCAAAGCTCGATAGGGCAGACGAAAAGAACAAGCGGCTGATTGCGAGTGTGCTCAGAAGCCCTTTCATTCGAGGGATGCACGCGGACCCCGAGTGGCTGATGATGCACGGGAGCCCAGGCGAACGGGCTGCGTTCGTGCGGCTGGCTCGGCGCCGTACTTTCCTCATGCTGGGTGGGGTTGCGCTGATCGTTGCCGTCATTGGATCGTTACCGTCCAAGCCAGTTGCTGCGCCTCCAGCCCCCACCTTTGAGCCGGCAGGCTCCGTTGTTCGGATACAGCTTCACGAAAGCGCCTTCTCAAGCTCATCCTCGGTTGAGACAACGGAGGGTGTCTTTCAGGTCCAGGGCGCTGTGACTGGTGCATCCGGTGACGTGGCCACGATGAAAACGGTGGATCAGCACGGGGTGGTTAGACGCGAGCTGTGCATCGAGTCCAAGTTCAAGTCTGCGTGCTACACGCTGCTTTAGCGCCGCCTGGATGCCGCTGATTTGTCAGCAGCCTCGAAATCGCCGAGAATGCCCATACGCGATTGCGTAGTCAGTGATCGAGCAGTGGTCATGGATGATGTAGAAAACTCGGTCACAGAACAAAGGCGCCCTATGGCGCCTTTGTTCTTTCTGGGCATCCGAGCCGCACTGGGCATCCGAGCCGCACGCCTAATGCTGCGAAGTAACTGCGCCATGTTGGGGTTCGCCTGTTAGGTGCGGTCAGTATCATGGCGAAGTACCAACAGATTGGTCCGCTGCCCATAAACACAGAATCACCTTCCTCTGACCTACAGAACCCCTCTCTTGCTCCCCCTTTCGAGCCCGTATCCATAGCCCCTACTGAGGTCCAGTAAGAGCCCCCTGCTCCATCGCGATAGAGGCCGCCAGCAGGGCGTACTGCTGGCGCTGAGTGTTGATCCAGTCCACCAGTGCGTCGAGCAGCCATGTATTCATCGACTTGGTGCCGGTGCTCTGCTCAGCAACAGCGTTCACTACGCCCTCACGTATGGTGTCTCGGACGCTGGGCGGAAGCCTCATCACGAACTTTCTCGGGCTCTTGCACTTGGCCAAGTCAAAGCTGGGGACCTCAGCCAGGATTCGTGCAGCTACATCTTCGCCCAGATGCGCCTTGAGGATGTTGACCATTGCGGCGGCTCGCTTCACCCCCGCCAGGGCCTCCAGAACTGCCGCGACTGACTCCGAGTTCAGGCTGCGGCCCTGGTGCCTGCCAATAGCAGCCAGCTCATCGAACAGCTCATCGAAGCCGCGAATCACGAACTTGTCAGCGGTGCGGCTGCTGTACTTTGGCCTCGGCGCAGGGCCAATTTGGGCAGCGGCTATAGCACGCTGCATTGCCGCGATTGCCAATGGATTGCTTAGGCCTTTCATCAATACCTCACTTCACGTTTGAGCCAGGATCAGGCTCGCACTTAACTGGTTTGTCTCGGTACAAGGCCCAGGCTGACTGGAACCCGGAGTAGTGGTCGGCGTCAACGAAGACCGTCTCGCCACAATGTGGCTGGACCTTGAGCATGTAGGCTTGGCTTACCTCTGGTGGAACAACGGTGTCGTTCAAGCCGATCAGGTGTCGCTGTGGTACGGCGGCAAGCCTATCGGCGAAATCGACAGGGGTCATTGACCCTGAAAGCGGCGTCAGGCCTTTCAGCTCAGTCCAAGCCTTCGGATCGACGTTGCCGGCGATTGTTTGCACCAGGGAAACGTCCGTCCGGGTTGCCGCCAACAGCAGTGCGATGGCGCCACCACCGGAATACCCGACCAGCTCGAAGTCTCGCACCCCATATTGGGATTTGAGGGTGTCGAGCACTTCGCTTGCGGCTTGAAGCACGTCCTTGCCGAAGCGATGCGTGGTCCAGAGTTTCTGTTTGCAGTTGGCACCGAGGACAAACTGGCACGGGCGGGCGAGATAGACTGCTGGTGCTGGGTCTGCAACGACCAATCCCGGCACCAAGCTCTTTACTGGTGTCGGGTCATCGCTCACGGTGCGGCTAGTGATCCAGGCGCGGCCATCGCCCTCGATGTA
This sequence comes from Pseudomonas sp. ZH-FAD, assembly GCF_002803095.1. Classification (GTDB taxonomy): domain Bacteria; phylum Pseudomonadota; class Gammaproteobacteria; order Pseudomonadales; family Pseudomonadaceae; genus Aquipseudomonas. The sequence continues at coordinate 17,739 of NZ_PGLR01000046.1, read as the reverse complement.
CACGCGAAGGCGTTGTTCTTGTCGTGCTGCGGGTTGAAGGGTCTGGATGGTGAACTGCGACGTTTTGACGGCAACCGGCTTTAGACCACTGCCCTCGCTGACTCGCGCTAGGTCCATAGGCTTCATCGCGCACCCGGTGGCCAGAGTAATGCTGGCCAGCAGGCCTGCACGAAAAAGCTGCTTTCGAACTGCATTCATGGGTAGCTCTCCCCTTAAAACAAACCCGCCTCAGAGGCGGGTCTGTTCATCCCAAGCGTGCCGTTAGAAGTCGTAACGGGCCTTGAGGGTCATGGTGTCGGCGTTGAAGTCAGCCTTACGGGTGTAGTCGTAGGATGCGCCGATGGTGTAGTTGCCTTTGGTCCAGTCCAGACCAACGCCAGCTTCGTAGGTCCACTTGGTCGCCGGAGCGCCGGTAGTCGCGAAGGTGGCGCCGCCGAGTGCATAGGCCGAGGTGGTATCAGCCGAGTCCTGGGCGAAGTCGTGGAAGGCCATCAGGCGAGCGCTCGGCTTGAAGTCGCCGTAGACGCCTTCCAGCTTGAAGCCGCCGCCCACGTCGAAGACTTCCAGCGACTGACTGCCGGTGCGCAGCGCGGCCTGGGTGCCCTTCTCGGTGAAGCTGTCGATCTGCACCTTGGCGTAGCGGCTTGCCAGAGTCGGGATCAGGTCCAGGTTCTCGTTCAGCTTGATGGTGTAACCAGCGCTCAGGTCGGCTGCCAGGACATTGGAGTCGTAGTCGCCCTTGGCGCGCTCACCAGCGATGTAGCGCTTCGACTCGTTGTCGCTCTGGCCATAGGACAGGCTACCGATAACCGAGTACGGACCCTGCTCCCACGCGCCGTAGGCAGTCAGGAGTGTGGTGGCCACATCGGTGTCGTTGCCGGTGTCAGAGGAAACATCGGTGCGAACATGGCTCAGGGCGAGGCCCAGAGTGGTCTGCTCGTTCAGCTTGCCATCGGCGCCGATGATCAGGCCGGTGGAGTCGGCGTCGTAACCGGCGATGCCGCCGCGCTCACCTTGGTCGCTGTTGCCGTGCAGCACTTTGACCCACGCGCCGGTTTCGATCAGCGCGTCACCCGAGTTCGCACCCAGCGAAGAAGCACGGCTGCCAATGGCCGAGTTGGTCAGGCCGGTCGCTGCGAGCGAAGCGGATTGCGCTGCACGGTTGGTTTCCGGCTGGAGCTGGCGTGCCAGCTGGCGCAGTTCTGCATCGTTGGCGTTGATGAAGGTCTGGTACAGGTTGCTGTTCACCGGCAGCTTGGCCAGCACGCTGTCGATGAACGCCTTGGTCGCAGCGACACCGTTGCGGTCTACGCCGGCATTCGCCAGACCTTCACCGGCTTGGCTGCCAGTCGCGAGGCCGATGTTGGCGGTGACGCTGTTGTTCTCGAACGCGACGTTGGTGACGGCCAGCAGCGGGGTCAGGGTCTTCACCTGAGCGCCCAGGTTCTCCAGTTGGTCGGCGCTCACCAGCACGTACTTGGTGCTTTCTTTGGTGAACTGGCCCGGATTGGTGGTCACGCCGATGACGCTACCCTGCTCCAGGGTGAGCTTGCCGTCCACCTCGACGATGGCCTTGCTCGGGTCGGTGCTGTTGTTGACGAACAGGCTCAGGCCGGCGCCGTTACGGACGAACATGTCGCCAGTCACGTTGGTGACTTCCGCTACATACAGCTTGCCTGCGGTCACATCCAGCTTGTTGGCCTCGATCAGGTCGGAGTAGATGGCCACGTTGCCGTTCACGAAGGCATCACGGATACCTTCAATGTCACCGATGATGGTGCCACCGTTCAGGTGCAGGATGGTTTGGCCGTTGCCGTCGATAGCTGCATCGCCGCCGCTGATCACGCCGGCATTCTGAGTGATGCGGTAGAAGTTGCTGGCGTTGCTGGTTTCGCCGGGTCCGGTTTGCAGCAGGTCGTTGGTGACTTTGATGCCCACGCCATCAGCAGCAATGGTGCCGTTGTTGATGATGCCCTGGCTCACAGCGTTGTTGCCGAACGACTCACGGCTCTCGATGCCGATGGAGTTGGCGCCCACGGCGCGGATGGTGCCGGTGTTCAAGATGCGGTTGTAGTCGGAACGGTCCATGCGGACGGCCACAGCGCCTGCGCCGTTCACGTTGATGGTGCCGCCGTTTTCCACGTCCTGGCCGAAGTTGACCATGTTCAGCTCGATGCCGCGAGCATTCTGGCCGGTCACGCTGATGGTGCCGGTGTTCACCACGTCGCGGTCGATGGTGGCGTACTTCACGGTGTCGGTCGGGTCTTGGTCTTGGCCGTCCACCTTGATCCCCGAGGCGTTGCGGGCCTGGACGCTGATGGTGCCTTTGTTGATTACGTCGCCAGACAGCTGCACGTTCTCCAGCATGATGGCTGCTTGTTCATCGACAGGTGCGATGCCGGAAGTGTCGGTCACGTTGATGGTGCCGTTGTTCACCACATTGCCGATGGCGTCGTCGGTCACACCGCTCTGACCGATCACGGTATCTGCGATATTGATGCCGGAAGCGTTGTAGCCGTTGGCATTGATGGTGCCGTTGTTGATGAAGCTGCCGCCGATGGCGCCATCAGCGGAATCGTCTTCGATGCCGATGGCATCAACGTTGTTGCCGCTCAGGTTGAAGTTTGCATCGTTCACGAAGTTGCCCGAAATCTGCGGGCCGTCGAAGTCGATGCCGTCTTCACCAGCGTTGCGGTTGGCGGTGCCGGTCAGCGTCATGCTGGTGAAGTTGCCAGTTGCGACTTCAATGCGGGTGCTGCCGCTGACGTTGATCTGACTGGGTGCCGGTGCTGCGTGAGCGCTGGATGCTGCTGCGATTGCCAGTGCCAGGATGGTCTTTCTGCTAATGGTCGCCACGTATCTATTTCCTTCTGGTTACGTCCGATTTCGCCCTGCATCGAGTGGCAAGTGCCGGGCAGATTGCTTTGCGGAACGAATCATAACGACCGTGACGTGGGATTCCACTCCTGATCGGTGCATTTCCTTTTGGGGCTCTGCAATAGGTTTCGCAAGAAAATTCATTCAAATCAGAAGGTTGCGCAGCCCGACAGCTATGCTGTCCGACAGTTCAAAAATTGGCGTTGTAAATCCGGCGACGTGCTGCCAAAATGGTGGCACCTCGAAACCCGGGCTGGGTTTTGAGCATAACGATTAAGGCTTGCTTTGATGCCCTACGGGTACGGGTAAGCCAGATGACAGCACAAGAGACGCAGGTGGATTCACTTCGCTAGCGAGTCTGCATCGCAAGCGCCGTGGCCTATGTCTTCTTGAAACCAAGGGGATTTTGGTAATGCAGCATGCTCAAGCTGAAAGGACACAGATTGATGTGTCTGACGACATAATGCTTGCTCGGGAACTAGAGGTCGCTGAGCGCATTCGTGACAAAAGCAGTATGTTCACTATCCGCCAGGTGGCGAGCATACACAGGATGAGTATCCCGTATCTGCGACTGTTCGCAGAGCGCCATGGGATCACCTTCGTAGGGACCGAGGGCAGTCGGACCAAGCGTATCTCCAGTGCCGTCATTGCCCGTGAACGACGCCACACCTCAACAGTTGTAGCTCGATCACTGACCCGCAAGACTGTCACGACTCTCGACTCTGAAAAGATCACCCCCGAGCTGCGTGAGCGTGCTCGTCGCCGCGATCAAGAATCGGTGAACGGGTTTATCGAAAGCCTTCGCGAACTTTCCCTAACCCATACCAGGGAAGAAGCTACTAAGGCAGCCGGCATCAGCCCGACCTTCATGCGCCGGCTGGCCTATGACCATGAATTGGTCTTTTTGGGCGAAGCTGCACCCATAAGCCAGTCCGTCTCTCCTGCCGCTCTCAAGAAGCTGCAAGGCAGCCTGTTCCGACCCAACAAGAAGATGAAGCAAGCCACCTCGCGTCTGATCCGAAATTACGTGATCAGCGACGTTCAGGATGCGCTGTAGCCGTACCGACTTGTGACATGGCGGCGCGGCGTGACCAAGGCTTCGTCGGCGCCGCCTCCCTCCCTAGACCTATTCATCACTCCTTCTCACTCCTGCGCGGGATTGTCATCGTCATGACAAAGCCAGCCAGCCTTCTGCTGTCGATCCCTCAATTCTTGCAGTGCCCTTAGAAAGCGCTTCTTACGGTTCTTGCAGCGTGCGGTGCCCAGGCCTTTGTACTCAGCGAAAAGGCCGATGGCCTCCCGAGGGATAATCATGGCGATAAAGCTCTTGTAGATGAGCCTTGGCGTAGCGCTTTTCCCACTTCCGCCGAACAGGATCGTTTCTCTGTCGAAGCGATGGACAATGCCGTTGAAGGAGGCGCCGCTGGTGGAAAAGATCGTCAGTTCGACCCGGTTGGTTTGGCAGTGGTCTAAGAAGCGATATTGCTCACGAACAGTCCGGTCCACCACAGACTCAATGGCGTAGTTGAAACGCATCCCTTTACGGGGCTTCGCTTTACGCGCCATCACTGCTCCCTGTGTGGAAACCTTGTTCTCGCAAATTTTGCAAGAGCCTCTAAGTAGCTTCTGGAAGCTCAGTCCATGAGGTTGTGAAACGGTTAGACAAGTATTGACGACGAATCATCTGTGCGAGATTACGGCGTTCCGCACCGAATCGGATCGTACCCTCTCCAGAGGAACGATTGATCAGGTCCATTGCTTTCATCAGCTCCCTGCTGCGTGGGCGCGCTCGGGGGGCGAACAAGTCCGGTGTGTAGTGCTGCTCCGGGATTGCCTCAACGACCATTAGGCCGGCGCGTATCCAGGTAACACCTTCTTGGTAGCTTGATCGCAAACAGATCAGTGCGACTTCAATCAGTACCCGTGTGTCATTTGTCGGTGACAACAATTCAATTGTTTCAGATTTGACCCGTGATGTCATTATCGAAGCACGGGCGGGTTGCAAGAAGACCCTCACCGCAGCTGCCAGGATTCCCTCTCTACGCAACTTTCGGCCTATGTTGGCAGCAAATGATGCAAGGCTGGATGACAGATCAGAGAAGGCGCTTGTGGGTGATGGGAATGTCCGAGAGCAGGTCATGGACTTGCGAGGGCTGCCGTCATTGTCTGGGCCTATGCAGTATTCCCAGTTCAACTCCCTTATGGTCCTGGCTAAACCCACTCCATGGTGCCGGCGCATCGTGGCCGCGTCAGCGTCGGCCAGCTGTAAAGCTGTGTGGATGCCGTAGCTATTCAGATGCTCGGTTAGACGGCTGCCAATCCCCCAAACGTCCCCAACTTCCGCCAAGGCCATCAGCTTGCGTAGTCGCTCGTACTCGGTCAAAGCCACTACTGATTTGGTCTGACGCTTCCACTTTTTACTGGCCCAGTTCGCTAGCTTTGCTGTCGTTCTGTTGCGAGAAATACCGACCCCAACCGGGATGCCGACCGCCTTTAGGACGTGGCGCTGGATTCTGGCGCCAAGCTCAGAGAGGTCGCCATTCATGCCGGTCAGCAAAATGAAGGCCTCGTCCACGCTGTAGGGGTCCAGGCCTGCCACCATGGAGCCTATGGCCCGCATGAACCTCTGGTGTATGTCCTGGTAAAGCGTGTAGTTCGAGGATCGAAGAATCAGGCCGTGGTGACGAACCAGTGGCTCAAGCTCAGAACGAGGCTGGCTCATTTTGACGCCAAGGGCCTTGGCCTCATCAGATCGGCTGACGACAGCCGAGTCGTTATTGGACAAGACGACAACAGGCCTGCCCTCCAGGCGCGGCTCAAACACGCGGTGGCAACTTACGTAGTAGCAGTGCCCGTCTACAAGGCCGACAATTTCGGGCGACCTCGTTCCAGCCTGTGTAGATTCCAAACTACTACCCCCCATATCTGGACCTGTTCGTCATCGCCGATGAAGATCGGCGCCATCGAGTCGTTTTCAGGAACCAATGCGTATCGACCGTCCAGCCGGCTTAGCCGCTTAACGGTGAAGTCGCCCTCGACCACTGCCACCACAACATCATCGAGCAGCGCATCCAGGCTCTTGTCCACGACCAATACGTCACCGTCGCGTATCAGTGGGTACATGGAGTTCCCACGCGCTCGCACAAGGAAGGTTGAATAGGCGGTGACGTTCACCAGCTCGTCGAGAGACAGCGGTGCTTCTTCGTAATCGGCGGCTGGGGATGGCCAGCCGCAAGCTACGCCGATGAAAAATCTGAGTGGAATCGGCTCATCGCTTAGCGCTAGACGCTGCGCCAGATTGCTCATGTGCGGATGCCTCATTACTGTATGGATGGACAGTATATGCGTGGCGCACGATGTAAGGGAGTACGGGGTTTGGGGAGCAATGGAACCAAAAACCAACGTAAGCTCTGAATCCCACCGTAAAGGGGCTTTCCGATCTCCAGCTCACCCGCCAGGCATTACTCTCTGATCAGTGCCTCGATGATCGGGCAGATCGTTCCGCCGTCTCCCGCATCACATTGCTGCACCAGTTCGCCTAACAGTTGCTGCATGACGACCAAGTCGGCCATCTTCTGCTCGATCAACGCGAGCTTGCGTGCAGCCCGTGCTCGCGTTTCGGCACAGGCGCACGACTCATCCAGCGTCAGCAGTCCACCGACTTCCGAGAGCGTGAAACCCAGCGCCTGAGCCCGCTTGATGAAACGCAGTCGCTTCACCATGTCCACCGGATAGCGCCGATGGCCACCCAAGGGTTTGGCTGGTTCATCCAGCAGCCCGCGTCGCTGGTAGTAGCGGATCGTCTCGACGTTCACCCCGGCGGCGTCTGCCAGCTTGCCAATGGTCAGCTCTGTGGCCATCACTTTCTCCTTGATTCCGTACTTTGGTACGGAGTTTAGAATAGCACCTAGGCAATCAGGCTCAGGAGATGGGAATGGGGATGCAACTCACCGGGAAAGGCTCGCTGGTCGCGAGTTCGCTGACCGCCATCGGTGCGTCGGTGTGCTGTGTCGGGCCACTGGTGCTGTTGGCACTCGGTGTCGGCGGTACGTGGGTGGGCGCTCTGACCATGATGGAGCCACTACGCCCCCTCTTCATCGGGTTGACTCTACTGTTCCTGGGATTGGCATTCCGCAAGCTCTACCTGGTGCCACAGGTTTGTACGCCAGGTACACCCTGCGCCGATCCGCGCACGCTCGTGCGACAGCGACTCGTGTTCTGGATCGTCAGCGTGCTGCTGCTCGGCCTATTGGCCGTGCCGTGGCTCGCCCCGCTGTTCTACTGAAGGAGATTAACCATGCGCAAACTGCTGATCGCCGTGCTTTTCGCCTTGCCCTTCGTGGCGCTGGCGGCTCCCCCGAAAACCGTCACGCTCGACGTGCAGAACATGACGTGCGGACTCTGTCCGATCACGGTCAAGAAGTCGCTGGAGAAGGTGTCCGGCGTGAGTGACGTCCAGGTCAATTTCGACCAGAAGACGGCGACCGTCACCTACGATCCCGATAAGGCCCAGCCCGAGGCACTGACTGAGGCGACCGCGAACGCGGGATACCCCTCCACAGTGCAGAAGTGAGGTCACGATGAGCGCCATTGTCCTTGAGTCCGTGCTGACTTGCCCGCGCTGCGGCTTCGCCAAGCCGGAAACCATGCCCACGGACGCCTGCCAGTTCTATTACGAGTGCAGCAACTGCAAGGCGCTGCTGCGCCCCAACCCAGGGGATTGCTGCGTTTTCTGTTCGTTCGGCTCGGTGAAGTGCCCGCCGATCCAGCAGCAGCTTGGGTGTTGCTCATAGCGTTTAGGGGGATCACAGGTCGTCGTCTGGATTACGCAGTGGCCGCAGCTCGCCGCGCGCAACTTCTTCCGGTACCGCAAAGGAATACCGCCCGAGCATGTTGATGTGCTCGTAGATCAGCGGCGATAGCCGGGCCAAATCCTCTTCCAGCACTGGATAGCCGTGCTGCTTGAGCCGTTCCACGGCCGCCGTCATGTAGAGGGTGTTCCACAGCACGATGATGTTCACCACCAGGCCCAGAGCACCGAGCTGGTCTTCCTGGCCTTCGCGGTAGCGCTGGCGGAGCTCGCCGCGTTTGCCGTGGAACACGGCGCGGGCCAGGCTGTGCCGGCCTTCGCCTCGGTTCAACTGGGTCAGGGTGGCGCGGCGCTTGGACTCGTCGTCGATATAGGTCAACGTGTGCAGAGTCTTTTCGATCCGCCCGAATTCGGCCAGCGCCTGGGCCAGCCGGGTGGGTCTATCTCCCGTTTGCAGCGTGCGCATGATGCCAGTCGCCGGCACCCGGCCGAGTTTGAGCGAGCCGGCCAGGCGCAGCAGGTCGTCCCAGTGCTCGGCGATCAGGTCGAGTTTGACCGACTGGCGGGCCAGCCCGTTGAGCTTGCCGTAGTCCGCGTCCGGGCGCGTGCGCCAGAAGCGGGTACCGCCGACATCGGCCAGCCGCGGACTGAAGTGGTAGCCAAGTAGGCGGAAGAGCCCGAACACCACATCGCTGTAGGCCCCGGTGTCGGTCATGATTTGCGTCGGCTGCAACTCGGTCTGCTGTTCCAGCACGACCGCCAGCAACACCAGGCTGTCGCGCAGCGTGCCGGGCACGGTGATGGCGTTGAGGCCGGAGAATTGGTCGGAAATCAGGTTGTACCAGGTGACACCCCGGCCGGTGCCGAAATACTTCGGATTGGGGCCGGCATGCACGGTGCGCACCGGTACGACGAAGCGCATGCCATCGGCGGAGGCGACCTCGCCGCCACCCCAGACTTGGGCCAGTTCCAGTTGGCTTTGCGCTCCGACCAGGATGGCGTTAGCCGCTGACAGGGTGTCGTCGCGGATATAATTCTGGCTGACCCAGGACAGCCGGTCACGGCGCAGCGCCGGGTTGTCGGTGCGGATCAAGGGCTCCAGGCCGGTGTTGCAGGCCCCGCCCAACAGCACCGCGCAGAGGCTGGTGACCAGGTTGTCGGCGCGTGCATTGCGTTCGGAGACATGGGTGAAGGCCTCGGAAAAGCCAGTGCGGGCGGCGATTTCCAAGAGGATTTCCGGCAGATCGACACGCGGCATCAGGTCAGACACGGCCGCCCGCAGTTGCAGCAACGAGCAGGGCTCGTCCAGCTTGTCCAGCGCCCCGAGCGACAGTTCGGTCTTGCCCTCGGTGTTCTCGCTCAGTTGAATCGCCGGGTTGTCGGGCAGGCGCGCGGCTACTGCCAGCCAGGTTGCATCCAGCTCGACGGACAAGGCGTCCAGGGTGGTTTTGGCGTCGATGGTCAGGCCCAGTGACCGGCAGATGATCGGTCGCGCCGCCAGCCATTCGGCACCGTCGAGCAGGCCAAGGCGCGGGTCGGCATAGCGCCAACTGGGCGAGACGAAGACATCGCGGCGGCGCAGGGCCGTGCGCAGCGCATCGAGCGTGCAGAACACATAGGCACCCATGTCGAGGGAGCCATCTTCGCGGGTGATGTGCTTCTGCCAAGCCTTGGCCACGATCTCCTGCGGCGCGTCATCCTCTGGCTTCCGGCGCGGCAGGTTCAGTTGCAGCCACTCCAGACTAGCCGCCACGCCCTTGCCGGCCGGGCTGAAGCCGAAGCGGATGTGCTTGAGCAGGTCGGGCAGGAAGCGGCGCACGCTGCGGTAGCGCGCTTCCAATGCAAGAAAATAGACGTCATCTACCGGGCGGATCAGCGCGTTGACCTCTTCCAGGGCCTTTTCCAGGGTGGTCCTCGGCAGGTCGTTGAACAGCCGGGCGCGCACGTTGTCATCGCTGATCGAGCTGTCCAGCACGACCTTGCACGCGGCGGCGAGCGTCGCGGCCGACCGATCCAGGTCTTTCAGGCTGCGCATGCGGGCTTTCTTGTCGGCCTTCTCCGCGTTGCTGAACAGGTCGCGCAGCAAGGCCTCCAGGACTTCCAGTGCGTCGTCGTGCGCAGTCGCCTCCAGGCAGAGTGCGAAGGCCACCAGTGTCGCCATCCGCCGCGACGCCGGCAGCCGATTAATCGCGGTGACCTTGGCCGTGTTGGCGAAGCGGGCCAGGGCGGCGATACGGCTGGGAGGGATGTGCGCCGCCGCCGGCAAGGTGATGCCGATGCCGCGCACGTCATCGAGCCGGCGCAGTGCCCGAATCAACGCGGGGCCACTGACCATGACCGGGCCGGAGCGCAATTGATCCAGCCGGGAGCTGCGGTTGCCTTCGGCCACCGTCAGCAAGTCTTGCAGTTGCAATCGCTGTTCCTCAGTCACGCTGCGGCCCAGCGTAAACCAGAGGCGTTCTTCGACCCGACTGCGCAACTGGGCGATAAAGCGCTCTAGTTGAGACACACCAGGCAGGAGGACTTTCTGTGTGAACAGCCACGAGGTGGCTCGCTCAAACAGCACTCCCGGCCGGTCGGTGCCCGTCCAGCAGAGGGCATACAGCCAGCGGCTCAAGCGAAAGCCGATGCCCGGATCGGTGAAATGACGATAGCCAAAGCGGTTCTGAATATCGGTGGCATGTATCCAGCGGCGATGATCGCTATAGCGCTGGAGGCAGTCGGGGTCTGGAATCGCCAGTTGTCGGCAAAGCACCTGCAGGACTTCCACCGGCACGGCGGCGGGCTTGTCCGGCAGAACGCCAACGAAGCGGACGGTGGTCAGCAGAACGGCATAACCCAGACGGTTATGGTTACCCCGCAGCACCTGGATGGCTTCACGGTCTTCATCGCTCAGGTGGAAGTAACGTTCCAGCTCTTCACGGCTGGGCGAATCAACATAGCGGCCAAAACCGTCGCGTTGCTCTTGAGTCAGAAAACCGACCGGCATTGATCACAGCACCTCGACGCAGAACACGGCGGGCGTGACGATCCGCGTGCGTTCGATGTGCCCGCGTTGCAGCAGGCCGGCGCGGCGATCACCGGTTACCAGGTAGTCCGCATCGCCCGCCAAGGCCATGGCCAGCAAAAACGAGTCATCCGGATCATCGGCTTCGACCTCGATGGTCAGGCGCTCCAGTACCACAGCCCGTTGCAGGTTATTGATCATGGCGCCCACCTTGGCGGGCTGTAGGATGGCCTGAAGCTTGGGATAGCGGCTGGCTCGACGAATTTCATCGAGTTGCATCCGCGAGGTCACCACCTCGAAACGCGCCGCCCGCCAGGCACGGTAGATCGCATCGGGCGCGCCATGTGGCGAGATCAGGGCGCTGAACAGGATGTTGGTATCCAACACGACCCGCATCAGCGCTTACGTGCCCAGTCGAGCGCTTCGTCAACCGCGTTGGTCAATTCTGCCTCACTCAGATGGGCGTTAGCGGCCTTGGCCTGCTCAGCGCTCAGCTCCAGGATGTGTGCCCGTACCGCTTCTTCGATGAAGCGCGACAGGTCGCCCTTACGGCCGCCGCCCTGGCTGGCCAGAAACATCCGAAGCGACTGGTCGGTGTCGGCCGAGACGGCGACATTCCAGCGAATGGTATTCATAGCGTTCTCCGCTAATAGGTGTTTGTGTGTTTATACGCCAATCACAAAGGGCGATGCAATGGTTCGACAAAACGAAGGTTTTGCCGAACTCTATCGAGGAATGGCTCGGTTCGTTAAGCTCCCCGCGCTACGGTTCAAATAACTGGTACGCTTAATCAAAGTTCAACTATTACTAACGTAGTCGAGTAAACAGTACTTTTGATGAAGATCGGTTATGCGCGAGTGAGCACTCGGGATCAGAAAGCCGACCTACAAGTCGATGCCCTGAAACAGGCCGGGTGCGAACGCATCTACCAAGACATCGCCAGCGGCGCGAAAAGCGCCCGGCCGGAGTTGGACAAACTGCTGGCCAACGTGCGGCCGGGTGATGCCGTGGTGATCTGGAAGCTGGATCGCCTTGGGCGTTCCCTCAAGCACCTGGTCGAGTTGGTCGGCGAGCTGGCAGAGCGCAAGGTCGGCTTACAGAGCCTGAATGACCCCATCGACACCACCCACGCCCAAGGCCGCCTGGTGTTCAACCTGTTCGCCTCGCTGGCGGAGTTCGAGCGCGAGCTGATCCGCGAGCGGACTCAGGCGGGTCTGTAGGCCGCACGGGCGCGTGGCCGGATCGGTGGCCGTCCCAAGGGCCTGCCAGCCAAGGCTGAGGCCACCGCCATGGCGGCCGAAACCCTCTACCGCGAAGGTCGCCTGAGCGTCAGCGCGATCGGCGAGAAGCTGCACATCTCCAAGAGCACGCTGTACAGCTACCTGCGCCACCGTGGTGTCGAGATCGGCGCGTACCAGAAGAGCGCCAGGTCACGCGACCAGCAGCCTTCGGCCGCGTCGCCGGCAGAGCCGCCCGCCGCCGAGCGGGTGGCCACCGTCACCCTGCGCCTCGCGGTGGTGAATAACAGCAAGTTCGTGCGCGGCCGGAAGCGGGCCACGGAGAACATTGAGCGCTACTGCCTGGAGCCCTATGGCATGAAGCGGCTGGATGCCGGCCACTATGAGTTGACCATTCCGTATCGGAGCGACGATGAGCTGGACAAGAGCGTGCATGACCTGCTGACCGAGATCAGCCAGGAGGCCGACATGCGCAACTGTTTTGTCGAGATGGGCGCCTGGGAAGAAGACACCGAAAAGCGTTGGTAGGGCTTACGTTGGTTTTTGGTTCCATTGCTCCCCAAACCCCAGTACCGGCTAGATGCTCGGTATTGATTCGTCGAGCCCCGGTGCTTTGCACATCTTTGATGAGCGGAACAAAAAAGGGCTCCGCAATGGGAGCCCTCGTCGGGATCAAGCAGCAACGAAGCTACTTCATATGGACCGGGCTGATCGCCAGTCGGAACGCCTTGATCTGCAAGTAGGCCTGATCACTCAGTCGGCCAATTTCAGGGATGGAGTTCATGCGCAGTGCTGCTTTGACAGCACTGTTGTCGAACTCGACGATACCGCTGGAGTTGGCGACCTGTACATCGGAAATCCAGCCCTGCCGGTCAACGATGAACTGGAGAACAACAGTGTCCTCATCGTCAACGTGTTCGCGACCGGGGCGCACGGGCGGCGCCTCCCAGTGCTGTTTCATGCGGGTGCGTACCAGATTATCGAATCGTTCGTTCACACCGTTTTGGAGTGGCTGCTGCTCGTTTTTAGCAGCAGCCTCCTGGCGACGTGCTTCTTCATTCACCGCTTCGAAGCCTGACGGCATTTTGTTGTCCGACTTCACCTCGGCTTTGAGTGAACGCAGTTCTTTGACCTCGGCTTGCAGCGATAGAACGGAGCGCTGTTGCTTCGCCAACTCAGCTTGAAGCGCCTGGAGCGCGTGGTCTTGATTGCCATCCGCCCGCTCGGTCACTCCCTGGAAAGCTTCCAGGTTGGCGATGCTGTTCGACATTCTGGCAAATCCAACGGAGTTGAAGGCAGTGAAGGTATGACCGCCAATGCTGATCACCAGGGCAAGACTTGCAATGGCACCTGGGAACCACTTGGCTTGCAGAAATGACTTGGCCTTAGTCAAGTTGTCCGGGCTTTGCTGCTGTTCCATAACTCCCCTTACGTGTGGTCATGCGGTGGATAAAGGGAGTCTTGCGTTATGGCGTTCGCACGGCAACCGAACTCGATGCCTTTACTACTAGGGCGCCAGCAACTACATCAACCTCAGTGGCAGTCAGCCAGGAGAAACCAGAAACTTGTGCGATCTTCAATCAATCGACCAGAGCCTCCACACCATGGATCAAACGAAAAAGGCGCCGACTGTCAGCGGCATCAGCAAGATTGCGCAACTGTCTGCATTCACCATTCTCGGCGCAGTGATCGGCAGCGGTGCAACCGCTTACACCTTCCAGAAAGTTGGGAAGGACACAGGGCAGGCGGAAACGGTGGCACAGGTGGCCACCACCGTTGAGTACAGCCGGATCGTCAATGATGAGGTGCTATCTCGAATCAAGAATGTCGAGGCTGCACTGGATAAACTGAAAGACGCCAGCACGCCCATACTGCCGCCTAGGCAGGCACAACATCAGCTGGACGCTGCGATCAATGGCCTGTTCGAGTCGATTGAAGACCCAGAGCCCATCGACAATGGACAGGCCCAGGATGCAGAAGCTGCAAGCGGCGAAGTTCAGATGGGTGATGCTGCCGGCGATTCGGCAGAAGATCATGAAGACGGTGATGCGGAGAATGCCTCGAACGAGGCAGGCGCGGAGCAGAAAGAGTAAGTCAAAAATGTTTGGGGCCACACGGCCCCAATCGCTCCCCATCACATAAGCACAGTGGCTACGCCCCGCACTCCCCTTCTGTCACATTGCAAGTCCTTTGCAAACGTAAGCCAAGCTTATCGCGTCCAATATCGGTTCTGTAAACCGTCCCTAGTCGATTGGGAGCTACCCAACGAGGCGCGCATTTTAACAAAGGCTGATAAGTATTCCCAATCGTGACTTGCAAAAAAGTAACACCCCCTTCGACGAAAGGGAACTCGCTATACCGATGGCTCCCACAGAAGCAACTGGATCATCGTGGGGCTGAATACCGGCAGAGTGATTTCGGTGCCCAGGTAATGCCAGTCCGGGTACTCATCCGTCTTGAAGACACCGTGCGGCACGCCTGCACCGTCGCCAAGCCACATCCGCGCTCTGTAGTCGATCAGCCGGCCATCATCTAGTTGAATCCAGAAGTGGATCGGCAATTCTTCGTCGCGAGACGTTGAAACCAGTTTTCCTTGCATGCAGGAGTGCGGAATCCCGGCCCCAGCGAGCACTGAGTGTGCAATTCGGGTGAATCCGTCGCACTCAATGGGCGCGTTGCTGTATGGCTCTAGGAGACACGAAATAGTGTCCGGCATTGAGTGGGCCTGTTGTTACTCGCCGGCAATATCTGCCAGCGATTGCTTGAGTTCGGCCTTGCCCTTGGCTTTTTGACTGCGACCGCTGGACACAACCTGGAACTCCGCAGGGGTCGAGTATGGATTCTCGACAGTGACGGTGGCGCTGGTGCCACTGGAGAACGCCACCTGCAATTCAGCCCCCACTATCGCAGCGCTCTGCGTGGAGAAGGTCGATTTCACTTTGCCCTCAATCTCCACCAGTAGGTCATGGGCATCCCTGTCCATTTCGGCCTTGAACTTGGAGAGCTGGTGGTCATTGTGGCGTTTTGCTTCCGGCGTTTCGCCGCTGGAGCCGCAGTTCGTGCAGGAATAGCTCGCGAACAGCCCTTGAACGTGGTCGCAATACATCTTGTCGCACCAGCACGAAGTGACGCTGCCAAACGCGTTGGCTTGTTGCCCGCAGCCTGGGCAGGTAATGGTGTTCATGGCCAGATCAGTTCCTTGTCTCGAAGGTGGAGTCAGCTCTGGCCGGGAGCCGGGACTACGCCGGCCAGCAGATGATCATAAACGCGACGTGCGGAAAGCCTCCAGCAAACTGGTGCGTAGGCGAACACTGTCGCGAGGTACATGTACGGGTCAGAACCGTCCTTTTGGCGAAGCTCATTTACCGTGGCCGACCATGCTTGGTTCCCATAATGGGAACTGACGATCGCCGCGGTTTCGTCAGCGAACAACTGCACATCAATCGGATCGACAGCCTTGCGCACCAGCGAGTGGTTTGCACGAATGCACTGATCCACATGAGAGGCCCCGTAGCGACCCTTGGCGAGCCGGAACAGCCGGTAGCCGGGATATGCCACCACCGGAATGCTCACCCAAGCAGGCAGGCCAACAGCTACGAGAGCGGCTGCGGCGACCGATGCGGCACCAATCGCAAGGAGCGCGGGCACGCCAGTAGCCTTGTTTGGGTTGATGGCGTTACGAGCCAGCGCCGGCACCGTGGATTCGGTGCGAATGCTGAGGTGGAACGCCAAGGGGGCGTAGGTCTGAATGTAGGTGTTTTCCATGGCCCTTCCTCCGTTGGTAGTTTGAACGCTTGGGCTTGGTGTAAGGATAACGTGGTGCTTTCCGCACTCCACACTGACAAGAAAAAGGCGCCCTAGGGCGCCTGCTGGTATCACGCGGCGTGAGGCGGACTCACGATCTTGAATCCGCAGTCGCTGGTGCTCTGAGGGTCGAATACGACCGGCACCACAGACAGCTGGAGCGCCTTGGCCTGCTCCAGGGTGAGCTGTTCAGCCTCCAGGTACTTCATGGCCGCAGCGGCGGCAGCATCGAAGCTGGTGAAGGCGTCGCCGGCATTTGCGATGGGCTTGAAGCTCGATGCGCCCGGTTCCAGCACCAGCACGCGGTCTGGCTCGCCGTACACGGGCTTTTCCGGCTTGTGGATGAGGAACATGTCGCCCCGGATCAGCGGGCAGCCGAAGAACGTCTCATCGACGATCAGGCGCGGCAGCATGGTCGCATGGCCACGGACGCCATCGAGCACGGAGTGCCCTTTCAGCATGTGGGTGATGACCTCGGCGAGCAGGCCCTGGAAGTTGCTGGTGATGCCGCCAGCGTCCCAGCCTGGAAACTGTGCGTCCAGGACCTCGCACGCCTTGGCGGTGGCTTCGTCGATTGCCTTCTGCACAGCTGGATCGTTCTGGAGCTTCAAAGCGGTCATGGCCACTCTCCCTGTCATTCAGTGATGGCTCGATAGTAGATGATGCCGAACGCAGAGTAACGCCCCATCACCGGCGCTACACTCAGCACGACTGCCTTGCCGGCGCCGATCAGCTGGTCGATGTATTCCTGGGCCGTGATCGCTGCCTGCTTGCCGCACTGGCCTTCGGCAATCTCGTTCTGCGCACGCCAGCGGAGTCGATCAGGCGTAATGTGGCCGACTGAGGGCGGGCAGTAGATCATCACGGCGTCGCGCCAGCCGACACCATCCACAAACACGTAGCCGGTAGCTCCGGGAACAGCGCTGCCGGCGCTCATCATGCTGTCGTCATGCTTCGAGCCAGCAGCCGAGGCCGAAATTGCGGCAGCCGCCGCTGCCCCACCACCATACCCATAAGCGCTGGTAGCCAGCAGCGGCAAACCGAGCGCCGCCAGCGCCAGAAAACTTCGAACCTTCCCCATCGTCACCTCCACAGCGACAGTTTTTATTATCCAGGCCGGGAGTTACCCCCTGCTCGGATGCCTGGATTCACTCGATTCTATACCATCATAAGAAGGGGTTTACCCTGAACCAGGGAGTTCCCCCTCTAACTTCGTGCGCGCCTGTTATCCCGTAAAAGCCCGCCTGATGCACCTCTTTCAACCTGCAAGAGCAGCGCTGCCTGTAATGCCGTATCTGACCCTGCAAGACGAAACCTCTGCGTTGAACTTGATGACGAGTAAAAGCCGCGCTTGAACCACCCTGCCCTACTGCCAAACCAGCAGGGCCTGAGAGTTATAACGGCCACACCCCCCTCTATCACCCCAACACGGTGCAGAAGATACACACCACCCCGATCAACCCGCTTTTGCTGCTCTATATGCCTGCGCTGACGGCAGGACATGACAGAGGAAAAAGAGAAGAAAAAAAGACCAGAAAGAGAAAAAAGCACTGCCGTGCGGCTCCGCCGCACAGGCAAGAAAAAGAAGAAAAAGAGAGGAAGAAAAGCCGGCCCGAAGATCGTCGCGGGTCGGGAGGATGCAGAAAAGCGAGTGATCAGTGAGGGTGTGCCCGAGCTTCGGTGGATCAGGAGGAACACCGAGCGGGCTCAAGGAATGCACGGGTTTTCAGGAGGAACGCGGTGTGGCCCTGTTAGGGCCTCTTTCTTATGATGGTATAGAAATCGGGTGTCGGCAAAGCCACACGGATTCGTGCGCGTTCAAACAATAAAAACTGTCGCGGAGAGTTGAAGGCTATCGGGGTGGCAACGGGGTAAGACGGCAGTTGTAGTGGTCTACTGATCCCGGACACCGATTTAGGCGAAAATCCTCGCCATCAAGAGGTGTTCGATGAGCAAGCAACGACGTACGTTTTCCGCCGAGTTCAAACGCGAGGCTGCTGCCT
>NZ_PGLR01000045.1 GCF_002803095.1 Pseudomonas sp. ZH-FAD | reverse complement strand
AAATGCCATGAGCAAGAAAACCGGCAAACGGCCGAACAAGGCCAAATCCATCGTCGCCCAGCCACTGTTTCGCTCCCGCCAGGAACGACCACAGAAAGGCAAAGGCAGCTACCGCCGCGAAGCCTCCCACAATTGGGAGGCTTCTTGCTTTATGGGGTATGTTGACTCACTGATGGCCCTGCCTGTTGCCCGAGCATGCTAAGGTAAGCGCCTGCTTAAACGTCCTGAGATAGACATGCCACACCAGCTTCCTCGTCGCGTCCTGGCTCTGCTTCCCCTTCTGCTGCTGGCGGCCTGCGCCCAGGCCCCGGCGGAAAATCTGCCTACCGCCACAGCCCCTGCAGCGGTCCAGACTGCAACCGAAACAACCTTGCCCAGTTTCGCCGACTGGCGCCAGGCCATGCGTAGCGAAGCGATTGCCGCCGGCATCGACGCGGCGCTGTTCGATCGCGTATTCGCTGGCGTCACCCCTGACCCTGCGGTGCTCAAGGCAGACAGCAGTCAGCCCGAGTTCACTCGCCCGGTGTGGGAATATCTCGACGGCGCCGTCTCCTCCAGCCGCATCGGACGCGGCCGGGTATTGCTGGCCCAGCACAACGCCATGCTGCAACGCATCGAGCAGCAATATGGCGTCGAAGCGCAGATCCTGGTGGCCATCTGGGGCCTGGAGAGCAATTTCGGTAACAATATCGGTAGCCACAGCGTAATCCGCTCCCTCGCTACCCTGGCCTATGACGGTCGCCGCCAGGGCTTCTGGCGTGCCCAGTTGCTGGCCGCCCTGCAAATCCTGCAGAACGGCGATGTGCCCAGCGAACGCATGGTCGGTTCCTGGGCCGGCGCCATGGGCCAGACCCAGTTCATGCCCACGACCTACAACCAGCATGCGGTCGACTTCGACGGCGACGGCAAGCGCGACCTGTGGAACTCCCAGGCCGACGCCCTGGCCTCGGCCGCCCATTATCTGCAGGCATCCGGCTGGCAGCGTGGCCAGCCTTGGGGGTTCGAAGTGAACCTGCCGAATGGCTTCGACTACGCCCTGGCCGACCCGGATCAACGCCGCACGTTGGCCGAATGGGCAGAGCTCGGCGTCCGGCCGCTGGCACCGACAGGCGCAGCGGCGAGCTCCCGTGCCAGCCTGCAGCTGCCTGCTGGGCATCAAGGTCCCGCCTTCCTGCTGCTGGATAATTTCCGCAGCATCCTCAAGTACAACAATTCCACGTCCTACGCGCTGGCCATCGGCCTGCTCGCCGACAACCTGCTACGCACCACCGAAATCAAGGGGCAATGGCCCCGGGGTGAGCGTCAGCTGGGGCGTAGTGAACGTGTCGAACTGCAGGAACTGCTGGCCCAGGCCGGCTTCGACCCAGGCCCGGCGGACGGCATCATCGGCGCCAATACGCGCAAGGCCATTCGCGCCCTGCAACTGCAGTTGAACTGGCCCGCCGATGGCTACCCCAACACCCAACTGCTGCAACAGCTGCGCACACGCTGAATCCAGCACTGACACCTCAGAGGGGCTTGCCATCATCGGCAAGCGCCTTGCCGACCGGTCATAGCGCCGCCTCCCCAAAACGCCTTGGCGGCGTTTTGTCGACAGGCGGCCTCAGCGTCTGCATACACCTTCTGTGGTAGACTGGCCGGCGGCCAAAAGCCACCTGCCCACGGAGCCTCTACCGGAGCCCAGATTTCCGATGTCCGACACCTCCTCGCCCAAATCCGTCGCCAGCGGCGAAAAATTTCGCACCGCCCAAGGCATCACCGCGATCAAGGATGGTCAGAAGCGCCGCGCCTCGGCCGAACCCCAGGTTTTCGAACCCAAGCCAAAGTGGCTGCGGGTCAAGGCTCCTGGTGGTAGCCGTTTCGAGGCGGTCAAGCGCAACGTCGGCGAACACCGCCTGAGTACCGTCTGCCAGGAATCGCACTGCCCGAACATGGGCGAATGCTGGTCGAACGGCACGGCCACCATCATGCTGATGGGTTCGGTGTGCACCCGCGCCTGCCGCTTCTGCGCCGTGGACACCGGCAACCCCAATGGCTGGCTGGACCTGGAAGAACCGCAGAACACCGCCAAGTCGGTGGAGCTGATGGCCCTGCGTTACATCGTGCTGACCTCGGTGGACCGTGACGACCTCGAAGATGGCGGCGCCGGCCACTACGCAGCCTGCGTGCGAGCGATCAAGGAAAACACCCCGCAGGTGGTGGTCGAAGCCCTGACCCCGGATTTCGATGGCGATCATCAGGCCATCGAGCGCGTGGTCGACTCCGGTCTCGAAGTCTTCGCGCAGAACGTCGAGACAGTCAAACGCCTCACCCACGTGGTACGCGACCCGCGCGCCGGCTACGAGAAGACCCTCAAGGTGCTCGAGCACGCCAAGAAGCACCGCCCCGACGTGCTGACCAAGACCAGCCTGATGCTCGGCCTGGGTGAAACCGACGAGGAAATCCTCGAGACCATGGATGACCTGCGCGCCATCGGCGTGGACATTCTCACCCTCGGCCAGTACCTGCAACCCACGCGCAACCACCTCAAGGTACAACGCTGGGTCAGCCCTGAAGAATTCAACCGCTTGCGCGACATCGGCCTGGAGAAAGGCTTCATGGAAGTCGCCGCTGGCCCGCTGGTGCGTTCCAGCTACCGCGCCGATCGCGTGTTCGAGAAGAACAATCTGGGCCTCGCCGCTCCGGTTCCGGTGCCCGGCCAGGAAGTTAATGCCAGCCTGATTCCGGCGCTGAATCTGAACTGAGACAGATCCTCAGGGAAAACGAAAGGGACGCCTCGGCGTCCCTTTTTCGTTACTGCCAGGGCCGTAGGGCGTACCGGGACGCCGGCCGCTCGGAAGCAGTACGCCATTGGAGCTTCAGGCGATCGGCGGGCCCTGGCGGACTGTTCGCTTCGCTCCTGAGTCCGCCCTACGAGCTGACAGCTCTCGCGGGATAAACGAAAGAGGCGCCCATGGCGCCCCTTTGTGTTTCTGCTGCTTAGCGATATCCCAACCTGACGCGCAGCACCTGTTCCAGCCGCTGCGCCACCTCGTCGATTGACGGCGGTGCATCGACCAGATCCCTGAGCTGCACCATCTTCAGCCCGGCATAGCCGCACGGATTGATGCGCAGGAAGGGCGACATGTCCATATCGACGTTCAGCGCCAGGCCATGGAAGGAGCAGCCACGGCTGACGCGCAGCCCCAGCGAAGCGATCTTGTCACCTGCCACATAGACGCCCGGCGCATCCGCCTTGGGCGCAGCCTCGATGCCATAGCTGGCCAACAGCTCCACCAGGCTTTGCTCCATGGCGGTGACCAGTTCACGCACACCAAGGTCAAGGCGACGCAGATCGAGCATCAGATAGGCCACCAGCTGACCGGGACCGTGGTAGGTCACCTGCCCGCCGCGCTCGACCTGAATCACCGGAATATCGCCGGCAGCGAGTACATGCTCGGCCTTGCCAGCCTGGCCCTGAGTGAACACCCTGGGATGCTGCAGCAACCAGATTTCGTCCGGGGTCTGCGCATCGCGCCCACGGGTCAACTCGCGCATGGCTTCCAGCGTGGGCTGGTAGTCGACCAATCCTAGGTGACGGACGACAAGCTCGGGCATGGCTATCACAGCACCATATGCACGCGGCCGGTGGCACGCAGGTCGACGTGAATCGCCTGCAATTGCTCGACACCAGTGGCAGTGATCAGCACCTGAACGGAAAGGAAGTTACCGTTGCGGCTGTCACGCATCACCAACGTGGAGGTATCCAGATCGGGGGCGTGGCGCTGGATCACTTCGATCACCAGGTCGGAGAAACCCTCACCAGCGGTGCCGATAACCTTGATCGGGTAACGCTCGCAGGGGAATTCGATTTTTGGCGGTTGAACGTCGCTATCGGTCATGGCATCAGCGGGCTTGTGGCCCGTCCAGAAAGGGCCGCTCCGGGTTGGAGCGGCTGGCTAAATCGGTGAGCCTCTAAGCGCAGACGGAGCAGTCAGGCGAAGACGCGCGGCTTACAGCGTGTAAATGGGCATTGCTGCAGCCTGTTTCAACGCCATGACGACAACGCCGGTCGCTTTCAGAGGCGGCTGTCAGTTGAACAGGCCGAAGAAGAACATCCGAATGCTATCCCACAGACGACGCAGCAAGCCGCCCTCTTCAACCGATTCCAGCGCGACCAGGTCAGTACTGCGCACCACCTCGTCACCCAATTTGACTTCGACCTTGCCGATCACATCGCCCTGCTGGATCGGTGCGATCAGTTGCGGGTTGAGGGTCATGCTGGCCTGCAGTTTTTCCAGTTGGCCCTTGGGCATGGTCAGGGTCAGGTCTTCGGCGAGGCCGGCCTTGACCTGATGCGCAGTGCCTTTCCAGACGGTGGCCTGAGCCAGCTCGGCGCCTTTCTGATAGAAGGTGCGGCTTTCGAAGAAACGGAAACCATAGGTCAGCAGCTTCTGCACTTCGGCAGCACGGGCCTGTTCACTGACGGTACCGAACACCGCCGCAATCAGGCGCTGGCCGTCACGCACGGCGGAAGCCACCAGGCAATACCCTGCTTCCTCGGTATGACCGGTTTTCAGGCCATCAACCGTGTTGTCACGCCACAACAGCAGATTGCGGTTGGGTTGCTTGATGCCGTTCCAGAAGAACTCCTTCTGCTTGTAGATATCGTAGTGGGCCTGATCTTCGTAGATGATCGCGCGGGCCAGTTTGGCCATGTCGTGGGCCGAGGAATAGTGCTCCGGGTCCGGCCAGCCGGTGGAGTTCATGAAGTGCGTGTTGCTCAGGCCCAGACGCTGGGCATGGGTATTCATCATGTCGGCGAAGGCATCTTCACTACCGGCGATGTGCTCGGCGATGGCGATACTGGCATCGTTGCCGGACTGAATGATGATGCCGTGCAGCAGGTCATCCACCGAGACTTCCTTGCCCACCTCGATGAACATCTTCGAGCCGCCCTTGCGCCAGGCCTTTTCACTGACGCGGACCATGTCGCTTTCCTTGATCTGACCCCGGTTGATCTCCAGAGTCGCGATATAGGCGGTCATCAGCTTGGTCAGGCTGGCCGGCGGCAGACGCTGATCGCCGTTGTTCTCCACCAGGACCTGGCCGCTGGCGGCATCCATCAGGACATAGGAGGTCGCCGCCAATTGCGGGGGCGCGGGGACCACTTGCTGGCTGGACCAGGCGAGCGGAGCGCTCAGCAGGCCCAGAAAAAGGAAGGCACGTTGCGCGAAGCTGGTGATGTTCATCCGTCTCTCGAGATTTCTTGCTTGGGTTTAGCGACCCAGGTGGGTCATCGGACAGCTCGCCGCGAACGGCGAGCCTCGGATTTAGTCCGGCAAACGCCGGTTAAGTTGCCATCAGTCGGCACGAACCAGCGTGGGCTGCCCCAGA
The DNA here is from genome assembly GCF_002803095.1 of Pseudomonas sp. ZH-FAD. Lineage (GTDB taxonomy): Bacteria > Pseudomonadota > Gammaproteobacteria > Pseudomonadales > Pseudomonadaceae > Aquipseudomonas. The sequence goes on along the minus strand of NZ_PGLR01000045.1, from coordinate 42,300 downwards.
TTGGCCAGGCGCACGCTGCTCTGCAGTTGCTCAGCCTCGCCCTGGTTGCTGATCGGCCCCATGCGCACCCGATGCAGAATCTGCTGGTCGCGCACCACTGAGCTGATGAACACCGGCACACTGCTGGTCTGGCTCAGCTTGGACTTGAGCAGCTCCGCAGCGTCCGGATTGGCGAAGGCTCCCACCTGGAGATACAGGCCAGAGGCTCCGAGTGAATCGTTTTTTTTTGCGTCGATCTGCACCGGCACCACCGCAGCGGCGTGCTGCGTGGGCGGCGGCGAATAGTGCTCGACAGGCTGCGGCACAGGCTGCGCGACGGCCTGGGCAACGGCAGCCTTGGCCGGCTGATTGTTGGCCAGCACCAGCGGTACCGGACGGCCCTGCTGCGCCCACCACTCATGCGGATCGATACCTTCGACCTTGACCCGTGCGGTACCTTTCTCGGCATAGCCGAGCTTCTTCGCCGCAGCGAAGGACAGGTCGATGATGCGGTCGGAGTAGAACGGCCCACGATCGTTGACCCGCAGGATCACGACCTTGCCGTTCTCCAGGTTGGTCACCCGTACGTAACTGGGCAGCGGCAGCGTCTTGTGTGCTGCGGTCATGCCGTACAGGTCGTAGGTTTCGCCGTTGGCAGTGGCCTGGCCATGAAACTTGGTGCCATACCAGGAAGCCGGACCGACCGCCTGGTAGCGGCGGGCGTCCTGAATCGGGTAGTACTGTTTACCGAACACCACATAGGGACTGGCCTTGACCGGCCCGTAATGGGGCATGGGGATGGCGTCCTGAATCTTCGAGACGTCGACGTCCCACCAGGGCGCGCCATCCTTGTGCGGCCGGTTGAAATCATCCGGGCCGGAAATACCAGCCGACTGACCGGGCACCACCGCAGGCTGCGGTGCACGCTTGGAAGAACAGCTCGCCAGCAACAGCGCTGCCGTTACGCAGGCTGCCAGCGGCAGCAGTTTGGACGCACTCATCGATTACCCCGCGCTTCGACCAGCAGTTCGGCCAGTTGGTTGACCGCCATGGCATACATCACGCTGCGATTGTAGCGGGTGATGGTGTAGAAGTTGGGCAAGCCGAACCAGTATTCGTCGCCTTGCGCGCCTTCCAGACGAAACGCGGTGACCGGCAGGTCTTCTGCCAGTTTGTCCTGGCTGTTCCAGCCCAGCGCGCGCAGCTCGGCGACGCTCTTCACCGGGTCCAGCCCCTGCGTCAGGCCTTCGTCGACGCGAGCGCCACTGGCCTCGACGCGACTGGCGACCTGACCGCCGGCCTGCCAGCCGTGGCGCTTGAAATAGCTGGCAACACTGCCGATAGCATCGGTCGGGTTACTCCAGATGTTGATATGGCCGTCGCCATCGAAGTCCACGGCGTAAGCACGGAAACTGCTCGGCATGAACTGTGGCAAGCCCATGGCACCGGCATAAGACCCCTTGAGGGTGATCGGATCGACCTGCTCCTCACGGGTCAGCAGCAGAAATTCGCGCAGTTCCTTGCGAAAGAACGGCGCGCGCGGCGGGTAGTCGAAGGCCAGCGTGGACAGCGCGTCCATCACTCGCCAGCTGCCGGTGTTGCCACCGTAGAAGGTTTCCACGCCGATGATCGCGACGATGAACTGCGGCGGCACACCGTACTCGGCCTCGGCCTTTTCCAGCGCAGCCTGGTTCTTGCTCCAGAACTCCACGCCCTGGGCGATGCGCTTGTCGGTAATGAAGATCGGCCGGTATTCCTTCCAGGGTTTGACCTTCTCCGCTGGGCGCGAAATGGCATCGAGGATCGCCTGCTTGCGCTCGACCTCGGCGAACAGACTGACCAGTTGCTCGCTGGCGAAGCCATAGTCGCGAGTCATTTCCTCGACGAACTCGGCCACCTGCGGCGAACCGTCGTAATCGGCCGCCAGCGCCTGTGCGCCTGTACCAAGCGCGCCGGCGATACCGACTCCAATGAGCGTACGAGCAGCCCAACTACGCAGAGAATGCATTAACTCAAAACCCCCAAATCAAACCTGAGCGATCCACTTTCTGTGGGTGTGGATCGCCATCAATATCCCGAAGCCTGACAACAGCGTGACCAGATGGGTTCCGCCGTAACTAATGAAGGGCAGCGGCACCCCAACCACCGGCAGCAGCCCGCTGACCATGCCGATGTTGACGAATACGTAGACGAAGAAGGTCATGGTCAGCGCCCCGGCCAGCAGCTTGCCGAACAACGTCTGCGCCTGGGCGGTAATCACCAGGCCACGCGCCAGCAGCAGCAGATAGAGCAGCAACAACAGACAGACGCCGACCAGGCCGAACTCCTCCGCGAGCACGGCAATGATAAAGTCCGTATGGCTTTCCGGCAAAAAATCCAGGTGCGACTGGGTACCCAGCAACCAGCCCTTGCCCAATACACCACCAGAACCGATGGCCGCCTTGGACTGGATGATGTTCCAACCCGACCCCAGCGGATCGCTCTCCGGGTTGAGGAAGGTCAACACACGGCGCTTCTGGTAGTCATGCATGACGAAGTACCACATGCCCACCGCGATCGGTACCACAGCGGCAGCGGCACCAATGATCCATCGCCACTGCAGGCCAGCCATGAACACCACGAAGGCGCCCGAGGCGAGAATCAGCAGCGAAGTCCCCAGGTCCGGCTGTTTGACGATCAGTACGAAGGGAATGCCGATCATCGCCAGACTGATGACGATGTGCTTGAAGCGTGGCGGCAGGTTATACCGTGACAGGTACCAGGCAATGGTCATCGGCATGATGATCTTCATCAGCTCCGAAGGCTGGAAACGGATCACCCCGGGAATATTGATCCAGCGTGTCGCCCCCATCGCGGTGTGGCCCATCACCTCCACCACTATCAGCAAGGCGACACCCACCACATAGGCCAGAGGCACCCAGCGCGCCATGAAGCGCGGGTCGAACTGGGCGATCACCACCACCGCGAGCATGCCGATGCCGAAAGACGAGGCTTGCTTGAGCAGCAGGTCGACGTTCTTGCCACTGGCTGAATAAAGAATGAACAGGCTGCCAGTGCCCAGAATCAGCAACAGCAACAGCAACCAGCCATCGAGATGCATGCGCTGCAACAGGCTGGCGCGACGACGCAGTACGTCCTCGTCGGACAGGGTGCGGTCGAAATTGCTGATCATCGCTGGCTGACCTCGGCAGTCTGGGGCAAGGCGAATTCGGCTTTGAGCTGACCGGTCTCTTTATCCAGCAGCCAGGCGTCCATCACCTGCTTGACCACCGGGGCGGCAACGCCAGAGCCTGACTCGCCGTTTTCCACCATGACCGCCACGGCGATCTGCGGCTTCTGCGCCGGCGCAAAACCGACGAACAGGGCGTGATCACGGTGGCGCTCCTGCACCTTGTTGCGGTCGTACTTCTCACCCTGCTTGATCGCTACCACCTGCGCCGTACCGCTCTTGCCAGCGATGCGGTAGACCGAACTGTCACCGACCTTGCGCGCGGTACCGCGAGGGCCGTGCAATACCTCTTCCATGCCGTGAATGCCGTAATCCCAGAATTTCGGATCACGCAGGACGATATCGGGCATCGGATTGGGGTCCGCAGGCAAGCGGCCGTCGACGCTCTTGGCCAGGTGCGGGCGAATCCACTTGCCGCGCGTGGCCATCAGCGCGGTGGCCTGCGCCAACTGCAGCGGCGTGGTCTGCATGTAGCCCTGACCAATGCCGAGAATCAGCGTCTCGCCCGGGTACCAGGGCTGACGATAACGTGCCCGTTTCCAGTCACGCGAGGGCATCAGGCCGGCGGTCTCCTCGAACATGTCCAGCGCCACGCGCTGCCCGAGGCCGAAGCGGCTCATGTAATCGTGCATGCGATCAACGCCCATCTTGTGCGCCAGATCGTAGAAATAGGTGTCATTGGAGCGGGCAATGGCCAGGTTGAGATCGACCCAGCCGTCACCGGTGCGGTTCCAGTTACGGTATTTGTGGCTGTGATTGGGCAACTGATAGAAACCGGGGTCGAACACCCGCGAAGTGGGCGTGACCACCCCGGCATCGAGACCGGCCACAGCAACCATCGGTTTGATGGTCGAGCCTGGTGGATAGAGGCCGCGCAGCACCCGGTTATACAGCGGCTGATCGATGGAGTCGCGCAGCTCGCCATAGGCCTTGAAGCTGATACCGGTGACGAAGGGATTGGGGTCGAAGCTGGGCTGACTGACCATCGCCAGCACTTCACCATTATTCGGGTCGATAGCCACCACTGCTCCACGTCGACCACCCAGGGCGTTCTCGGCCGCCTCCTGCAGCTGTACATCGAGGCTGAGCACGATGTCCTTGCCCGGTTTCGGATCGACGCGCTTGAGCACCCGCAGCACGCGACCACGCGCATTGGTCTCGACCTCTTCGTAGCCGACCTCACCGTGCAAATCGTCCTCGTAGAAACGCTCGATACCGGTCTTGCCGATATGGTGGGTACCGGCGTAATCGGTCGGATCCAGACGCTTGAGTTCCTGTTCGTTGATGCGCCCGACGTAGCCGACCGAATGGGCGAAGTGTTCCTGCTGCGGGTAATGCCGCACCAGTTGCGCGGCCACCTCGACGCCCGGCAGGCGGAACTGGTTGACCGCAATACGCGCGATCTGCTCTTCGGACAGTTCGAACAGGATTGGCACCGGCTCGAACGGCCGCCGCCCCTGGCGCACACGGCGTTCGAACAGCGCGCGCTCATCCTCGGAAAGCTCGAGCACCTCGACCACCGTATCGAGCACGCTCAACCAGTCACCGGCGCGCTCGCGTGTCACGGTCAGGCTGAAGCTGGGACGGTTGTCGGCGATGATCACCCCATTGCGGTCGAAGATCAGTCCGCGGGTCGGCGGCAGCGGCTGCACGTGGATGCGATTGTTTTCCGCCAGGGTGCTGTGATGCTCGTACTGCACGACCTGCAGGTAGTACATGCGCATGATCAGCACGCACGTCAGCAGGATGATCACCACCCCGCCGACGAGCACCCGGCGCTTGACCAGGCGAGCGTCCTTTTCGTGATCCTTGAGGCGAATCGGCTGCGGCATGACTAGGTGATCACTTGTGATACGGGTGGCCGGACAGCACGGTCCAGGCTCGGTAGATCTGCTCGCCGAGCAGAATACGCACCAGCGGATGCGGCAGGGTCAGTGGCGACAGCGACCAGCGCTGTTCGCTACGCGCACAGACCTCCGGCGCCAGCCCTTCCGGACCGCCGACCATGAGGTTGACGTTGCGCGCATCGAGACGCCAACGCTCCAGCTCCGCCGCCAGTTGCTCGGTGCTCCACGGCTTGCCATGGACCTCCAGCGTGACGATACGTTCGCCGGGCTGCACCTTGCTCAGCATGGCCTCCCCCTCCTGACGGATCAGGCGGGCAACGTCGGCATTCTTGCCGCGGGTGTTGAGAGGGATTTCCACCAGCTCCAGCGGCAGTTCTGCAGGCAGACGCTTGACGTACTCCTGCCAGCCCTCCTCGACCCAGCGCGGCATGCGCGAACCGACGGCGATCAGTTTGATCCGCACGGCTTGCGCTTACTCGGCGCTGTGCTGAGCGCGGCTCTGCTCGGCGCCTTGCCACAGGCGCTCGAGGTCGTAGAACTGACGCGCGGTCGGCAGCATCACGTGCACGACGATGTCGCCCAGGTCGAGCAGGGCCCATTCGCCGCTGTCCAGACCTTCGCTACCGATCGGGCGCACCCCCTGCTCCTTGACCTTTTCCAGCACGTTTTCCACCAGCGACTTGACCTGACGGCTGGAGCTACCGCTGGCGATCACCATGAAGTCGGTGATGCTGGTCTTGTCCTTGACGTCGATCACGGTGATGTCGGTCGCCTTGATTTCTTCCAGCGCCGCCACGGCGATCTTGACCAGCTCTTCGCTGGGCATGTTCTGCTTGCTCATAAATGACTCATTTGCCTCGTGTAATGGACGCCTGCGCACATGCGCGACGTTTCAAGCATTGGGCGCACGGTACAGATCGTGCGCCTGGATGTAGGCCAGTACCGCATCCGGCAGCAGATAGCGCGCCGAGCGGTCGGTTGCCAGTAGATGGCGAATCTGCGTGGCGGAAATCGCCAGCGGAGTCTGCCAGATGAAACTGATTTGCCCGCCTGCACCCTGCAGGCTCAGCGGGTCGCTGACACTTCGCGCGGCCAGCAGATCGCGCAGCGCCTCCGGCGCTTCGCTGTCGGCATCCGGCCGTTGCAGCACCAACAGGTGGCAATGCTCGAGCAGTTCCTGCCAGCGATGCCAACTCGGCAAGCTGCAGAAAGCGTCCCAGCCGAGCAGCAGAAACAGCTGATCGTCCGCTGCCAGCTCGGCACGCACCGACTCCAGCGTGTCCACCGTGTACGACGGTTTGTCGCGGCGCAGCTCGCGGTCATCGACCGCCAGCCGCGGCTCGCCGACCACCGCCAGCTCGACCATGGCCAGACGCTGCTCAGCCGTGGCCTGCGGCGTGTCGCGATGCGGCGGCCTGGCGCTGGGAATCAGCCGCAGCTCGTCCAGTGCCATGAACTCGGCCACTTCCAGTGCCGCACGCAGATGCCCGATGTGCACCGGGTTGAAGGTACCGCCGAGCAGGCCGATGCGTCGGGCGCCGATCCGTTTCATTTATGTGCGAATGTGTCCATCGCCGAAGACCACGTACTTCTCGCTGGTCAGCCCCTCCAGACCAACCGGGCCACGGGCGTGCAGCTTGTCGGTGGAGATGCCGATCTCCGCGCCCAGGCCATATTCGAAACCATCGGCAAAGCGGGTCGAGGCATTGACCATCACCGAAGCGGAATCCACCTCGGTGAGGAAGCGACGAGCATCGCTGAAGTTCTCGGTGATGATCGAATCGGTGTGCTGCGAGCCGTAGTGGTTGATGTGCTCGATGGCCGCATCCAGCGAGTCGACGATGCGAATCGCCAGGATCGGCGCGTTGTACTCGGCGAACCAGTCATCCTCAGTCGCTTCCAGCACATCGCTGCCGAGCAGTTCGCGGGTCGCGGCATCGCCACGCAGCTCCACGCCCTTGTCACGGTAGATCGCGGCCAGCGGCGGCAGCACGCGCGCGGCGATGGCCTGGTGCACCAGCAGGGTCTCCATGGCGTTGCACGGCGAGTAGCGCTGGGTCTTGGCGTTGTCACAGACACGAATGGCCTTGTCGAGATCGGCAGCGACGTCGACATAGACGTGGCAGACGCCATCCAGGTGCTTGATCACCGGTACCTTGGCGTCGCGGCTGATGCGCTCGATCAGGCCCTTGCCACCGCGCGGCACAATCACGTCGACGAACTCCGGCATGCTGATCAGCTCACCGACGGCAGCGCGGTCGGTGGTTTCCACCACCTGCACGGCAGCTGCCGGCAGGTCGGCCTCAGCCAGTCCCTGCTGGATGCAGCGGGCAATCGCCTGGTTGGAATGAATGGCCTCGGAGCCGCCACGCAGGATGGTGGCGTTGCCAGACTTCAGGCACAGACTGGCCGCATCGATGGTCACGTTCGGCCGCGACTCGTAGATGATGCCGATCACGCCCAGCGGCACACGCATCTTGCCGACCTGGATACCGGACGGCAGGTAGCGCATGCCCTGAATCTCGCCGATCGGGTCAGGCAGGGTCGCCACTTGGCGCAGGCCTTCGATCATGCTGTCGATCACCTTTGGCGTCAGCGCCAGGCGGTCGACCATGGCCGGCTCCAGACCGCTGGCGCGGGCGGCAGCCAGGTCCAGTTCGTTGGCGGCGGTCAGCTCGGCGCGAGCGGCGTCGAGGGCATCGGCGGCGGCCTGCAGCGCGCGATTCTTCTGCGCGGTGCTGGCACGGGCGAGCACCCTGGAGGCCTGGCGGGCGGCCTGGCCCAGGCGGGTCATGTAGTCGTGCACGGACTCGGTCATGGCGGCGGAGGTCTGGCAGTTGGAAAAAGGGGCTGATTATAGCGGGCTCGCAAGGCCACGCCCAGCGGCGTCTGGCAAGCGGTAGGCAGCTCGTCCGCCAGGTGCTGAATGCTGGGCAATGCCAGACCTTGCCGGGGTAGCGCACCGATGGGCAAACATCGGCACCAGGGGTGCTGGAACGTTCAGGCATTTTTAAGCTTCTTGTTGTTATGCTCGCCGCCCGAGACCTAGCCCCCTTACGACAGATGAAGCCTGCCGAACCCACCTTCAGTTTGCCCTGGCCCGGCGCCAGGCCATTGCCCGATACCTTCTTCGATCGCGATGCACAGTTGCTGGCCTGCGAGTTGCTCGGCAAGGTCATCCGCCATCGCGTCGGTGCGCTGTGGCTGAGTGCACGGATTATCGAGACCGAGGCCTATTACCTGGTCGACAAGGGCAGCCACGCATCGCTCGGCTACACCGAGAAGCGCAAGGCACTGTTCGCTGATGGCGGACATATCTACATGTACTACGCGCGCGGCGGCGATTCGCTGAACTTCAGCGCTCATGGGCCTGGCAATGCGGTGCTGATCAAGTCCGCGCATCCCTGGGTCGACGCCATCAGCGGCCCCGATGCCCTGGCGGCAATGCAACGCAACAACCCAGGCAGCCTCGACCAGCCCCGCGCACCCGAACGTTTGTGCGCCGGGCAGACACTGCTGTGCAAAGCGCTGGGCCTGAAAGTACCGGACTGGGATGCGCGTCGCTTCGACCCACAGCAGCTGTTCGTCGAGGATGTCGGCGAACGGCCGCACGCGATCATCCAGTGCGCGCGCCTGGGCATTCCCAAGGGCCGCGACGAGCACCTGCCCTACCGTTTCGTTGATGCCACCTACGCACGTCATTGCACACGCAACCCTTTGCGCCGTGGACAGGTCGAAGGGCGTGATTATCGATTGTTGAGTTTTGCGGGAGCAGAACAATGAGTGTCTGGCTGGACAACCTGACCACCTGGCTGAGTGGCAACCCGCAGTGGCTGGGTCTGGCGATCTTCCTTATCGCCCTGCTCGAGTGCCTGGCACTGGTCGGCATTGTGCTGCCCGGCGTGGTGCTGCTGTTCAGCGTCGCGCTGCTGGCCGGCAGCGGCGTACTGACGTTGTGGCAGACGCTGCTGCTGGCCTACAGCGGTGCGCTGTGTGGCGACATGATTTCCTATTCGCTGGGCAGACGCTTCAAGCACAACATCGGCCGCCTGCCGGTGCTGCGTCACCACCCGCAGTGGATCCTGCGCGCCGAACTCTATTTCCGCCATTACGGCGTGGCCAGCCTGCTGGTCGGTCGCTTCATCGGCCCGCTGCGCCCCATGCTGCCACTGGTAGCCGGCATGCTGAGCATGCCGCTGCTGCGCTTCGTTCTGGTCAGTCTGGTGGCAGCTGCCGGCTGGGCGGTGGCTTACCTGCTACCGGGCTGGGCGACCGGTGCGGCCCTGCGCCTACCCATGGCAGAAGGTTTCTGGACAGAAGCGGCGGTGCTGCTGGCAGGTATTGGCGTGATTCTGCTGCTGACCATCCAGGCCAGCCTGGCGGAAAAACCGCGCGCCAGCCTGCTCGGTGGCGGTCTCAGTCTGTTGCTGTTATTGGCCATCGTCATCGGCTGGCCGCATCTCGACGCACTGGATCAGGGCCTGATGGCCCTGGTCCAGGAACAGCGCCAGACGCACCTGGATCGCTGGATCGGCACCATCACTCGACTGGGCGACTTCCATATCCAGCTGGTAGCCGCAGCGGTGCTGTGCATCCTGCTGCTGCTGGCACGCCGCTGGCGTCACCTGCTGTTCGCCGGCTCGACCCTGCTGGTCACGGCGCTGGGCAACACCACGCTCAAGCATGGTTTTGCCCGGGCGCGCCCCGACGTGCTGAGCGAGCCACTGACCACCTTCAGCTTTCCCAGTGGGCATAGCTCGGCAGCCTTTGCCTTCTTTCTGGTGCTGGGTGTGCTGGCCGGCCGCGGTCAATCGGCACGCCTGCGCCTGGCCTGGCTGGTGGTGGCGAGCCTGCCGGCCTTGGCGATCGCTCTGTCGCGGGTCTACCTGGGCGTGCACTGGCCCAGCGACATCATCGCCGGCGCCCTGCTGGCCTCGGCCGTCTGCGGCCTGAGCCTGGCGCTGTGTCAGCGCCAGGAAACGCTGCCGGCACTACCGGCTCGCCTGTGGTGGATCGTCCTGCCCGCCTGCCTCGCGGTCCTGGGCGCCATGGCGACCTGGCAGCTGTCCACTGCACTGCTGCGCTATGCGTATTGACACACCGCCTCAGACATCGCCCTGGAGCATTTCCAGCATGACGTGCAGTTGCTCCAGCCGCAGAGCGGGGTCATCGAGTTGAAGTAGCTGCAGTTTCTGCGCAGGCTCCAGTGGCAGCAGATACGCCAGCTGATTGGCCAGTTGCTGCTGACCGGCGACCACACCTTCCATGGCCAGCCCCGCCACCAGCGGATGCTCGGCCAGGGCAGCGTGCAGGGCGGCCAGATCGGCGTGCTCGGCCTGCAGTGGGCTGTCTGGCTGTTCCTCAAGCCACTGCACCTCAGCGACGGTCAGCTTGTCAGGCAGAACCTGGGCGCGCTCGACACGAAAACGCCGCCCACCTTCGACGCGAATACCCAGCAAGCCGTTGGTACGCTGCTGAAAGTCGCGCACCAGGGCCTCGCAGCCAATCGCGGCAAAACTACTGGCAGCTTCGCCCACTTCAGCGCCCTCGACGATGCACACCACACCGAAACCACTGCCCTGCTTCATGCAGCGACTGATCATGTCCAGGTAGCGCGCCTCGAATATCTGCAGGTCGAGCACGCAGCCGGGAAACAGTACGGTGTTGAGCGGGAACAGCGGTAGCTTCATGGTTTACGGCCTGTTATCTACGCAAGGCTGCCGGAACATCAGGGATGGTCAGGCAGGCTCTCACAGGAGCATGACAATCGCCAGAGGCAACAGCACGGCGGTGATCACCCCCATCAGACTCATCGCCAATGCCGCGAAGGCACCGCACTCATCGCTCTCCTGCAGTGCTCGCGCCGTACCCACGGCATGCGCGGTGATGCCCAGCGCCATGCCCTGTGCCGCCGGATGATGAACCCTGCACAGACGCAGAATGGACGGCCCGACGATGGCACCGATAACCCCGGTGATCATCACGAACACCGCCGCCAGCGCCGCGATACCGCCGATCTGATCAGCCACCAGCATGGCGATCGGCGAAGTCACCGACTTGGGCGCCATGCTCATCAGCATCAGCCGCTCGGCACCGAACAACCAGGCCAGCCCTGCCCCAAGAACGGTGGCGAAGGTGCCGGCAACCAGCAAGGTCAGAATGATCGGCCAGAACAGCTGACGAATCCGCCGCAGGTTGAGATACAGCGGCACCGCCAGGGCCACGGTGGCCGGGCCGAGCAGCAGGGTCAGCGCCGCGACGCTGCTCCGGTATTCGGCAAAACTCAGACCGCATAGCAGCAGGATGCCGATAACCGTGAGCATCGATACCAGCACCGGCTGCAGGAATACCCAGCGAGTACGCTCATAGGCGGCCATGGCCAGCTGGTAGGCGCCCAGGGTGATGCCGATGCCGAACAGCGGGTGATGGGTCAGCGCCTGCCAGGCGCCCTGCCAATCGGGACTCATACGTCCTCCCGGCGCTGCTGGCGCTCGATCAGTTTCTGCATCAGCCAACCGGCGAAGGCCAGCGATACCAGCAGCGACAGCACCAGCGCGCCGACCACGGCCCAGAAATCCGCGGCGATATCGCTGGCATAGGCCATCACACCCACGGCGGGCGGCACCAGAATCAGCGGCAGGTATTTGAGCAGGCTGCTGGACGCAACGCTCAGCGGCTCGCCCACCTCGCCGCGCAGCATGAGAAAAACGAACAACAGCAGCATGCCGATGATCGGCCCTGGCAACATCGGTAACAGCAGGACGTTGAGAACGGTACCCAGCAACTGGCACAGCACCAGCCAGGAAAGGCCGCGAAGCAGCATGTTTGAGGTCTCCAGAAGACGAGCGATGGCCGTATTTCCGCTCGCGAGTAGGTCGCTGAAAAACTAGGCGAGGCAGTCAGTGCAACACCGATGGCGGCCCCGCAAAAACAGGCGAGGAAGCGCAGTTTACGAGTTGTAAATGAGCATTCTGATCGGACTCGCGCACGAGCCTGTTTTAACGCAGCAATGACAACACAGGTAGTTTTTCAGCGGCCTACCAGAGGGGATTCCGGGCATCTATTGAGGCATGTCGGCCATTATAGGCGCGCTGGCCTCTGTATTGCTTCGTCAGGCTGGCCTATGCCGCGTCATTCATTACGCCAAGGCAGGCTTGACCCGCTGCCGGCCCCGTGATGATCTAGGCCGCAACGGTTCACGCACACAAGAAAAACACCCGCGTCCTCAAGGAGGAACTATGCCGTTCGTACCCGTAGCAGAGCTCAAGGACTATGTTGGCAAGGAACTCGGCAAGTCCGAGTGGCTGACCATCGACCAGCAGCGCATCAATCAGTTCGCCGAGTGCACCGGCGACCACCAGTTCATCCACGTCGACCCGGAAAAAGCCAAGCTGACGCCTTTCGGCACCACCATCGCCCACGGTTTCCTGTCGTTATCGCTGGTGCCGATGCTGATGGAAAAAATCATGATCATGCCGCAGGGCCTGAAGATGGCGGTGAACTACGGTCTCGACAGCGTGCGTTTCATCCAGCCGGTCAAGGTCGACTCCAAGGTGCGCCTGGTGGTGACGCTGACCGACGCTACCGAGAAGAACCCCGGCCAGTGGCTGCTCAAGGCCCGCGCCGTACTGGAGATCGAAGGCCAGGAGAAGCCGGCCTATATTGCCGAACCCTTGACCCTCTGCTTCGTCTGACCCCTGCCTGTTCCCGCTTCCGGCGTCAGCTGCCGGAACGGGAGCGTTCTCACATCAGCAAAGCGTGCGACTCGGCAACGCAAGCGTCCAGGCTTGCGGCATACTGCGGACAAAGCACCGACCTGGACGTCCCTCATGAATCCCCTTGCCCTGCGCTTGCTGCCTCTTTGCCTGTCTCTGCTGCTCGCCGGTTGCGACGAAGCACGCCCGCTGCTGCCGGCCAATGCCACCCTGCCGGATGGTGGCCAGTATCGCGGCGAGATAGTCGACGGTCTGTTGCAAGGGCCGGGACGCCTGGACTACCGCAACGGCAGCTGGTTCGTCGGCCAGTTCAAGGACGGCATGCTCGAAGGCAGCGGTGAATGGCAAGGCCCGGGTGGTGAACACTATCTGGGCGAGTTCCACGAAGGCATGTTCCATGGCCAGGGCACCCTGACCTACAGCGATGGCAGCCGCTACCAGGGCGGTTTCGAACGCAATCGCTTCAGCGGCGTCGGCCTGCTGGAACAGGGCGGCCAGCGCTACCAGGGTGAATTTCTCAACGACCGCTTCCATGGCCTGGGCAAACTGGAGATGGCCGACGGCAGCAGCTTCCAGGGCCAGTTCGTCAACGGTCAGCCAGAGGGCCAGGGCGTGCGCAGCGACGCCTACGGCAACCAGTACAGCGGCGTGTTCGCCCAAGGGCTGCTCAGCGGCCAGGGCAGTTATCAGAATGCCGATGGCGACAACTACAGCGGCGGCTTCCAGAATGACGAATTCCACGGCAAGGGCCGCTACCAGAGCGCCAGCGGCGAAACCTGGGCCGGGGAGTTCATCGAGGGCGTGATGCAGGGCCCCGGTGAATATACCGACGGCGCAGGCACCCGCTACCTCGGCGAGTTCGCCGACTGGCAGTATGAAGGTGAAGGCCTGCTCACGCTGAGCGATGGCAGCGCCTACCGGGGCCGCTTCTCGGCTGGCGAGTACAGCGGTACAGGCACCCTGACCTTGGCCGATGGCAGTCGCCAGTCCGGCACCTGGCAACGCGGCCGCCTGGTACGTGACGATCAGGGCCAGGTGCTGCCCGATAGCCTCGAGCTGGGCCTGCTGCAACAAGGGCATCTGCTCGATGAAGCCATCGCCGCGATTCCAGCCTCGACACCGGCGCGCGAGCTGTATGCGCTGACCCTGGCCGGCGACGGCAAGCAAAGCGTATTCATGCGCGAAGCCGACTACGTCAGCCGGCTGATGCGCGAGCGCTTTGGCGCCTATGGCAGCATCAGCCTGATCAACCACCGCGACCATCTCGCCGACCGCCCACTGGCCACCCGCGAGAATCTCACCCGCGTGGTGCAGGCGCTGGCCGCACGCAGTGGCGAAGAAGACCTGATCTTCATCTATCTGACCAGCCACGGCTCGCGCCGTCACGAGCTCAATCTCGACCAGCCGCGCCTGCAACTGGCCGACCTGCCCGCCAGCGAGCTGGCTGCCCTGCTCGCTCCACTCAAGCAGCGCAACAAGGTGGTGGTGATCTCCGCCTGCTATTCCGGCGGTTTCATCCCGCCGCTGAAAGACGAAAAGACCCTGGTGATGACCGCCGCACGTGCCGACCGGGTGTCCTTCGGCTGCAGTGAAGAGAACGACTTCACCTACTTCGGCCGCGCCCTGTTCGCCGAGGCGCTGGGCGAAACCGACAACCTCGAGCGGGCCTTCGAGCTGGCCAAGGAACGCGTCGCCGAGCGTGAGCAGAGCGACGGCTTCGAACCTTCCGAACCGCAGATCTGGGCGCCACGCGGCGTACTCCAGCACTGGCGCAACCTGCGCCAGAGCCAGGCCGAGCGTGCGCTCAGTGCCGTGGCCAGTGGTCCGGCAAAGGACTAAGCTGAACTGTAACGGACAAGAGACAACCGCATGTACCTGACCCCGCAGCACATCCTTATCGCCGGCGCCACCGGACTCACCGGTGAACACCTGCTCGACCGCCTGCTCAGCGAGCCGACGGTCGCCCGCGTGCTGGCGCCTACGCGCCGCCCACTGGCCGCGCACCCGCACCTGGAAAACCCGGTGGGCGACCTGCAAGCGCTGCTGCCGCAGCTGTCCGGCCAGGTCGATACCGCTTTCTGCTGCCTGGGCAGCACCATCAAGCAGGCCGGCTCGCAGGAAGCCTTCCGTGCCGTCGATCATGACCTGGTACTGGCCTTCGCTCGGCGCGCTCGCGAGCTGGGCGCACGGCATCTGGTGGTGATCAGCGCCCTCGGTGCCAACCCCGGATCAAAGGTGTTCTACAACCGCGTCAAAGGCGAGACCGAAGAGGCGCTGAAGGCCATGGACTGGCCGCAACTGACCATCGCTCGCCCGTCGCTGCTGCTCGGCGCGCGGCACGAATTTCGTCTCGGCGAGCGCCTCGCAGCCCCGTTGCTGCGCTGGCTACCGGGCAAGTATCGCGGCATCGACGCCTGCGCCCTGGCCCGTGCCCTGTGGCGCCTGGCCCTGGAAGAGGAAGACGGCGTACGCGTGATAGAGTCTTCCGACCTGCGCCGGCTTGGGCGCTGATACCGTGGATGAAACGATGAAACCCACAAGCCTGATCGAGGCCCTGCAAGACGCCGACATGCTCGAGATCGACGGTCTGTATGCCTGGCAGTTCGACCTCGACACCGAATTGCTGGCGCAGATCAGCGCCGGCACGGCTGGCAGCGACAGCGCCGCCAAACCCCTGCTGCAAGTACATTGCATAGACGGCCGTGAACGCCGCCTGTGGAAGTTTTCCCTGGCTTCGGTGCAGGCCGCGCGTTACAGCGAAGCGGACGACAGCTGGCTGATCGAGGGCAGCGAAGTCAGCCACAGCCTCAAGTGCTTCGCTGCCTATCGCGGTGACAACGATGACGGCGACGACGAGCAAGACGAAGCCTGAACCATGAGCCTCTATGACCGCCACGTGCTGCCGTATCTGATCGATTTCGCCTGCGGCATGGGCGCGGTAATGAAGGCGCGGTCACAGATCGTGCCGCTGGCCAGGGGGCGAGTACTGGAGATCGGCATCGGCAGTGGCCTCAACCTGAGCTTCTACGATCCGCAGCGGGTCGAGGTGATCGTTGGCGTCGACCCGTCCGCCGACATGCAGCGCCTGGCCCGTGAACGCGCCGCGCGCTGCCAGGTGCCGGTGGAAATGATCGCCCTGGAGCTGGGGCAGATTCAGGCTGAGGACGCCAGCTTCGACGACATCGTCTGCACCTTCACCCTGTGCACCATCCCCGATGCGCTGGCCGCACTCAGGGAAATGCGCCGGGTGCTGAAAGCCGGTGGTCGTCTGTTGTTCTGCGAACATGGCCTGGCGCCGGATCTGCCTGTGGTGCGCTGGCAGAAACGCCTGACGCCGCTGTGGAAACCGCTGGCCGGCGGCTGCCATCTGGATCGCGACATACCCGCGCTGATCGAGGCCGGGGGCTTTCATATCCGCCAGCTGGATACCGGCTACCTGAAAGGCCCCAGACCCATGACCCACGTCTATCGCGGCTGGGCCGACTGAGCACCGCACTGGGCTCGCATACTCGGTATAGGCGGCCATACTGCAGAACAGGCTGCTGGAACTCTGCCCATGGAAGTCGACCCGCGCATGAAGCCCCTCTTTTCACCCCGCCTCGTTAACCTGCTGCTGTGTCTGTGCCTGCTGGGCTGCGCCTGGAGCACCGCCGCAGAGGCACGCATGGTCAGGGTCGGCGTGTACGCCAACGAGCCAAAGATCTTTGCCGATGCCAACGCACAGCCATCGGGCATTCTCGGTGAACTGCTGCAGGCCATTGCCAATGAGGAACGCTGGCAGCTGCAGACAGTGCCCTGCGCCTGGCAGCAATGCCTGCAACTGCTGCAGGACGGCGAGATCGATCTGCTGCCAGACGTCGCCTTCAGCGAGGAGCGGGCACAACTGATGGACTTCCACCAGGTGCCTTCGCTATTCAGCTGGTCACAGCTGTACAGCCACGAAGAGCTGCGCCTGCGGAGCGTGCTCGACCTGCGCGGCCTGCGTATCGCAGCGTTGGAGGGGTCGATTCAGTTCAAGTATCTGCAGAGCCTGCTCGACAGCTTTGGCCTGCAGGCACAGATGATTCCGCTCAGCGACCTGAGCCAGGGCTTTGCCATGGTGCTTGCCGAGCAGGCCGATGCAGTAGTGGCCAATCATCTGTTCGGTGACTATCACGCCGCCAACTACCGCCTGAGCGCAACACCGATCATGTTCCAGCCTGCACAGCTGTTCTACGCCACGCGCAAGGGTGCCAACGGCGAGCTGCTCAGTGCCATCGACCAGCACCTGCAAAATTGGCAATCAGCGCCTGGCTCTATCTACTTTCAGGTGCTGCAGCGCTGGAGCGGAGCGCCTCAGCAGCGCAGCGTGCCCGTCCTGTTCTGGTGGGGCTTGGCGCTGCTCGCCGCACTGCTGGCGCTGGCCATTGGCGGCAGCCTGCTGTTACGCCGCCAGGTCGCGGACAAGACCCGACACCTCAAGACCAGCGAAGCGCGCCTCAATACCATCCTCGACAGCGTCGAGGCGCATATCTACATCAAGGACCCGCAACTGCGTTATCAGTACGTCAATCGCAGGGTTTGCGAGCTGTTCGGACGCAGCGCCGAACAGGTCATCGGTCATAGCGATGCCGACTTCTTCGACAGTGACACGGCACAAGCACTGGGCATCAACGACCGACGCGTACTGGCTGGCGAGCGCATCGAGAGCGAGGAAACCAACCGTGATCGCTACGGCCGTAACGAGCGCACCTACTTTTCGGTGAAGCTGCCGCTGCGTGCCGCCGATGGCAGCATCTACGCCCTGTGCGGCATTTCCACCGACATCACCGAGCACAAGAAGAACCTCGAACAGATCCATCAACTCGCCTATTACGACGCGCTCACCGGTCTGCCCAATCGCCGCCTGCTGCTCGAACACCTGCAGTTCGCCCTGGCCCGCAGCGCACGCAGTCGACGTGAGGGCGCGCTGCTGTTCATCGATCTGGACAATTTCAAGCAGCTCAATGACACCCTCGGCCACGACATGGGCGATCTGCTGCTGCAACAGGTCAGCGAGCGCCTGCTCAATCAGGTGCGCCTCGAAGACAGCCTGTCGCGCCTCGGCGGCGATGAGTTCGTATTGATACTGGAGAACCTCGAGCCTGAGCCTCAGGCTGCCATCGCCACCATCGAGCATGTCGCGGAAAAGCTGCTGCGCGCTCTGGCCACCCCGTTCGAGCTGCCCGGCTATAGCCACAGCGGCAGCGCCAGCATCGGTGTAGCGCTGTTCTCGCAACCGCACGACAAGCCCGAGGAACTGCTCAAGCACGCCGACTTGGCCATGTATGAAGCCAAGGCAGCCGGGCGCAATACCCTGTGTTTCTTCGACCCGCGCATGCAGCAGGCGCTGGCCGCCCGCGCCACATTGGAGCACGAGCTGCGCCGCGCCCTGAGCGAGGGTCAGTTGCTTCTGCACTACCAGCCGCAGGTGGATGAACGGGGTGAGCTGTTCGGCGCCGAGGCGCTGGTGCGCTGGCAGCACCCGCAGCGCGGTCTGGTGCCGCCTGGCGAGTTCATCCCGCTGGCGGAAAGTACCGGGCTGATCCTGCCCATGGGCCGCTGGATCCTGCACACGGCCTGCCAGCAACTCGCCTCATGGGCCAATGACCCGCAGCGCAACGAGCTGACCGTGGCGATCAACGTCAGCGCCCGCCAATTCCATCATCCGAACTTCGTCACCGACGTGCTCAGCGCGCTGCAGAAGACCGGAGCCAACCCGCACAAGCTGGAGCTGGAGCTGACCGAGAGCCAGCTGGTGCAGGACATCGAAGCGCTGATCAACAAGATGGGCCAGCTCAGAGCCCGCGGCGTGCGTTTCTCGCTGGACGACTTCGGCACCGGCTACTCATCGCTCAGCTACCTGAAACGCCTGCCACTCGACCAGTTGAAGATCGACCGCAGCTTCGTTCGCGACCTGCTCGACAATGCCAGCGATACCGCCATCGTGCGGACCATTCTCGCTCTGGGGCAGGCGCTGGAGTTGCGCGTCATCGCCGAAGGCGTAGAGAGCCAGGCACAGCGCGATGCTCTGCTACGCCTGGGCTGTCACCACTTCCAGGGCTACCTGTATGGCGTCCCGCAGCCGGCCGAACAGATCGGCGTCTACGGTCGAGCCATCCTCGACCTGCAGCAGGGCTCAGCCTGAAGACTCAGGCGCGCGCAGGCTCACGCAACGCCAGGCTGTCCACCAGACCGGCGGCGATGGCCATACCCACCAGCTCGGCCAGCGTCTCGGCCTGCATGCGCTTCATCACCCGTGAGCGATAGAGGTCGACGGTTTTCACGCTGATATCCAGCTGCTCGGCGACTTCACGGTTGGTATAGCCGCGCACCAATGGCAACAGCACGTCACGCTCACGTGGGGTGAGTTGATCGAGCCGCGCCTGTACCTCGGCCAGACGCGGATCGCGCCTGGTTACAGGCTTACGGCGCTCCAGCGCCTGCTGCACGCTGTCGAGCAGCAGTTGCTCGTTGTAGGGCTTCTCGATGAAATCCACCGCGCCGGCCTTGAACGCGCGCACCACGATGGGCACGTCGGCGTGACCGCTGACGAAAATGATCGGCAGGTCGATACCGCGCACGCGCATCTCCTCCTGCACGTTCAGCCCACCCATGCCAGGCATGCGCACATCGAGCAGCACGCAGGCATTGGCCGCCGGGTCGCAGGCCTCGAGAAAGGCACGACCGCTGGTGAACGGCACGCCCTTTAGGCCTACCGACTCCAGCAGCCAGAGGGTCGAGTCGAGCATGCCCTGGTCGTCATCGACCACATAAACCAGTTGTTGCATCCCTGTGCTGCTCCTCTTGTTGTTATGCGTTTCATCGGTCGCGGCTAAAGCCCCTCCCACAGTTTGCATGCCCCGTGGGAGGGGCTTTAGCCGCGACTTTTCGACAACGACTCATCGTCCCTGCCCAGCGGCAAACGGCACTCCAGGCACAACCCGCCGCCCTCGACGGGCAATGCCTCCAGCGCCCCGCCAAAGCCTTCGACGATGCTGCGGCTCATGGACAGGCCGAGCCCCAGGCCGTCCGCCTTGCTGGTGTAGAAGGGGGTGAACAACTTGGCCATCTGCTCGTCGCTGACGCCCGGCCCCTGATCGATCACCCGGATCGCCAGGCCGCCGTCGCACTCGCCGGCCTCCAGTCGCACCTGCGAAGGCGCGCCCGGGTGGCGCTCGCGGTTGGCATCGATGGCATTGCGCAGCAGGTTGAGCAGCACCTGTTCGAGCAGTACGCGGTCGGCGAATACCGGCGGCAGATTGTCCGGCAAGACGTCGCTGACCGCCACCTGCGCCGCACCGGCCTCCCAGTTGCACAGACGCACCGCCTCATTCGCCACCTCGGCCAGATTGAGCGCCTGCATGCGCCGCTGGCCCTTGCGCAGGAAGGCGCGCAAACGCCTGATCACCACCGCGGCGTGGTTGGCGTGTTCGGTGATGCGCGCCAGGCCCTGGGCCACCTTGTCGACACCGGCCGGATCGCCACCGATACCCTGCAGGTAGCGCTGGCTGGCGCTGGCGTAGTTGACCACCGCCGCCAGCGGCTGGTTGATCTCGTGGGCGATGCCCGAGGCCAGCTCGCCCAGGGTGATCAGCCGCGTGGTGTGCGCCAGCTCGTCCTCCAGACGGCGCTTGTTCTCCTCGGCCTGGATGCGCGCGGTGATGTCGCGCGACACGCTGACCACCTCCACCACCGCGCCGGTGTAGGTCTCGCGAATGGCGCGGCTGGCGGTCTCGAACCACAGGTAGTGGCCATCGCGGTGGCGGATGCGGTAGGTCATGGTGTGATAACCGTCCTGCTCCAGCGCCTCGCGCGCCTGCTTGGCCTGCTGCGGTTGGTCCTGCGGATGCAGCAGGCCGTCGACCGCCATGCCGCGCAGTTCTTCCGGCCAGTAGCCGAGCAGCGTCCAGCAGGCCGGCGAGGCGTCGAGAAACACGCCGCCCGGCGTATGCCGGGAAATCAGGTCGGTGGTGTTCTCGGTGATCAGCCGGTACAGCCGCCGCGCCCGCGCGGCCTCGCGCTGTTCGCGGACCTCGCGGGTGGCCTCGCGGCAGCGCGCCAGCACCCGCCGCTCGGCGACATCGGGGACGAAACTCCAGATCAGGATACGCTCGCCGTCCTGCGCCTCCACCGCCTCGATGGCACGCGCCTGCTCCAGGCAGGCGCGCACCAGCGGCAGATGGTTGACCGGCAACAGCGCGCCGACCTGAGCCAGCGCGCGCTCGCCAAGCAGCGCCTGCAGCGCCGCATTGCTTTCCAGCAGGCGCGCCTCGGCGTCGAGCAGCAGCGCCGGCTGCGGGTCGGCCGACAGCAACGGTGCACTGCGCGCCAGCCCCGAGGCCAGTTCGACCATCTGCACCAGCAGCTCACGCAGCCAGGGCAGCCATTCCAGCCCGGCCGCCTCGTCGACCTGCAACAGCAGCACGCCGGGCTGGCCGGGCTGCAGCTGCAGGGCCAGCGCCTGGCCATGATGCAGCGCGGCGCGGCGCAGACGCCCGGCCAGCCAGCAGGGCAGCCGGCGCAGGGCGTCGAAGGGCAGGCTCGATTGTTCGCCAAGCGCGGCGAACAGCGTCTCGTCACTGGCCTCCAGCGGGTCGCCCATGCCCGGCGGCAGGCGCGGTCCTCCGTCCACCTGAGCGTAGGTGCGACTGGCCGGCTGCCAGGCCAGGTACCAGGCCTGGCGCACCTGCGGGCAGCCCAGCAGAGCCTGGCGTAGGGCCTCGGCCCGCTCGCCCAGCGGCGGCGCCTCGCGCTGGATGCGCAGCCAGGACTGCAGGGGAACGGCGGAGAGATGAGCGTCAGTCTTCATATAGTAATTATTCTATAAAACCTTGGTACAACTTCCATATTTGCTAGTAATGACCTATAAATTACCGCCAGCAAGCTTCGGTAATGCCTGCATCATTACCGGAATAACCAGAGCTAACAATCAGCCAAAGGTGTATCCGCCATGTCGATCTACGAGCAGGGCCTCGGCCGCGCCGCCGTCAACCACGTCGCCCTCAGCCCCCTGAGCTTCATCGAGCGTACCGCGGCGGTTTACCCGCACTATCCGGCCGTGGTGCATGGCTCGATTCGCCGCAACTGGGCCGAGACCTACGCGCGCTGCCGGCGCCTGGCCTCGGCGCTGGCCGGCCGCGGCATCGGCCAGGGCGACACGGTGGCGGTGATGCTGCCGAACATTCCGGCCATGCTCGAAGCGCATTTCGGCGTGCCGATGATCGGCGCAGTGCTCAACACCCTCAACGTACGCCTGGATGCCGAGGCCATCGCCTTCATGCTGCAGCATGGCGAAGCCAAGGTGGTGATCGCCGACCGCGAGTTCTTCGATGTGATCCACGCTGCCATCGGCATGCTCGACCACCCGCCGCTGGTGATCGACGTCGACGACCCCGAGTACGGCGAGGGCCAGGCGGTCAGCAACCTGGACTACGAGGCCTTCCTCGCTGAGGGCGACCCCGAATTCGCCTGGCAGTGGCCGACGGACGAGTGGCAGGCCATCAGCCTCAACTACACCTCCGGCACCACCGGCAACCCCAAGGGCGTGGTCTACCACCACCGCGGCGCCTTCCTCAACGCCATGGGCAACCAGATGACCTGGGCCATGGGCAACCACCCGGTCTACCTGTGGACGTTGCCGATGTTCCACTGCAACGGCTGGTGCTACCCCTGGACGGTCACTGCACTGGCGGGGGTGCATGTGTTCCTGCGCCGCGTCGACCCGGCGAAGATCCTCACCCTGATCCGCGACGAGCAGGTCACCCACCTGTGCGGCGCGCCCATCGTGCTCAACGCCCTGGTGAACATGCCGGCCGAGGCCAAGGCGGCCATCGATCACCCGGTCAAGGCCATGGTCGCCGGCGCTGCGCCACCGGCGAAGGTGATCGGCGCGGTGGAGGAGATGGGCATCCATGTCACCCATGTGTACGGCCTGACCGAGGTCTACGGCCCGGTGACCCTGTGCGCCTGGCACGCGGAATGGGACGAACTGCCGCTGGAGGAGCGCGCCACCATCAAGGCGCGCCAGGGGGTGCGCTACCCGACCCTGGAAGGGGTGATGGTCGCCGACCCGAAAACCCTGGAGCCGGTACCGCGTGACGGCCAGACCATCGGCGAGATCTTCATGCGCGGCAACACCGTGATGAAGGGCTACCTGAAGAACCCCAGCGCCACCGCCGAGGCCTTCGAGGGCGGCTGGTTCCACACCGGCGACCTGGGCGTGTGCCATACCGACGGCTATGTGGAGATCCGCGACCGCCTCAAGGACATCATCATCTCCGGCGGCGAGAACATCTCCACCATCGAGGTCGAAGGCGTGCTCTATCGCCACCCGGCGGTGCTGGAGGCGGCCGTGGTCGCCCGCCCGGACGAGAAATGGGGCGAGACGCCCTGCGCCTTCATCACCCTGAAGACCGGCCAGCAGGTCAGCGACAACGAGATCATGACCTTCTGCCGCGAGCACCTGGCCGGCTTCAAGGTACCCAAGACCGTGGTCTTCGCCCAGTTGCCCAAGACCAGCACCGGCAAGATCCAGAAGTTCGTCCTGCGCGATATGGCCAAGGCCCTCTGATCCCTTGTGGGAGGGGCTTCAGCCGCGAGCGTCGCCGCTAAAGCGCCTCCCACAGACCGCAGCCCACCGTTTGCACAACAACAAGAACCGGCCCAGGCGGCCGACGGAGAACCCTCATGCAAATTTTCAAGCGTCGTGACGGCGACGAACAACCGTACTGGCCCCTCGGCCCGTTCAAGCTGCGCCTGCCGTTCGTGCATTACCGCTGGGAAACCGCCGAGATGCTGCAGGCACTGATCATGTTCGTGGTCAGCCTGGCAATGATCCCGCTGCTGGAGAAATACCTCGGCCTGCCCTACGACGTGGCCCTGGCCTACGTGGTGGTGTGCGGCATCGGCTTCATGCTGCCGGCGCTGCTCGGCGTGCCGCTGGTGCCCGGCTGGATCACTCCCGGCATTCCGGTGGTGCTGCTGTTTCTCGGCAATTACGAGCCAGGTCCCGCGGCCATTCAGGCGCTGTTCGCCCTGCAGTTCCTGGTGTTCGTGATCTTCCTCTTCCTCGGCGTCACCCGCCTGGGCAGCGCGCTGGTGCGGCTGATTCCCAACTCGATGAAGGGCGGCATCATCATCGGCGCCGGCATCGCCGCGCTGATGGGCGAGATCAGCGCCGGCGGCCGCCTGGCCAACACGCCGATCTCCCTGGTTCTCGGCAGCCTGATCTGCCTGTACCTGATGTTCTCGGTGTCGTTCAAGGGCCTGACCGAGCGCGTGCCGCTGGCGCGCAAGATCGTCAACTACGGCATGGTGCCGGGCATGCTGATCGCCATCTTCATCGGCATCGCCGTGGGCGAGTACAAGATGCCGGACGTCAAATGGGGCATCACCGCGCCGGCCTTCGGCGAAATGTGGAACTACCTGCCGTTCAACGTCGGCTTCCCCAGCCTCGACGTGTTCATGCTGGCCGTGCCCACCGCGGTGATCGCCTACGTGATCGCCTTCGGCGACATTATCGTCGGCCAGTCGCTGATGCAGCGCGCCGATGAACTGCGCACCGACGAGGTGATCGAAAACAACGTTGACCGCATCCACCTGGTGACCGCCATCCGCAACGCCCTGCACGCCTTCTTCGCGCCCTACCCGGGCCTGGCCGGCCCGCTGTGGACCGCCGTGGCGGCGACCATGGCCGAGCGCTACAAGTACGGGCGCAAGGCGATGGACTCGATATACAGTGGCGCCGGTACCTTCTGGATCACTGGCTTCGCCGCGCTGTTCATGCTGCCGCTGGTCAGTTTCTTCCAGCCGGTACTGCCGATCGCCCTGTCGCTGACGCTGATCCTCACCGGTTACATCTGCCTGATGGTCGGCTTCGAGCAGCTCAACAACAACACCGAGCGCGGCATCGCCGGCACCATGGGTGTGGTGCTCGCCGTCTACGGCGCGGGCTGGGGCCTGGCCGCGGGTGCTGCGCTGTACATTCTGGTCGAACGCACCCATCTGCTTAAATTCACCAGCATCAAGGACAAACCGAACGAAGCGGCCAAGGCCGACTGAGTTCTTTCGTTCACCCAGCGCCGCGCTCGTCGGCGCCACTGCTGTCGAGGTTGCACCATGCCCGAATTCAACGCCCCGCTGCGCGATATGCGCTTCGTCCTTCATGAAGTCTTCCAGGCGCCGAGCCTGTGGGCACGTCTGCCGGCCCTGGCGGAAACCGTCGATGCCGACACCGCCGACGCCATCCTCGAAGAAGCGGCCAAGGTCACCGGCAGCCTGATCGCTCCGCTGAATCGCAGCGGCGACGAGGAAGGCGCGCAATGGATCGATGGCGATGTGCGTACCCCGGCAGGTTTTCGCGAGGCCTATGCCACATACACCGAAGGCGGCTGGGTGGGCCTGTCCGGCAACCCGAATTACGGCGGCATGGGCATGCCCAAGATGCTCGCCGTGGCCTTCGAGGAGATGCTTTACGCCGCCGGTTCCAGCTTCGCGCTGTACTCGGCGCTGAGCTCCGGCGCCTGCCTGGCCATCGACGCCCACGCCAGCGAAGACCTTAAAACCACCTACCTGCCGCCGATGTACGAAGGCCGCTGGGCCGGCTCCATGTGCCTGACCGAGGCCCATGCCGGCACCGATCTGGGCATCATCCGCACCCGCGCCGAGCCGCAGGCCGACGGCAGCTACAGGATCACCGGCAGCAAGATCTTTATCACCGGCGGTGAGCAGGACCTGACCGAGAACATCATCCATCTGGTGCTGGCCAAGCTGCCGGACGCACCGGCCGGGCCGAAGGGCATCTCGCTGTTCCTGGTGCCCAAGGTGATGGTCAATGCCGACGGCAGCCTGGGTGCACGCAACGCCGTGAGTTGCGGCTCGATCGAGCACAAGATGGGCATCAAGGCCTCGGCCACCTGCGTGATGAACTTCGATGGCGCCACCGGCTACCTGATCGGCGAAGTGAACAAGGGCCTGGCGGCGATGTTCACCATGATGAACTACGAGCGTCTGTCCATCGGCATCCAGGGCATCGGCTGCGCCGAGGCGTCCTATCAGTCGGCCGTCAGCTACGCCCGCGAACGCATCCAGAGCCGCGCCGCCACCGGCCCGGTGAACCACGACAAGGTCGCCGACCCGATCATCGTCCACGCCGACGTACGCCGCATGCTGCTGACCATGAAGGCGCTGAACGAGGGTGGTCGCGCATTCGCCTGCTACGTTGGTCAGCAACTGGATCTGGCCAAGTACGTCGAGGATGCCGACGAGCGGCAGAACGCCGAAGCCCTGGTCGCCCTGCTCACCCCGGTGGCCAAGGCCTTCTTCACCGACACCGGGCTGGAAAGCTGCGTGCATGGCCAGCAGGTATTCGGCGGCCACGGCTATATCCGCGAATGGGGCCAGGAACAGCTGGTACGCGACGTGCGCATCGCACAGATCTACGAAGGCACCAACGGCATCCAGGCACTCGACCTGCTCGGGCGCAAGGTGGTGGCCAACGGCGGCGCCGCGCTGCGACTGTTCGCCGCCGAGGTGCGCGACTTCGCCCATGCCCATGAATCGCCTTACCGCGAACGCCTGATCGAGGCCCTGGAGCGCCTGGAGGCGGTCAGCGGCTGGCTGCTGGAGCAGGCCAAGAGCGAGCCTAACGCCGTCGGCGCCGCCTCGGTGGAGTACCTGCATCTGTTCGGCTACGTCGCCTACGCCTACATGTGGGCACGCATGGCCGCCGTGGCGCAAAGCAAGCAGGGCGAAGACGAGGCCTTCTATGGCGGCAAGCTGGCCACCGCCGAGTTCTTCTTCGCCCGTCTGCTGCCGCGCACCCTGAGCCTGGAGGCGAGCATTCGTGCCGGCAGCCAGCCGCTTTATGGTCTGGCTGCAGAGCAGTTCTAGCCACCCCTGATCCGGCGGGTTGCACCCGCCCTACAGGTTTGAGCGTGTTGCGCGGCCGCTTCGGCGCCGCGCCTTTTTATTCGCCGGCGCCGGCGCTTTTCCCACCGGCAAGGCTCGGCGACAATGCAAGACCGAGCACAGCCGCCTTCAAGAACAAGAGATACCGTCATGCGAACCCTGACCACCCTGACCGGCAACAGCCAGAAACTCGATGGCGGCGCCATGTTCGGCAACGCGCCCAAGGCGCTGTGGCAACGCTGGATGCCGGCCGACGACCTCAATCGCATCGACCTCGGCTGCCGCGCCCTGCTGGTGCAGGAAGACGAGCGCAATATCCTGGTGGAAACCGGCATCGGCGCCTTCTTCAGCCCCGAGCTGAAGCAGCGCTTCGGCGTGCAGGAAGAGCGCCACGTGCTGCTCGACAGCCTTGCAGCCGTTGGTCTGAGCGATGCCGATATCGACATCGTCGTGCTCACCCACCTGCACTTCGACCATGCCGGTGGTCTGCTCGCCGCCTGGCAGGACGGTCAGCCGGCGCGCCTGCTGTTTCCCAACGCGCGCTTCGTCACCGGTCGTCGCCAGTGGCAGCGCGCCTGCAATCCGCACGCCCGCGATAAAGCGTCCTATATCCCGGAGCTGCTCGATCTGCTGGAAAACAGCGGCCGCCTGCATTTGATCGAAGAAACCGAAAGCTGCGAACTGCTCGGCCCAGACTGGCGCCTGCACTGGAGCGACGGCCACACGCCGGGCCAACTGCTGCCGGAAGTGGTCATGCCGGGCGGGCCGGTGGTATTTCCCGGCGACCTGATCCCTGGCGCGCCCTGGGTGCACCTGCCGATCACCATGGGCTACGACCGCTTCCCCGAAGGCCTGATCGAGGAAAAAGAGGCGCTGCTGGCCGACCTGGTCGCCCGCGGCGGCCGCCTGGTATTCACCCACGACCCCGACGTGGCCATGGGACGGGTGACGCGAGACGAAAAAGGTCGCTACGGGCTCGTTGAGGCGGTAAAAACAGCACATCTGCTGGCAAACTGACGCCATCAGGCCTTGACGTGCCGGTCATGCAGCGCGAGCATGGCCGCTTGTTTTTTCGCCGTGGTCACGACCACACCAGCACCCCAGGAAGGGGGCTGCGCTTGGCCAGCGAGAGACTGGCCGTCGTGCCGTGCCCACCTCGACAGCCCTGGGGGACCGTTTCATGAGCCTGGCCTCTGTACGCGCCTTCTTCGCCGCCAAGGCGCCCGATATCGCGATCATCGAACTGCAGTCCAGCACCGCCACCGTGGCGCTGGCCGCCGAAGCGCATGGTGTATCGCCGGGCCAGATCGCCAAAACCCTGGCCTTTCGCATCGCCGAACGCGACGTGCTGATCGTCGCCCGCGGCGACGCGCGTATCGACAACCGCAAGATGAAGGAATGCTTCGGCGCCAAGGCGCGCATGCTCGATGCGCAGACCGTGATCGAGCTGACCAGCCACCCGGTGGGCGGCGTCTGCCCGTTCGGCCTGGCCACACCGCTCAGTGTCTACTGCGACCGCTCGCTGCTGGCCTTCGACGAAGTGCTGCCGGCCGCCGGCGCCACCCACAGTGCGGTGCGCATCGCCCCGCAGCGCATGGCCGAACTGGTCGATGCCGAGTGGATCGACGTGTGCCAGGAAGTGGAAGCGGAAACCTGCTGAGCGACGCCACCAACGCCAACCCGGTAGGGTACGCCGCACGCACCAGCGCCTTTCCCGGACTGCATCCGGCTACAACCCGCCGCTGACACCGAGACTCACACCCAGCGCCGTGGCCAGCGAAAACGGCAACAGCAGGGTATCAAGCAGCGCACTGGCGGGCAGATCCAATCCAGGATAACGCGGCGCCTCGGCGCCGAAACGATCCAGCGGACAGCAGCCGCCATTGATCGCATACCAGTCCAGCCGCGTCCCGGCGTAGACCACTGGGGCATTGGGCTTGGCCGCGTCCAGCGTTCGCACGGTGGCGCAGCCGGTCAGGTTCAGCGCCAGCAGCAGAGTGAGTGCCAAAGTCCGTCTCATCCGCGCTCGACCCTAATTTCCACCAGCTTGCCATCGAGAAAACGCAGGTAGCGATAGACGCCATTGCGAGGCCCATAGATCCATTGCTCGACTGTCACGCCGCCACCCAGTGGACTGCTGGGTGGCGTCACCTCACGCTGATCGGGTTCACCGCATTTACGCAGCACCTCGACGCTACGCTCGCCCTCGTAAACCAGGGCGGTACCGCAGCGCATGGAGGCCTCGGCCACCGGCAGCAACGACAATGTGAGGACGCTTCCCAGCACACAGCGACTCACAATGGACATCAGCACTCTCCTTAGTCATCCGACACCAAGTGATGCTCGCCCCAGCGCGGCAGCATGTCCTGGGGGATATTCAGGCAATTGAGGATGCGCGCGACAACGAAGTCCACCAGATCATCCAGCGTCTGCGGCTGGTTATAGAACCCCGGCGAGGCCGGCAAAATGGTCACGCCGAGGTTGGACAGCTTGAGCATGTTTTCCAGGTGGATGCTCGAATACGGCGCCTCGCGCGGCACCAGAATAAGCTGGCGGCGTTCCTTCAATGCCACATCAGCGGCGCGTTCGATCAGGTTGTTGCAGGCGCCGCTGGCGATGGCCGACAAGGTACCGGTGCTGCACGGCACCACCACCATGGCAGTCGGCGCGCCAGAGCCGGAGGCGGCTGGGGCCATCCAGTCTTCCTTGCCGTAGACGCGAATCTGCCCCGGCGCCGCGCCGGTGTACTCGGTCAGGAACTGGGCCATGGACTGCGGTTTGGCCGGTAGCGCCACGTCGGTTTCGGTAGCCATCACCAGTTGCGCGGCCTTGGAGATCAGGAAGTGCACCTCGCGATCCTCCTGCACCAGGCAGTCGAGCAGGCGCAGGCCGTACTGCGCGCCTGAGGCGCCGGTCATCGCCAGGGTTATTCTCTCAGGGCCAGACATTCATCCCTCCAGAGCTGCTGCCAGCTTGCCATGCAGGCCGCCGAAGCCGCCGTTGCTCATGATCACCACCTGGGTGCCGGGGCGCACCAGGGCCTTCACGCCATCGATGATCGACTCCAGCGAGTCGCACACGCGCGTCGGGTTGCGCGCCTGCGCCACGGTGGCAGCCAGGTCCCAACCGAGATTGGGCGGCGCGTACCAGAACACCGCATCAGCCTGCTCGGCGGACTCGGCCAGACCGTCGCGATGGGCGCCGAGCTTCATCGAGTTGGAGCGCGGCTCGATCACCGCGATCACCTGGGTGTCGTCGCCGACACGCTTACGCAAGCCATCGAGCGTGGTGGCGATGGCGGTTGGATGATGGGCGAAGTCGTCAAAGACGGTCACACCCGCCACCTCGGCGACCTTCTCCATGCGCCGCTTGGCGTTGATGAACTGGCCCAGCGCCTCGATGCCCAGCGCTGGCACCACGCCGACATGGCGCGCCGCCGCGAGCACGGCCAGGGCGTTGGCGACGTTATGCTGACCGGTCAGGTTCCACTGCACGGTACCCTCGACCTTGCCGTCGAAGCTCACCTCGAAGCGCGAGCCATCGGCGCTGAGCAGGCGCGCCTGCCACTGGCCACCTTCACCGGTGGTCTGCACCGGCGTCCAGCAACCCATCTCGATCACTCGCGCCAGCGCGCTTTCGCTGGCCGGATGGATGACCAGACCTTCGCTGGGAATGATGCGCACCAGGTGATGAAACTGCCGCTCGATGGCCGCAAGATCCGGGAATATGTCCGCGTGATCGAACTCCAGGTTATTCAGAATCGCTGTACGCGGGCGGTAGTGGACGAACTTGCTGCGTTTGTCGAAGAAGGCGCTGTCGTACTCGTCGGCCTCGACCACGAAGAACGGCGTGCCGCCCAGGCGCGCGGAAATACCGAAATTCTGCGGCACGCCGCCGATCAGAAAGCCCGGGCTCATGCCGGCATGTTCCAGCACCCAGGCCAGCATGCTGGAACTGCTGGTCTTGCCGTGGGTACCGGCCACCGCCAACACCCAGCGCCCCTGCAGCACGTGATCGGCCAGCCACTGCGGGCCGGAAACGTAGGGCAGCCCCTTGTTCAGCACGTATTCCACCGCTGGGTTGCCACGGCTCATGGCATTGCCCACCACCACCAGATCCGGTGCCGGCTGCAGGTGCGCCGGATCAAAGCCCTGCATCAGCTCGATGCCCTGGGCTTCCAATTGAGTGCTCATGGGCGGGTAAACGTTGGCATCGGAGCCGGTGACGCGATGGCCGAGCTCTTTGGCCAGAACAGCCAGCGACCCCATGAAAGTGCCGCAGATGCCGAGAATATGGATGTGCATTGATGACCTCTGAACGCGCCCTGTTCATAGGGCTTAAAGCGATGGCGGCAGGTTAGCACAGCACCCGCCAGGCGACTGCTGCGCCCAGTTCAGACAGATGCACCAATGCCAAGTTGCTCCGCAGCCAGAAAATCAAACGCTTGCTTTGATTGCGCTTTCAACTGGCTTTGAGGCAGCATCGACTGACCCGCTGGCACAACAGCTGCATCGCCACTCCTGCCCCATTACAGAGAGAAGCCGAGGCCCACCATGCGCATCGTCCAAGCCACCCTGGAGCACCTGGACCTGTTGACCCCGCTGTTCGTCAAATACCGCGAGTTCTATAACGAGCTGCCCTACCCCGAGTCGTCACGCAAGTTCCTCGAGAAGCGCCTGCGCCGCAAGGAGTCGGTGATCTACCTGGCCCTGGCCGACGATGAAGACAAGCTGCTCGGCTTCTGCCAGCTTTACCCCAGCTATTCCTCGCTTTCGCTCAAGCGCGTGTGGATTCTCAACGACATCTACGTCGCCGAGGATGCTCGCCGCCAACTGGTTGCCGACCGCCTGCTGCATACCGCCAAGCAGATGGCCAAGGAAACCCACGCCGTGCGCATGCGCGTGGCTACCAGCCGCGACAACGAGGTGGCGCAGAAGGTCTACGAGTCCATCGGCTTCGTCGAGGACGAACAGTTCAAGAACTACGTGCTGCCGATCAATTCCGATTGATCGGGCCGCCGATGCGGCGGCTGCCCATCAGCCACCAAGACTGAGCAGCAGCCCCAACAGCAACGACAGCGTGCCCAGACCCAACACAGCCAGGCGTGCCATCTGCAAGGGTGCCCGCCTTAGCGCCTGACTGCGACGCGCCTGCAAGGGCTGCTGCAATGCCAGCTGAAATTCCGACAGCGCCTCGAAACGTGCCCGTGGCTGCGGCGCCAGGGCCCGGGCGAGCACGCCGTCCCAGCCTTGCGGCACATGCCCGGTAAAGGTCGCCAGCGGCACATAGCAGTGTCCGGGCCTGACGTCGCTGCGCGCCGCCTCCGGCCATTGCCCACTCATAAGCCAGTAGACCAGCGCCGCCAGGGCAAACTGATCGGCACGACCATCCAGCGCACGGCCGCTGCGCAGTTCCGGCGCCAGCGGTACAGCCTGCTCAGGCACAGGCTGACGTGCCACCCCAGGGAGGATGGCAGCCGCCCCGGGCAGAAACAGCACTCTCCCGTCATCACCGAGCAGAATCTGCCTGGGGTTCAACCAAAGCCCCTGCATGCCACGGCGCTGCAACGAACGCACGGCAGCGATCAGTTGCGTCACCACCCCCATCAGCGTCTGTGTATCCGGCGCACCATGGGCGGCCACCCAATCGAACAGATTGCGCATGCCGCCGGGCGGCTTGGCCAGGACCAGATACGCGTGACCGCGCGCCTGATGCGGCGACAGCACCTGCGGCAACGCCTGCTGCGGACTGCGCCGCAACGCCCACTCGCGCTGCCAGAAGGCTTCGCCTGCGTCTTCCTCGGCGAACCAGAGCACGGCTTCCCGCCCGGACTCATCACGCCCGACATACAGCCGCCCGGGCGGTCCATAAGGACATTGACGCAACAGCGTCCAACCATCGAGCTGCTGGCCGCAGGCGATCTGCGCCAGCGCCGGGCGCGGCGCAGCGGACGGCGCCGGCGTCAGGCACTGGGTTTCCCCCACGCCGAGCAGCACTGCAGCGCCGGGGGCCTGCAACAGCGGCTGCAACCGCTCGCCCAAGGCCCCCTCTGCCTGGGTACATAGCCCGTGCAGATCACTCACATCGAGCAGCGGTTGCGGCGCCAGCAGCAGATGCTCGCCACGGCTAGGCAGCAGGCTGTGCTGAACCAGCGCCAGCTCGGCCTGAGCGCCGAGAGCCTGCCCCTCACGACCAGCCAGGATCTGCAAGGTACCTGTGTGCGCACGCGCCAGGCCGACACTGCCCGCCTGCAGAAACTGCAACTCATCGCCCTGCATCAGCAGCACACCGGCGTGCAAGTCGGCGACACCCTGCCCGGCCTGCTGCCGACGAAACAGCTGGAGATTCAGTGCAGCCAGCACCTGGCGCGCCGCCTGGGTTTCACTCCAGCCCTCAGGCGTACAGCGAAAATCGGCGAACAGGGCGTCCAGATGACGCTCCAGACTTTGCACCACATCGGGGCAGTGGCGCGCCCAAAGCAACACGACCAGCAGCAACGGCGGACGCTGCTGGCGACCGGCCAGCCACATCGCCCGAGCCCGCGCGGCCTGGTGCGGCAAGTCCAGTCCGGTGCCGGACGCCAGCGTGACTCCAGGGTGTTCCAGCAGTTGCAACGCCATGCTCAGCCCTCCTGCTGCAGCGAAGCTGCAAGAGGCTTTGCAGCCTTTATGCCGACTTGTAGCGAGCGCCTGGCGCCCTTATGGTGGCGTGGTCCTCCCAACGAGCCTGCATGCATGTGGTCCTTCAAGGCCTGGCGCCGTCGTCGCATCCTCGAAAATAACCTTGTCGATCCCGCCCACTGGGCTGAAGTACGCAGACGCCTGCCGATTCTCGATGGCCTCGACGAACGCGAAGAGCAGCAGTTGCGCGAGCGCGCCGTGCTGTTTCTGCATGACAAACACCTGACCGCCCTGCCGGGCCTGGAATTAGGCCCGGTCGAGCACCTGCTGCTGGCAGCCCAGGCGCAGTTGCCACTGCTACACCTGGGTGATCTGGACTGGTACCGGGGTTTTCACGAAAT
The DNA here is from genome assembly GCF_002803095.1 of Pseudomonas sp. ZH-FAD. Lineage (GTDB taxonomy): Bacteria > Pseudomonadota > Gammaproteobacteria > Pseudomonadales > Pseudomonadaceae > Aquipseudomonas. Next base: position 8,580 of record NZ_PGLR01000045.1, on the reverse strand, counting down.
CGTCCTCTACCCGGATGACTTCGTGAGCCCACAGCGCCACCGCGACGCCAGCGGTATCGAACACGAATGGGACGACGCGCGCAGCGGCGAGGCCTGGCAGCAAGGCCCGGTGATCCTCGCCTGGCCGGGCGTCGAAACCAGCGGAGGCTGGGAAGGCTACAACCTGGTGATCCACGAACTGGCGCACAAGCTGGACATGCTCGAAGGCGGCGCCAATGGCCTGCCGCCGCTGCACCGCGACATGCGTGTGCAGGACTGGGCCAAGGCCATGCAGAGCGCCTATGACGCACTGAACGCCGAGCTGGACGCCAATCCTGAGGCGGAAACCGCCATCGACCCTTATGCCGCCGAAGACCCGGCGGAATTCTTCGCGGTGACCAGCGAATACTTCTTCACTGCACCGGATCTGCTGGCGGACGCCTTCCCGGATGTCTACCGGCAACTGGCCCTGTTCTACCGCCAGGACAGCCTGGCGCGATTGCGACGTTTGCAGGCGGAACACCCCGACTACAAGGCGGTCGAAAACGCGACCAATGGCTGAGTAGGCTGCCGTAGTAACGCATTGCGAATACGCCTATAATGCGCCCCACTTTTTTGGCCCTCCCTGGGAGTTTCCCCCATGAGCTACAGCAAGATCCCGGCTGGTAAAGACCTGCCGAACGACATCTACGTTGCCATCGAAATCCCGGCCAACCACGCGCCGATCAAATACGAAATCGACCACGACACCGATTGCCTGATGGTCGATCGTTTCATGGCCACCCCGATGTTCTATCCGGCCAACTACGGTTTCATCCCGCACACCCTGGCTGACGACGGCGACCCCCTCGACGTGCTGGTCGTGACCCCTTATCCGGTCGCTCCGGGTTCGGTGATCCGCGCTCGTCCGGTCGGCGTACTGCACATGAGCGACGAAGCCGGCGGCGACGCCAAGCTGGTTGCCGTTCCGCACGACAAGCTGACCGTTCTGTACAAGGACGTTCAGGAATATACCGACCTGCCCGCGCTGCTGATCGAGCAGATCAAGCACTTCTTCGAGAACTACAAGGATCTGGAGAAGGGCAAGTGGGTCAAGGTAGAAGGCTGGGGCGGCGCTGAAGAAGCCCGCGGCCTGATCAACAAGGCAGTCGCGGCTTACCAAAAATAAGTCCTGACCACCTCCGAAAAGCCGGCCACAAGCCGGCTTTTTTATTGCCCGAAGAAATCCAGCAAGATCTCACACGCTAGAATTCACAAGGCCTGCAGCGTACCATCCCTCCCATAACGTCCGATGAGAATCCACTGAATCCCACATAAAGGTGTGGGTCAGAGTGTGGGTCAAAAGGAAGACATAATGGGTAAGCTCACAAGCAAAACAGCCGAATCTCTCGCCAAGGCTGCAGTACCAGGGAAGAGCAGTGATGGCGAAGGCCTGTACTTTCAGGTTTCAAAAAGCGGAGTCTCCAGCTGGATATTTCGCTACAAGCGGGATGGCCGCAGCCGTGAAATGGGCCTAGGCCCCTTCCCCACCATCACCTTGAGCGCGGCCCGGCAACTGGCCGCTGACCAACGTAAGGTACTGGCAAACGGCTCTGACCCACTAGGCACCCGGGACGCAGAACGAGAGGCCAAGCGCGAAGCGCAGCGCCAAGCCGATGCCAGCCGTATAACCTTCAAAGACCTCGCTCAAGAGCACCAAAACGCTCATGGCGCCTCCTGGTCAGAGAAATGGCGTAAAGGCTGGTTAAGGAAACTGGAGCTCTACGCATTCCCTACCATAGGGATGCTCTCGGCGGATGCGATCAAAACCGAACAAGTGGTGAGTGTTTTACGCCCGATCTGGGCAACCAAGACCCGTACAGCAGACGAAGTCCGTGGCCAGATCGAGCAGATCTTGGACGCGGCCAAGACTCGCGGCCTACGCTCAGGTGACAACCCAGCTCGCTGGCGCGGTCACCTGGATAATCTTCTGAGCAAGGCGGAAAAAAAGAAGGCTCGTCAGCGCACCCACTTTCCGGCCATGCACTGGAAAGAACTACCAAGCCTGATGGAAAAACTCGCTCAAGCCCCAGGCCGAGATGCTATTGCTACGCGCCTATTGATCTTGACTGGCGCCCGCTCCCACATGATCCGCTTCGCTCAATGGTCTGAGCTCGACCTAGAAGCAGGCATATGGTCACTACCTGCCGCACGCATGAAGATGCGAAAAGCCTTTGTCATTCCGCTGCCTGAAGCTGCGGTAAGCATGCTTCGAGATATGCCAACCACGAACTCGCCCTACGTGTTCCCTGGACAAGGAAAGACCGGCGTGATCCACGCCAACGCAGTTCGCAACCTGCTGCACAAACTCGGCCATGCAGACATCACCCGACACGGCTTCCGCTCTACCTTCAGGGACTGGGCAAGCGAAAACACTCACTACCCTAGAGAGGTATGCGAATTTGCGCTGGCTCATGATGAGCGAGACCAAACAGAGGCTGCCTACTCTCGTTCGGACTTTCTAGATAAACGTAGAGAATTGATGACCGACTGGGCAGTATTTTGTACAAATACCAATGCAGACACACTGACGGATAACGGCAAAAGCCTGTAGTCGGCACTGCGCCCGCAGATCGTATCCACAGCAACAGGCAGGCGGCGAATATAGCACTAGAACGCATGGGCTCGAGGGACGCCTAGTCAGCCATGGCATGCACTCAGTGGCCAGTACCGCGTCAAATGAACGCGGCTGGGAATCTGAACTTATCAGTACACACATCGACAAGGGCGAGGTTCGTGGCGAACTATAATAGTACTGACTACATCAAGTCAGTGACAGCCTAGTAGAGTGAGCATATTCAGGACACAGCTACCGGAAACTTATCGACGTCAGCCATGCGAGAAAACGCGAAATAAACGTCGCTTCGATATGCTGTTCAAAAGGCGACTACTGATTGAAGCCAAGCTAGCACTGCGCCTGCAGAGCTCTCTCAATATTGCTCAGGATGAATGGTGTAAGTGGGCCGCTGATCTTACAGGCTGCTGATCGTGAAAATCCTATCTGCCCCTTAACCCCTTTGTAGGTGACCTCGTAGGAGGCTGCATCAACCAAAAAATCAGCCATCCCTAGTAGTTTAATATTTTCTGTATTGATGCCCTCTTTAGATACCAACTCAATCCGAGCAAGGGAATTGGCCTTCGGGATCGCACCCGACACTTTTAAACTGTTCAGAACTTTTCTAGTGGCACTTTCTAGTGCCGTTTGTACCAGAGCATCGCTGATGACTATCTGCTCACAAGCAAAGCCAAACCCTATCGCATTCTCCAAGGCGTTCAGGACTTCACGTATTGACCTTGCCGGACTCTCAAATCGAAAAATTGTGGATCGTTCGTTAAGCACAATAATAGACTGAGAGTTGACGGTGATGATCTGCTGATACTCAGCGTTCCCTTCACTGTCTAGACGGACAGCGTTGATAGTAGATGGCCAAATGTAGCGAAAAGATGACTCGCTTTCGCTAGTCAAAAAGCCCGCAGTGCCTGCACTGTCGTATCCTACGGCTCGTAACTTGGTAAAGAACTCGGCTACAGAGCAAGGTAGACGCACCTGGTACCACTTGTAGCGTGAGATCATACTTGATCACCTCCTTGAGTGCATTCCGCCTTAAGTTTCTGCATCTGCTCACGCGCGGCCTTTTCAATCAACCTAGACATCGAGTCGATTTCAGACTTCAAGGGCGCGCGTTTTTTCCCCACTTTGCCGTCTACATAAGGGTATACCGACTTGACTAAGATCGAGAAATCCATGCAATTCTTGGGATCTGCGAACAAAACCTCCACACTAATTACATCTCCATTCCCAAGAGTGCGCTGCGCAGTCCAACACATCTTAAAAATATAGAATGCATCTTCATCCACGAGATCAAGGAGCAAGGACGAACGAGTAACACCATTACCCTTAAGCAATACTTTTTCGATATGCGTCTCATGCTCATCGGATGCTAATTCTTCATCATCGGCGTCCAGCTTCGGCTTATATACATATACGTCAGATACATCACGACGACTAAAGCCATCCAAGCTTGTACTAAGATCAATGAAGAAGCGCGTCCTCATCTTAGGATTAATTACGTCATACAGGTTAACCGTGATACGTTCAATATCATCAGGTACTAGCGTGTCTACCTTTGCAACGATCTCATCGCGCACAGTGTTCATGAATTCATTTTGCGCGTTGTTGATCAGGTAGCCGTCAGCGCTCTTAATAAACTCAACCACACCATCCTTGATTTGCTGCTGTGCAAATTCGGTTTTTTGTAATCAATGAGCGAATACTGGACTTTCAGCGTAAAATCATTACCACTCCTAACAATGTGGGCGACATCACCATTGGCAATGATTTCCTTCTTAATAGCCTCAAGCGCAAACTTAAGCTCCTCGGGATCAATGGCTCCAACAAGATCCATAGAGGTAGTGCGCTCCCTGCGAGGAAGAACCCCCAATTTCTCCGATATTATCCGATGATCATAGTAGTCATGAGGAAGGCGGGAGAAATACTCTGCCAGATCGTCTCTTGGGGTCTTTTTGGAAACAATCATGTTACGTCGCTCGAACAGCACCGCCAAGGTAGGGGCATCCACTCGGTGTTGAATCAGTGCATCAAAGACATTTTTATCCGATGCGTAGTACATGGCCGGGCCGAATGTTCTTTTTTTCAATTGCGCCACCCCATCCAACCTGGATTGTACGAGTCCGTCACTGCGGTAACTGCCTCAAAACTGATCGCGTTCAAGACAGTTTCTCGAATCGGATCGAAGCCCCAAGCCTTGGCGTACCTCTCTTTGGCCGCTTTGAAGTTTGCCACCATTTGAGGGTCAGCATTTGGCACTGTGACTCGAATTTGAACTGACTTGCCTGACTCCAACATCTGATATCGCGAAAGGCTGTCTAAAAAATATTCAAACTCAGTATGCGAGGCACCGGGACGGTTGTAGTACACCACGTAGCCTGGCTCGGTCTTGTCCGTACCTTTATGCTGAACAATCAGGTAAGGACTGGTAAGCGCTTCGATGGTTGCGGGCTGCCCCCATACATCCCCTTGCCGCCGACGCAATACAAGGTCGGGATAATAGAAGGTGTATTCGCTAGACATTTTCTTCTGGCTAGTCAGGCGAATCATATCGTTGGCGATGGTAAACAAACGATTGATGTCATGTGGCCCAAGGTAGTGAAGATAGACATTGGGCGGTATGGGAATCGAGTCAAAACCAATTTTCTCGATCAGGCCGTAAAATGGCTTTTCATACCCATGATCATGGTTGTGCACAAAGAGAAGACCTCGAACTTCATAGTTATCGCAGTCAGTAATCGCGAAACTACTTCGCCAAGATTCCGAATCCCTAGCGCATTCGACAGTAACAGCCAAGGACTTGAAGGCGTCGCGAAGCTTTTGCTTCCCGATACTCTCTTTCTTGTAGGCTTTCAGGTCAGTGTGAAGATAGATCGTGCTCCCGAGATAGGGATCTTCGTAATAGAAAATCGCATCACCAGGATGTTGAGTCTTTGGTTTGCCATCACTACCCAAGTGAGCAGGACAGTGGCAGTTAAAATTCTCGTTCCATTTATCCTTCATTTGCCAGAAAAAGCTGCCAAATATATCAACTGAAAGCTTCTCAGCAATCTCACCAACGTTTACGGTTTCCGACATGGCTCCTCCTAAGCAACTGTCCCTGGCGCTCGAGCCAAGGGATGTGAGGAGCCAGCATAGCAGGATCAGCGGTACGCAGAAGCCATATGCCACTACGGCATACATGGCCAACAGCTTTTGAGTCAATAGCCCTACCACCACCGTAAATCCAGCTCCAAAAAATCTCAGTCACACATCACAGCAATGACATCCCCACCATGGAGTCTTCAACCATGTCATTGCACTGCCCGAGCTGCGGCTCTCCTCAGGTCTCTACGCACCTCACCGCCATGCGGATTGCTGCCTTCATCGGCATGCTGGGCGGTGCGCTGCGTGGCGCAGGCACCATCCTGCTCACTGGCCCGACTGTTACCAGTAGCGATCTCGCCAAACCTCCCAACGTAAATCTCAATGCCCTGTCATCGGCCATTCTCAGTGGCCTGGTTGGCGCTGCTGGAGGCTGCGCGATGGGCGCTCAGCTTGGCGAAAAACTCGACCGTCATGTGCTGGCCCACAACTTCTGTCTGAGCTGCGGTCACCGCTTCAATCAGCCGGTCTGATCCAGACACCTACTTCTCTCACTCATCTCTGATTGCCGGTGCTGCGCCATGCGCAGCGCTTTATGCCGGCGCGCACCCAAAGGAAATTCATCATGGCTCATCAAGTCGAACAAATGGCCTACGTCGGCGCGACTCCCTGGCACGGTCTGGGCAACAGCCTGCCGCGCAAACAGCCCATCGAAATCTGGCAACGTGAAGCCGGTATGGACTGGCAGATCCAGGAAAGCCCCGTGCATTTCAAATCCGATGCCGTCGGCCACCTGGGCACGATCCATTCCTTCCCCGAACAGAAGGTGCTCTATCGCTCCGACACCAAGGCACCGTTGTCAGTGGTCTCCAGTCGCTATCACACCGTGCAGCCTCGCGAGGTGCTGGAGTTCTACCGCGATCTGACCGAGGTCTCCGGCTACGAGCTGGAAACCGCTGGCGTGCTCAAGGGTGGCCGCAAGTTCTGGGCACTGGCGCGTACCGGGCAAGAAACCGCCATCAAGGGTAATGACCAGGTCAACGGCTACCTGCTGCTGGCGACGTCCTGTGACGGCACCCTGGCTACCACAGCGACACCGACCACCGTGCGCGTGGTGTGCAACAACACCCTGACAGTGGCATTGGACGGCACCAGTCGCGCAATCAGGGTGCCACACAACACGCGCTTCGATCCGAAGGTGGTGAAGAAGCAACTCGGCATCGCCGTCTCGCAATGGGACGACTTCATGTACCGCATGCGCGCGTTGGCTGAGCGCAAGGTGCAGTGGCATGAGGCGCTGGGCTATTTCATGAATGTGCTGTGCGAGGTCAGCCCGACCGGCCAGTTGCCCGAGCAGTTGCCCAACGAGCGCGCTCTGCGCCGCGTTCAGGAACTGTACGAAGGGCGTGGCCGTGGCTCGGATCTAGAGTCGGCTCGTGGCACTGCCTGGGGTCTGCTCAACGCGGTGACCGAATACGTCGACCATGAACGTCGTGCTCGCAGCACTGAGTACCGCCTCGACTCGGCCTGGTTTGGCCAAGGCGCGCAGGTCAAGCAACGCGCGCTGGATGCGGCCCTGCAAATGGTCGCCTGATCCTCCTCTTTCTCCATTTCATCCACTCCATGACGCCCGGTCAGATCAGCGCTGATCGGGCGTTTTTGTGTCCGCGAGGTGAACACCATGAAAGCAACGTCATTGAATGGCATCACCAGCAATAAACGCCCTGCCCTGCGCCTGGTCAGCACCAAGGAACTACCGCGCGAGGACTGGCTGCAGATCCGCAAGCAAGGCATCGGCAGTTCGGATGCAGCAGCAGCGGTCGGTCTCAATCCCTACAAATCCCAGTTGGAGCTGTGGCTGGAGAAAACCGGCCGCGACAGCAACCTGCCGAAGACCGACCCGCACGACGAAGAAAGCCCGGCCTACTGGGGCAACGTGCTGGAGCCCATCGTGGCCTGGCATTACAGCAAACGCACGAAGCACAAGGTACGTCGCATCAACGCCGTGCTGCAGCATCCCAATCCGGAGTTGCCCTGGATGCTGGCCAACATTGATCGCGAGGTGATTGGTACAGATGAGGTGCAGATCCTCGAATGCAAGACAGCCGGCATAAACGGGGCACGCCTCTGGAAAGAAGGCGTCCCCGAATATGTGCAGTTGCAGGTGATGCACCAGCTCGCCGTCACCGGCAAGCAGGCGGCGGATGTAGCGGTGTTGCTCGGTGGCCAGACGCTGGAGATCCATCGCATCGAACGGGACGAGCAGATGATTGCTCGCCTGATCGAGTTGGAGCGCCGTTTCTGGCAGTACGTTGAAACCGATACGCCACCGCCTGTCGACGGCACTGCCTCGGCCGAACTGGCGCTGCGTTGCCTGTATCCACAGGACAACGGTCAGGTCGTCGATCTCAGTGGCAATGCCGGCCTGGCTGCTGCATTCCTGGAGTTGAAGGCTGTACGCCAATCGATCTCCGATAAGGAGAAACGCGAGGCCGAGCTCAAGCAGATGCTGCAGCAAGCCATGGGTGAATCCACCCGGGCCGAGTTCTCCAGCGGCTACGTGAGCTGGCGCAAAGCCAAGGACAGTACCGTGCTTGATGTCGAGCGCCTGCTCCAGGAAAAGCCCTACCTACAGGCCCGCTATCCAAAACTCAAGGAAGGTAGCCGGCGCTTTCTGATCGGCTGATCACCCTCTTCCACTCAATCCCTCCCCTTGGCCAGTCCATGCAGCTCACGCTGTGTGGCTGGCCTTTTTTGCTTTCAAGGAGCGCCATCATGCTCAAAGGTCTGGCTGCGGATTCCACGGTCATCTGGCCACCCATTCCATGAGCATCTGACCACCGATTCCACGCTGATCCGGCCACCCATTCCACGCGCATCCGGCCACTGATTCCACGGCCATCCGGCCA
>NZ_PGLR01000044.1 GCF_002803095.1 Pseudomonas sp. ZH-FAD | reverse complement strand
TTGCCGGGTGTGTAGAGGACTTTCACCTCCAAGTCGCCAGGCTCACCACCACAGTGAACCCGACAGCGCCAGTCACGGCGCTACGCGCCATGCCTGGCGCACCACAAAAAAGCCGCCCGAAGGCGGCTTCTGTGCGACTCGAGAGTCTCGATCAGGCAAACGGATGACGCAGTACGATGGTCTCGTTGCGATCCGGGCCGGTAGAGATGATATCGATCGGCGCACCAACCAGCTCTTCCACACGCCTGATGTAGGCACGAGCAGCGGCCGGCAGGTCTTCCAGGGTCTTGGCGCCCAGGGTGGATTCGCTCCAGCCCGGCATTTCCTCGTAGACCGGCTGCAGGCCGATGTAGCTGTCGGCGTCGGTCGGCGCATCGACCAGCACCTGGCCGTTGGCATCCTTGTAGCCGGTGCAGATACGGATGGTTTCCAGACCGTCGAGTACGTCCAGCTTGGTCAGGCACAGGCCGGAGATGCTGTTGATCTCGATGGCGCGACGCAGGATCACCGCATCGAACCAGCCGCAACGACGGGCACGACCAGTGGTGGCGCCGAACTCGTGACCACGCTTGGCCAGAAAGGCGCCAACGTCATCGAACAGTTCTGTCGGGAACGGGCCGGAGCCGACCCGGGTGGTGTAGGCCTTGGTGATACCGAGGATGTAATCCAGGTACAGCGGACCGAAACCGGAGCCGGTGGCGATACCGCCAGCGGTGGTGTTGGAGCTGGTCACGTAGGGGTAGGTGCCATGGTCGATGTCCAGCAGCGAACCCTGGGCACCTTCGAACATGATGTCCTTGCCTTCACGACGCAGGTCATGCAGCACGGCAGTCACATCAGCCATCATCGGCTTGAGCAGCTCGGCATATTCCATGCACTCATCCAGGGTTTTCTGGAAGTCGATGGCCGGCTCTTTGTAGAAATTGACCAGCTGGAAATTGTGGTAATCCAGCAGCTCGCCCAGCTTGGCGGCGAAACGCTCGCGGTGGAACAGGTCACCGACGCGCAGGCCGCGACGCGCGACCTTATCTTCGTAGGCCGGGCCGATACCGCGACCGGTGGTGCCGATCTTGGCATCGCCACGGGCCTTTTCGCGCGCCTGGTCCAGCGCCACGTGATAGGACAGGATCAACGGGCAGGCCGGGCTGATACGCAGGCGCTCACGCACCGGTACACCCTTCTCTTCCAGCTTGGTGATTTCGCGCATCAGAGCATCGGGAGCGACGACCACACCGTTGCCGATCAGGCACTCGACGCCGGCACGCAGGATGCCGGACGGAATCAGGTGCAGGACGGTCTTCTCACCGTTGATCACCAGGGTGTGGCCAGCGTTGTGACCGCCCTGATAACGCACCACTGCAGCGGCCTGCTCGGTGAGCAGGTCGACGATCTTGCCCTTGCCCTCATCACCCCATTGGGTGCCCAGGACGACGACATTCTTACCCATAAACTTGTCCTCTTCGCGCAAGCTTCGATGCCGGCCGCGGGCCGGCGAAAATGAATTCAGGACGCCAGGGGCGCCACCTGCCAACGTCCATCGCGCAGCGTCAGCAGGCGATCACAGCCTGCTTCGCGCGCATCCGCCTCGCTCTGCCCGGGCAGCGCCTGTACCACGCGCTCGCCTTCACCACGCAGACGACGAACGGCCTGCCACAGATAGAGATCATGATTGTCCGGCGCCCAGACACCGCTGACCGCCTCATCCACACGCATGTCACCCAGGGTTACCAGGGTCTTCAGGTCCGTGGAAAAGCCAGTAGCCGGGCGCGCACGACCGAATACCGCGCCAGTGTCGTCATAACGGCCACCCTGAGCGATGGCACCGCCCTCACCCGGCACGAAGGCCGCGAACACCACGCCGGTGTGATAGTTGTAGCCGCGCAACTCGCCCAGGTCGAAGTACAGCGGCAGCTCCGGATAACGCAGCTCCAGCGCATCGGCGATGGCCACCAGCTCATCGAGCGCAGCGTGCACCGCATCCGGCGCCTCGACCAGAACGGCCTGAGCCAGATCCAGCACTTCCCGGCCGCCACACAGCTCGGCGAGCGAACGCAGCATGCTGCCCAGGCCCGCCGGCAACGCGGCGGTCAGGCTCTCGATCTCATCCATGGCCTTGCGCTGCAGCGCATCGAACAGTTGCTGCTCGGCCTCACCGGACAGGCCAGCGGCATGCGCCAGACCACGGTAGATGCCGACATGACCGAGATCCATGTGCACGTCCGGCACCGCAGCCAGCTCGAGGGTTTCCACCAGCAGGCTGATCACTTCAATGTCGCTGGCCGGACTGGCGTCGCCATAGAGCTCGGCACCCAGCTGGATCGGGCTACGCGAGGTAGTCAGTGCACGCGGCTGCGCATGCAACACGCTGCCGGCATAGCACAGACGGCTCGGCCCCTCACGGCGCATGGTGTGAGCATCGATGCGCGCCACCTGCGGGGTGATGTCGGCACGAAAGCCCATCTGCCGACCGGACAGCGGATCGGTGACCTTGAAGGTACGCAGGTCGAGATCCTGGCCGGCACCAGTCAGCAGGGATTCCAGGTACTCGATATGGGGGGTGACGACGAACTCGTAACCCCAACGTTGGAACAGATCCAGCACCTGACGGCGTGCCGCCTCGATGCGTGCCGCTTCCGGCGGCAGTACTTCTTCGATGCCATCTGGCAGCAGCCAGCGGTCTACCGTTGCCATTTCGCCATTCCCCTCTCGATCCGGGCGGCACAAGCCTTCAGTGAAGCAGATATAGAAGGGCCGTACCCAGCAGCATGCTGGCCAGCCCCATAAGGCGCAGTCGGCGGTCGGGCAGACGAGCTGCCTGCATGACCGCTCCGCGCCAATGGCGCGGATAGAGGAAGGGCAGGATGCCTTCCAGCACCAATACCAGACACAATGCGATGCCGAGTTCCTGCCACATGATTCCCACAGACGCAAAAAAGCCGGGATTTTCCCGGCTGCCGCATGATACCACGTTTTACCTTGCGGTCACCCTGGCGACGCATCGCGCCGCCAGGGTTGCCGATCAAGGCCTGGATTTTTCCAGGTAGCGGAAGAAATCGCTGCCCGGGTCCAGCACCAGCACATCACGCTTGTCAGCGAAGCTTTCGCGGTAAGCCTGCAGACTACGGTAGAAGGAGTAGAACTCCTGATCCTGACCGAAGGCGTTGGCGTAGATCGAGGCAGCCTGGGCGTCACCGTCACCGCGCAGCTCTTCAGCTTCACGATAGGCTTCAGCCAGCAGTACGCGGCGCTGACGATCGGCGTCGGCGCGAATACCTTCGGCCAGCTCACGACCCTTGGCGCGATGCTCGCGGGCTTCACGTTCACGCTCGGTGCTCATCCGCTCGAACACGCTGCGGTTCACTTCGCGCGGCAGGTCGATGGCCTTGACCCGCACGTCGACCACTTCGATACCCAGCTCACGCTCGGCGGCGCGATTGAGGGTCGCGGTCACATCGGCCATCAGTGCATCACGCTCACCGGATACCGATTCGTGCAGGGTACGCTTACCGAACTGGTCACGCAGCGATGCTTCCAGACGACGCGCCAGTCGCTCATCAGCGACCTGCTTCATGCCAGAGGTGGACTGATAGAAGCGCTCGGCATCCTTCACCCGCCACTTGGCATAGGCATCGACCATCAGCGCCTTCTTCTCCAGAGTGAGGAAGCGAGAAGACGTCGAATCCAGCGTCAACAAACGACCGTCGAAGATACGCACCTGGTTGACGTAGGGGATCTTCACATGCAGGCCGGGCTGCACATCAGGCTGAACCACTCGCCCGAACTGCAACAGCACCGCACGTTCGGTCTGCGCCACGATATAGAAGCTGTTCCACGCCACCAGGGCCACGACCACGGCCACGATCAGGCCGATCAGGGACTTGTTGCTCATCAACGGCCCTCCCGAGTACGCAGGTTACGCTGGGACATATCGCTGCTCAGCGGCACGGCCGGATCACGCGCTGTCGAATTGCTGCTGTTGGCAGAGCTGGAGGAAGAAGCACCACCACGGCTGTCGATCATCTTGTCCAACGGCAGATAGAGCAGGTTGTTCTGCCCCTTGTCACCGGTTACCAGAACCTTGCTGGTGTTGCTCATCACTTCCTGCATGGTGTCGATGTACAGACGCTCGCGAGTGATCTCAGGCGCCTTGCGGTACTCGGCGACCAACTTGGTGAAGCGATCAGCCTCACCCTGGGCGCGAGCGATGACTTCGTCACGGTAACCATTGGCCTCTTCCAGCAGACGCTGGGCCTGACCACGCGCTTCCGGAATCACGCCGTTGGCGTAGGACTCGGCCTGGTTCTTCTCGCGTTGCTCGTCTTCACGGGCACGGATCACGTCGTCGAAGGCTTCCTGAACCTCACGCGGCGCCGCAGCGCTCTGGATGTTCACCTGAGTGATGGTGATACCGGTGCGGTAGTTGTCGAGGAAACGCTGCAGGCGCTCACGCACCTCGCTGGCCATCAGTTCACGACCTTCGGTCAGCACCTGATCCATCTCGGTGGAACCCACCACGTGGCGCACGGCACTGTCTGTGGCGTGCTGCAGACTGACTTCCGGCTGGTCGACGTTGAGCACGAAGTCCTGCAGGTTGCTCACCCGGTATTGCACGGTCAGCGGCACTTCAATGATGTTCTCGTCTTCGGTCAGCATGGCGCCCTGCTTGCTGTAGGCGCGCTCACGCGTGACGTTTTCCTGGAACTTGCGATCGATTGGCGGGAAATAAATGTTCAGGCCCGGACCAACGGTCTCATGGTACTTACCGAAGCGCAGCACAACGGCCTGCTCCTGTTCATCCACCACGTAGATCGCGCTGTACAGCCATACCACCGCCAACAGGCCAAGGCCGACGAACAGCAGGCCAAAGCCACCACCGCCGCCACTGCGACCAGAGTCGTCGTCACCACGTTTCTTGCCACCGCCAAACAGCCCGTTGAGGCTTTCTTGCAGCTTGCGGAACGCTTCGTCGAGATCCGGCGGCCCCTGCCGGCCACCGCCTTTGCGGCCGCCCCAAGGGTCTTGATTGTTCGAGTTGCCACCCGGCTCATTCCAAGCCATAGCGTTCTCCGTACTGATAAAGCGAAGGCGCGCCCACGGCGCGCCGGCCAATGCTACCCAAAGCCCTATGGTGACAGCAAAGCCACCGTCCCAGGCTTTATTGCAAAGTATGTTGCTCGATGAAGGTTTGAGGCTCCAAACCTTCGCGACTCACCAGGCGATTGAGCTCGACTCGTGGCAAACGTACCGCCAGCAGGCTGCGCCCCAACTCGTCATGTTCTTCGCTCTGCACCGCCCCCAGCGCGAAGAACTGCGCACGCAGTCGCCCCAAACCTTGCGGAAGCTGCAGAGTAGCAACGAACAAATCCTCGCCCAACAGCTCCGCCACTGCTTGACGCAACAGCTCAAGACCACGTCCCTCGCGGGCCGACAACCAGACACGCAGCGGCTTGCCATCAGCATCGCGCTGGATCTGCGGCTCGACACCATCCAACAAATCCAGCTTGTTGTATACCTCGAGCATCGGCAACTCGTGTGCGCCGATCTCCTTGAGCACGTTCTGCACCTGCTCGATCTGCGCCATACGCTCGGGCTCATGGGCATCGATCACGTGCAACAGCAGATCGGAGTTGCTCGACTCTTCCAACGTAGCGCGGAAAGCCTCGACCAGCTTGTGCGGCAGGTGGCGAATGAAACCCACAGTGTCAGCCAGCACGATCGACCCCAGGTCATCGAGCTGCAGGCGCCGCAAGGTCGGATCGAGCGTGGCGAACAGCTGGTCGGCCGCATAGACCTCGGAGGTGGTGAGCGCATTGAACAGCGTGGACTTGCCGGCGTTGGTGTAACCCACCAGGGAAACCGAAGGGATATCCGCACGCCTGCGCCCACGGCGCGCCTGCTCGCGCTGACTGCGCACCTTCTCGAGCTTCTGCTTGATCTGGCGAATACGCACACGCAGCAAGCGACGGTCGGTTTCCAGCTGGGTTTCACCCGGGCCACGCAGGCCGATACCACCCTTCTGCCGCTCGAGGTGAGTCCAGCCACGCACCAGACGCGTACTCATGTGATCGAGCTGAGCCAACTCGACCTGCAGTTTGCCTTCGTGAGTGCGCGCACGCTGGGCGAAGATATCGAGGATCAACCCGGTACGATCGAGCACACGACACTCGAAAGCGCGCTCGAGGTTGCGCTCCTGGCTCGGGGTCAGGGTGTGATTGAAGATGACCAGATCGGCCTCGATGGCCTTGACCTGGTCGCGCAGCTCCTCGACCTTGCCACTGCCGATAAGGAACTTGGCAGTCAGACGACTGCTGGGCACGCTAAAGAAAGCGACCATGTCTGCACCCGCCGACATGGCCAATTCCTGGAACTCCTGGGGATCTTCGCTCGCCTCGGAGTCTTGGCCTTCCAGATGAACCAGGATGGCCCGCTCACCGCCCTCATGACGCTCGAAGAACAATGCAGCCCCCTATCAGGCGTTACCCGGCTCGCCATCGGCCTGCTCGGCGTCGCCAGCGCTTGGCAGGCGTACCGGACGGCTGGGTACGACGGTGGAAATGGCGTGTTTGTAGACCATCTGGCTGACAGTGTTCTTCAGCAGGATGACGAACTGGTCGAAGGATTCGATCTGGCCCTGCAGCTTGATGCCGTTGACCAGATAGATGGAAACAGGGACGCGTTCCTTACGCAGGGTATTCAGGTAAGGGTCTTGTAGCGAATGCCCTTTTGACATGTGCCGCACTCCTTTCGAGGATCAATTTCAATAATTTTAGTAGGTAAACAATGGCTTCAGGCCGCCCCACCCCCAAGGATAGACGACCAGCGGCAAGGTCTCATTTCAATATGGAGACGCTTTCCAGGTATTTCAAGGCGCGAGACAGATTGTCGCAGGCCAGGCTATCGAGCCAATGCAAGTTCTCCCAACCGCGCAGCCAGGTGAACTGACGCTTGGCCAATTGCCGAGTGGCGATGATGCCCCGCTCGACCATATCGTCCCGGGACAGCTCGCCATCGAGGTATTCCCATACCTGGCGATAACCCACCGCCCGTATAGACGGCAATCCCGCGTGCAAGTCACTTCGTCTACGCAGGGCTTCGACCTCTTCCACGAAACCCTGTTCCAACATCACCCGAAATCGTTGAGCGATGCGGTCATGCAAAACCTGACGCTGCGCTGGTGCGATAGCAAGCTGAGCAACAGTATAGGGTAATTGCCCGGTGCCTGATGTGCCCGCATCGGGATTTCCTGCAGCCTGGCGCAGGCGATGCTCGGTCATGCTCAGGCCGCTCACGCGATAGACCTCAAGTGCCCGGGTCAGACGCTGCGGATCGTTGGGATGGATGCGTGCGGCGGACTGCGGATCAACCTCAGCCAGCTCCCGATGCAGCGCCTCCCAACCTTCGGTTGCGGCCCTTGCTTCCAGCTCGGCGCGAATGGCCGGGTCAGCGCTGGGCATATCGGCCAAGCCCTCCAACAGCGCCTTGTAATAGAGCATGGTGCCGCCTACCAGCAGCGGAATACGCCCACGTGCGGCGCTCTCGGCCATGGCAGCCAGGGCATCGGCGCGAAATTCCGCCGCCGAATAACTCTCGACCGGGTCGCGGATGTCGATCAGCGCGTGGGGAAATTCATCAAGAATGGCGCGCTCAGGCTTGGCCGTGCCGATATCCATGCCGCGATAGACCAGCGCCGAATCGACGCTGATCAGGTCACACGGCAATACGCGCGCCAGCTCCAGGGCCAGGTCGGTCTTGCCGGCGGCAGTCGGGCCCATCAGGAAGATTGCAGGAGGAAGCGAAGACATTGGTATGACTCGAAACATGAAGACCGGCGCCCCTGACTAACAGGCTGTTGAAAAACTACCTGCGTTGCCATTGCTGCGTTAAAAACAGGCTCAAAATGCTCATTTACAACTCGTAAACTCCGCTTTTTCGCCTGTTTTTGCCTTGCACTGGCTGCCTCGCCTACGTTTTTTCAACGGCCTGCTAAGGGCTTCGTTCAATTACTGACCACGCATGAACAACTTGTCGAGCTGATCCATGCTCAACTGCGTCCAGGTCGGACGCCCGTGGTTGCACTGGCCGCTGCGCTCAGTCTGCTCCATATCACGCAGCAGGGCGTTCATCTCGGGAATGGTCAGGCGCCGGTTGGCGCGCACCGCACCATGGCAGGCCATGGTCGCCAGCAGCTCGTTGAGATGTGCCTGGATGCGGTCGCTGGTGCCGTACTCGAGCAGGTCGGCCAGCACGTCACGCACCAGCTGGGTGGCCTGAGCCTGTTTGAGCAGTGCCGGAATCTGGCGAATCGCCACGGTTTCCTCACCCAGGCGCTGCAGCTCGAAGCCCAGGCGCTGGAACCACTCGCCATGTTCCTCGGCGCAATCGGCTTCGCGCTGGCTGAGGGCGATGGACTCCGGCACCAGCAGCGGCTGGCCGCGCAAGCCTTCACTGGCCATGGCGTGCTTGAGCCGCTCGTAAGTGATGCGCTCGTGCGCAGCGTGCATGTCCACCACCACCAGGCCCTGAGCGTTTTCGGCGAGAATGTAGACGCCTTTGAGCTGCGCCACGGCGTAACCGAGTGGTGGAATGTCACCCTGCTCCTGCGGCATCGACTGAGCCTGAGCGCTCGGCAACGGCGAGAAATACTCGCGATACGCAGCCTGGGCTTCGCCAGCGGATACGCCGGGGTTACCTGCAGGCTGCTGGTAGCCGGCGCCACTGCCGCGCCAGGCCGGCTGCACGCTGGGCGCCGGGGTTTCAAGAATGCTGGCAGCCAGACCCATTTCGCCCTGCGGGCCGAATTCACCGGCAGCCAGGCCGCTCGGGCGCGCCATGGGTGAGATGGCTGCCGGAGCCGCCACCTGATCTTCCGGGCGTACATCGGCCAGGGCGCGATGCAGGGTGCCGTAGAGGAAGTCGTGGACCATGCGGCTGTCACGAAAACGCACTTCATGCTTGGTCGGGTGAACGTTGACGTCCACCGTCGACGGATCGATTTCCAGAAACAGCACGAAGGTCGGGTGCCTGCCATTGAACAGCACGTCGCGATAGGCCTGGCGCACCGCATGGGCCACCAGCTTGTCACGCACCATGCGGCCGTTGACGTAGAAATACTGCAGATCCGCCTGGCTGCGGGAGAAGGTCGGCAACCCGACCCACCCCCACAAGCGCAGGCCACCGCGCTCGATCTCGATTGGCAGCGCCTGCTCCAGAAAAGCCGGGCCGCAGACAGAGGCGACGCGGCGCGCACGGCTGATTTCGTCGCCAGCCTCGTGCAGGGCAAACACGGTCTTGCCGTTGTGACGCAGATGGAAAGCCACATCGAACCGCGCCAGCGCCAGGCGCTTGATCACCTCCTGCAGGTGATCGAACTCGGTCTTCTCGGCACGCAGGAACTTGCGCCGCGCCGGGGTATTGAAAAACAGGTCACGCACTTCCACCGAGGTACCCACCGGGTGCGCAGCAGGTTGCACGCGTGGCTCCATGTCGCGGCCTTCGGTCTCCACCTGCCAGGCCTGGTCGGCGTCGGCGGTACGCGAGGTCAGGGTCAGGCGCGATACCGAGCTGATCGACGCCAGCGCCTCGCCGCGAAAGCCCATGCTGAGCACCGCCTCGAGATCTTCCAACTCACGAATCTTGCTGGTGGCATGGCGCGCCAATGCCAGCGGCAGGTCGTCCGGGGCGATACCACCACCGTCGTCACGCACCTTGAGCAGTTTGATACCGCCCTGCTCGACTTCGACATCGATACGCCGCGCACCGGAGTCCAGGCTGTTTTCCAGCAGTTCCTTGGCGACCGAAGCCGGACGCTCGACCACCTCGCCCGCAGCGATCTGGTTGGCCAGGCGCGGGCTGAGCAAATGAATACGGGACATGACACTCACTACTGGGCTGCCAGCGCTGTGGCGGGTATCTGCAATGTCTGGCCGACCTTGATCACGTCACCATTGAGCTTGTTGGCACTCCGCAGGGACGCCAGGCTGATCTGGTAGCGCTGGGCGATCAGCGCTAGGCTCTCGCCACGTGCCACCACATGCTCACGCGGACCAGCGGCGATCTTGCCTTCATCACGCAGCCAGGCGACGTAGGTGCCAGGCGGCGGGTTCTCATGGAAGAACTGCTTGACCCCGGTGGTGATCGAACGCGCCAGCGCCTGCTGATGGCTGGCGGTATGCAGTTTCTTGGCCTCGTTGGGGTTGGAGATGAAACCGGTCTCAACCAGAATCGAGGGAATATCCGGCGATTTCAGCACCATGAAGCCTGCCTGCTCGACGCGCCGTTTGTGCAGCGGGGTGATGCCGCCCATGTTCGACAGCACCTTCTGCCCGACATTGAGACTGGAGGACAACGAAGCGGTCATCGACAGATCCAGCAACACGCCGGCGAGCATCTTGTCCTTGTCGTCGAGACTGACATTGCCGGCGCCACCGATCAGGTCGGACTGGTTCTCGGCGTCGGCCAGCCAGCGCGCCGTCTCGGACGTAGCACCCCGTTCGGACAGGGCATAGACCGAAGCGCCGAACGCCGAAGCCCGCGGCGCCGCGTCGGCATGAATGGACACGAACAGGTCCGCGCCTTTCTTGCGCGCGATCTCGGTGCGTTTACGCAGCGGAATGAAATAGTCACCGGTGCGCACCAGTTCGGCACGGAAGCCCTTTTCGGCATTGATCTGCCGCTGCAACTCTTTGGAGATGGCCAGGGTCACGTGCTTTTCATACTGCCCCTTGACCGGCGACAGCGCACCCGGGTCCTCACCACCATGGCCGGCATCAATGGCGACGACAATATCGCGCTTGCCATTGGGCACAGGCGTCAACTTCGGTGGTGGCTGGGTCGGCGTGACCGGCACAGGAGGTGCGCTAGCGGCAATGCTGGGCGTCTGCGTGGCGGGTGGCGCACTGCCCTGATCGAACAGATCGACCACCAGGCGATGGCCATATTGCTGATTAGGCGCCAGGGTAAAGCTCTTCGGCGACACCGGCGCCGACAAATCGATGACCACGCGCAGGTCATCAGCGCTGCGCTGGGCCGAGCGCACACCGGTGATCGGGGTGTTGGCCAGCGAAAGCTGTTCGAGACTGGTAGCCAACTTGGCGCCACTGACGTCGATAACGATGCGATCAGGTGCGGCTAGGGTGAACACGCTGTGCTGTACCGGGCCAGACAGATCGAAAACCAGACGGGTATTGTCCGGGGCACGCCACAGACGCACGCTCCGTATATCGGAGGCAGCCAGGGCCTCGGCAGCCAGGGCCGCCAACAACACCCCCACAGCTGTAACCAGCGCGCCTATGCGCATAACCAACCCCATCGCTTCTTATTCATTCCTTGCTGCTCAGGGCCTTGCACCAGGCCTCCCCTCGAGCCCCACGCCCCTGCAGCAACAGCGAACGGCCGCTCGCTTGGGGGCTAATGGTAATGTCCAGGTCGGGCTTTGGCAAAACGCCCGCGCCACGCTGCGGCCATTCGATCAGGCACAAGGCATCCCCCTCGAAGTAATCGCGGATGCCGAGAAACTCCAATTCCTCAGGGTCGACCAGACGATAAAGATCGAAATGAAAGGCGCGCACGTCGCCAATTTCGTAGGGCTCGACCAAGGTAAAGGTCGGGCTCTTGACCGCGCCAGCGTGGCCCAGGCCGCGCAGAATGCCGCGTGACAGGGTGGTTTTGCCGGCGCCCAGGTCACCATGCAGATAGATGA
Organism: Pseudomonas sp. ZH-FAD; assembly: GCF_002803095.1. Taxonomy (GTDB): domain Bacteria; phylum Pseudomonadota; class Gammaproteobacteria; order Pseudomonadales; family Pseudomonadaceae; genus Aquipseudomonas. The sequence goes on along the minus strand of NZ_PGLR01000044.1, from coordinate 38,550 downwards.
TGCCCTGCCCCCCACTGATCTCGGCGATCCGCGCCCCCAGAGTCAGCATTGCGGCTTCGTCGGCCGCTTCGAGTTTCACTTCACACAAGGACACAACTCCTCCAATAACTGACGAATGGTGCAGGGCAGATCACCGGCAGCCAGCCCGCGCCCCTGCGCAGCCAGCACCTCACCAGCCCGCGCATGCAGCCATACCGCCAGGCAGGCCGCATCATACGCTGCCATTCCCTGCGCCAGCAGCGCACCGATCAATCCTGCCAGAACATCACCCAAGCCGGCTCCCGCCATCGCCGGATGGCCGCAATCACACAGCGCCAGACGCCCATCCGGTGCGGCGACCAGGCTGCCTGCGCCCTTGAGCACCACCACCAGGCCAAAACGTTGCGCCAGGGCCCGCACGGCAGCCGGCCGATCAACCTGCACGCTTGCGGTATCGATACCCAGCAAACGCGCCGCTTCGCCCGGATGCGGCGTGAGCACGCCCTGATCAGGCGCGGCGACCTGCCCGGCAGCCAGCAGATTGAGCGCATCGGCATCCCAGACCTGAGGCATATCGAGACCACAGACGCCAGACAGCAAACTGCGCGACCAGGCCCCCTGACCCAGGCCAGGCCCTACCACGCAGACATCGGCTCGCTCGGTGAGTGCCAACAGCTGATTGGCCGAAGCCACCGCCGCACACATGATTTCAGGCCGTCGCACCAAAGCGGCCGCGACATGCTCACCTCGTGTCGCCAGTGACACCAGGCCAGCGCCGGCACGCAGAGCACTGTCGGCACAGAGCAGCGCGGCGCCACCCATGCCCAGATCGCCACCGATCACCAGCAGGTGGCCGAACTGGCCCTTGTGCGCCACCGGCGACCGCGCCGCAAGGCGCGGCAGATTGGCCGGATCGAGACGCTGCGCCACGCTGGGCGCCTGGGCCAATAGCCGGGCATCGCCTTGCAGATCGTCGAACTGCAGCTCGCCGCACAGCTCCGGGCCAACGCCCGTCAGCAGGCCGAGCTTGAGGACGATGAAGGTCACGGTCAGATCGGCGCGCACCGCCACACCAAGACGCGCACCGCTATCGGCGTGCAAACCAGAAGGAATATCCACCGCCAGCACCGGCAAGCCACTCTGGTTGAGCATGCGAATCGCCTGGGCATAAGGCTCACGCACCGCACCAGCCAGCCCCGTGCCGAGCAACGCATCGACCACGATGCCAGCCAGTGGTGCGCATTCGCTCCAGGGCAGCACATCGACGCCCGCCCTTCGCGCCTCGGCGCAGGCCTGCTCAGCATCGCCACTCAGAGCAGCGGGCTCACCCACCGCCAGCACGCGCACGCGCCAACCGGCACGCTGAGCCAGAGCGGCAATCAGGTAGCCGTCACCGGCATTGTTACCACGCCCGGCCAGCACGGTGATTTCGCCAGCATCCGGCCAGCGCCTGCGCAAGGCGCGCCAGGCCGCGTGGGCGGCGCGTTGCATCAACTCGAAACCGGGCGTGCCGGCGGCGATCAACTGCGCATCCAGCGCACGCACCTGTTCGGCACTGTGCAGGCTCAACGGTAAAGAGGCTGGTAGTAGATGCATGGCTCGCTCACCACGGATGTCTGGCAGAATTATACCTACGTCCATCGCCTGCGCCCGCCCATGTCCGATCAAACCCTCGACCTCAACGCTCTGGCCCTGTCCATCAAGGACTGGGGACGTGAGCTGGGCTTTCAGCAGGTCGGCATCACCGATGTCGAGCTGGGCGAACACGAGGCGCACCTGCAACGCTGGCTGGCAGCCGGCTATCAGGGCGAGATGGAGTACATGGCCGCCCACGGCAGCAAGCGCTCACACCCGGACGAACTGGTACCTGGCACCCTGCGCGTGGTGTCGCTGCGCATGGACTATCTGCCCGGCGACACGCAGATGGCCCAGCGCCTCAAAGAGTCGGAGCAGGCCTACGTATCGCGCTACGCCCTGGGCCGCGACTACCACAAACTGATCCGCAAGCGCCTGCAACAGCTGGCCGAACGCATCCAGCAGCAGATCGGTCCGTTCGGCTACCGTGCCTTCGTCGACAGCGCCCCGGTGCTGGAAAAGGCCATCGCCGAAAAAGCCGGCCTCGGCTGGATCGGCAAGAATACCCTGGTGCTCAACCGCAAGGCCGGCAGCTATTTCTTTCTCGGCGAACTGTTCGTCGACCTACCGCTACCGGTGGACGCCCCACACGCCAGCAAGCATTGCGGACGCTGCACCGCGTGCATGGATATCTGCCCCACTGCGGCCTTCGTCGGGCCCTACGTGCTGGATGCCCGGCGCTGCATCTCCTACCTGACCATCGAGCTGAAAGGCTCGATCCCCGAAGAGCTGCGTGCGCCCATCGGCAACCGGGTGTTCGGCTGCGACGACTGTCAGATCGTCTGCCCCTGGAATCGCTTCGCTCGCCCCACCGAGCAGGGCGACTTCCAGCCGCGCCACGGCCTGGACAACAGCGGCCTGGCCGAGCTGTTCATGTGGACGGAAGAGGAGTTTCTCAGTCGCACCGAGGGTTCGCCGCTACGCCGCGCCGGCTACGAGCGCTGGCTGCGAAACCTGGCGGTCGGCCTGGGTAATGCGCCATCCACCATCCCGGTACTACAGGCTCTGCAGGCGCGCCGCGAACACCCGTCGGAGCTAGTGCGCGAGCATGTGGCGTGGGCTCTGGAGCGGCACGGCGCCTTGTAGCCCGGATGAAATCCGGGAATGGCGCCGCCCGCTTCCCCGGATTGCATCCGGGCTACGCTACTCGCACGGCACGCGCGACGCGCCGGAGTGGCTCATTTATACCTTGAGGAAATGCTCACGGTAGTGGCGCAGCTCGGCAATGGACTCACGAATGTCATCCAGCGCCTGATGAGTGGCAGTTTTCTGAAAGCTGTCCTTGACCGCTGGCGCCCACATGCCGGCGAGGATCTTCAGCGTCGACACGTCCAGGTAGCGGTAGTGGAAGTAGGCTTCCAGGGCCGGCATGTACTTGTAGAGAAAGCGGCGATCCTGGCCGATGCTGTTGCCGCAGATGGGTGACTTGCCCTTGGGCACCCACTGTTCGAGGAAGGCGATGGTCTGTGCTTCGGCCGCCGCCGTGTCGATCTTGCTTTCGCGTACGCGCTGAGTCAGGCCGCTCTGGCCATGGGTGCGGGTGTTCCATTCGTCCATGCCGGCCAGAGCCTCGTCGCTCTGGTGGACGGCGATCACCGGCCCCTCGGCCAACACGTTCAGCTCGCTGTCGGTGACGATGGTGGCCATCTCGATGATCACATCGCGTTCCGGCTCCAGCCCGGTCATTTCCAGGTCGATCCAGATCAGGTTGTTGGGGTTTGGCATGGTTAGGCTCCTTGGCTCAGGCGCCAAGTCTAGCGGATCTCGGCACCCTTCATGTGCCAGAGGAACAGGGACGTTTGCCGTCCTTCGTTGATCTCGAGCTCACGATCAGCCGGCACGCCCGGAATCTCGAAGGTGTTGCTGATCAGCCAGCTATTGGCGTGCATCTCGACTTGCGCCTTGGCCCACAGACGCGGCATCGGCACAGGCGAGAGAAAGCAGTAGACGACATCGAAGTCGCCGAGCTCGACCTGCCACAGACTCCGATAACGAATGCTGCAGTTCTCCTGCAGCAGGCAGCGTAGCCAGGCGAAAACGAAGAGCAGCGGCGCCGTCTCGACACCAACGAACTGCCCGCGCGGAAACCGTCTGGCCAGCTGTAGCACCGTGCCGGCAGTACCACAGCCCAGGTCGACGAAGCGCAGCGGCGGCTCACGCTCGCTCAAGCACTGCTGCAGGCGTTGCTGCGCCTTGCGCCCACTCAGGTAGAGCGGCACCTGTTCGCGCAGACTGTTCCAGTTGACCAGTAGCAGCAGAACGAAGCCCAGCAGGAACAACCAGGCCGGTAAATCGGCGCGCTGCATTACCAGCAGCGCGGGCAGAAACGCCAGATTGATCCACAACCACCAGCGTGACAGACCCAGGCGCCAGCCGATCCCGGCGGCCACAACACCCTGCAGCAGCGCCACCGAAAACAACGACATGCGCCAGGGCAGCAACGCCAGCAGATAGACCAGCACCACCACCAGCGCCAAGGCCAGACCCTGCGCTAAAAGAGCGCGCAATAACGGTAGCCGCAGCACCGTTCGTTCCTCGCCTGCCGTCATTCCCAACCTCTGTTCCTGACAGCCGAATGGCCGCCGAACGCTCATGCTAAACTCGCCGCGACCAACACTCCACTACCCGGATGCTCCATGGCCAAACGCCAACTCAACCGCCGCCAGAACTGGCGGATCGAAAAGATTCAAGGCGAGCGCGCCGCCCGCGCCGCCAAGCGTGAATCGCGAGCAATGGAAGCACTGGAAGGCGGTGACCTCGGCCCGGAACAGACCGGCCTGGTAATCGCCCACTTCGGCGTACAGGTGGAAATCGAAGGCTTGCAGGGCGAAATGGCCGGCCAGGTGTTTCGCTGCCACCTGCGCGCCAACCTACCGGCACTGGTCACTGGTGACCAGGTAGTCTGGCGCCCCGGCAACCAGGGTGATGGCGTCATCGTCGCGCAACTGCCGAGAAACAGCGAACTGTGCCGCCCCGACATGCGCGGCCAACTCAAGCCGGTGGCGGCCAACGTCGACCAGATCGTCATCGTCTTCGCGCCGCTGCCCGAGCCGCACGCCAATCTGATCGACCGCTATCTGGTTGCCGCCGAGCACGCAGGCATTCGCCCGCTACTGCTGCTGAACAAGGCCGATCTGATCGATGAGCAGAACCAGGTAGCGCTGGACGCGCTGCTCAAGGTCTATCGTGAGCTCGAGTACCCGCTGCTGGAAGTCTCGGCCCATCAGGGCGACGGCATGGAGCAGCTGAAACATCGCCTGAACGGAAACGTCAGCGTATTCGTCGGCCAATCTGGCGTGGGCAAATCTTCGTTGGTCAACAGCCTGCTACCCGGCGTCGATACGCGTGTCGGCGCGCTGTCGGAGTTGACCGGCAAGGGGACGCACACCACCACCACCGCACGGCTTTTCCACTTTCCCGGTGGCGGCCAATTGATCGACTCCCCGGGCATTCGCGAATTCGGCCTCGGCCATGTCAGCCGTGATGACGTGGAAGCGGGCTTCATCGAATTCCACGACCTGCTCGGGCGCTGCCGCTTCCGTGACTGCAAGCATGATCGCGAACCCGGGTGTGCGCTTCTGCAGGCCCTGGAAGACGGCCGCGTGCAGCCGCAGCGCATGGCCAGCTACCGGCACATCATCGCCAGCCTGCCGGAAGACGATTACTGATTATTCAGTTGATCGAACTGCAAGGCGCCTTCTTCGAAGATATTCAGGCGCTGCTGCAGTTGCTCTGGCGCTAGCGGTTCACTCGCCGCGTCCGCCGGAGCCTCGCCTGGCGCGGGCGCAGCGCCTTCCTCCACGCCTTGTTCGCCCTCGATGGCGCGCTGCGCCTTCTTGGTCAGCACGACGATATCGATGCGCCGATTGACCGGATTGAACGGATCCTCACGATCGAACAGCGCCGACGAGGCATAGCCGACCACCCGCGCCACCTGCTCGTCCGGGTACCCGCCCGCCACCAATGTGCGCCTCGCGGCGTTGGCACGGTTGGATGACAGCTCCCAGTTGCCGAAATCGCCGCGCCCCACGAACGGCTTGGCATCGGTGTGGCCGCTGATGCTGATCTTGTTCGGCACCGCGCGAATGGTGTCGGCCATGGCCAGCAGGATGTCTTCGAAATAGGGCTGGAGGTTGGCACTGCCGAGGGCGAACATCGGCCGATTCTCGGCGTCCATGATCTGGATGCGCAGGCCATCCTGGGTGATTTCGAACAGTATCTGGTCCTTGAAACGCTGCAACTCGGGATTCTCTTCGACCTTGTTCTGCAGCTCCTGCAACAGCAGTTCCAGGCGCTCCTGCTCCATCTTTTCAGCCAGGGTTTCGATCTGATCGGTACTGACGCCGGTCTCATCCGGTTGACTCTCCGGCGTCTCGGAGATATCCGGATTGAGGGTGCGCTCGGGCGCTGGCGTAGGCGTGCCGCCCAGGTCGATGGCGTATGGACTGGCACTCTCAGTGAAGCCGATCGGGTCCTGGAAATAGCCGGAAATGGCTTTCTTCTGTTCCGGAGTGGCCGATGTCATCAGCCACATGACCAGGAAGAACGCCATCATGGCGGTTGCGAAGTCGGCAAAAGCGATCTTCCAGGCACCGCCATGGTGTCCACCAGCGTTCTTCTTGACCCGCTTGACGATGATGGGTTGGTTATTTTCCATGGCTTAGCTGCCGCGCATGGCCTGTTCGAGCTCGCTGAAGCTCGGACGATGTGCCGGATACAGCACCTTGCGCCCGAACTCCACGGCCAGGGTCGGCGGCATGCCCGAGGCAGATGCGACCAGGGTCGCCTTGATCGCTTCGTAAAGGTTCAGCTCTTCCTTGGCGTCATGTTCCAGCGCGTTCGACAGTGGGCCGAAGAAACCGTAGGAAGCCAGAATGCCGAGGAAGGTACCGACCAGAGCAGTACCCACCTTCTCACCGATCTGCGCGTTGTCCGCCTCTGCCAGGATCGACATGGTGATCACGATGCCCAGCACGGCCGCGACGATACCCATGGCCGGCATGCCGTCGGCGACCTTGGCCACGGCGTGCGCCGGGTGCTCAACTTCCTCCTTGAGGCTGGCCAGTTCCATGTCGAACAGGCCTTCGAGTTCGTGCGGCGCCATGTTGCCGGAAGACATGATGCGCAGGTAGTCGCAGATGAACGCAGTCATCCGCGCATCCTTGAGCACACCGGGATACTTGCTGAAGATCGGACTGGCGTTGGGATCTTCGACGTCTGCCTCGATGGCCATCATGCCCTCGCGGCGACTCTTGTTGAGGATCTCGTACAGCAGCTTGAGCACTTCGAGGTAATAAGCGTGGGTAAAGCGACTGCCAAACATGCTCAGCGATTTCTTGAAGACCTGCATGAACATGCTGCCGGGGTTGGCCTGGAGGAATGCACCCAGCGCCGCGCCACCAATAATCAGAACCTCGAAAGGGTGGACCAATGCCATGAACTTCCCGCCCGAGAGTATGAACCCGCCGAGCACACAGCCAAAGACGACAATGATGCCTAAGATTTTTACCATGGAATAAACGCTTGCAGAGCCTAGTGGACGGGTTATTGAAAACAACCCTTCTAATTATCGGAGCTTATACGCCAGACTATAGCCAGTTATGGTCAAAAGCCAGTCGACTCGAGCCAATATGCCGACGTCAAAGTCTCTGCCACGCACTCTGGACGCCTGGGTACAACATCTGGGCAAGTTGCCATTGCCCATCGAGCAGCAGCAGCATTTGCGCCTGCGTCGCATCCTTGGAGACAGCCGCCGAACCTGGCGTGAAATTGCCGAGGCGATAGAGTCCAGCCCCTCTTTCGCCCTGCAGGTGCTGCGCGAGGCAAACCAATCGAGCAACAGCCTCAGCGATCCAGCCGAGAGCGTCGAAACCGCGCTGTCGCGCCTGGGCCTGAGCCGCTGCGAAGCCCTTCTCAACCAGGCGCCTGCTCTGCCAGAAAGTGACATCCCTCTAGCATTCAAGCAGATTTTGCTGATCAGCCAGCATGCCAGCCAACAGGCTCGTGGCCTGTTCGGTGTACGCCTGGCGCGCCTATGGAATGAACTGCACGGCTGCAGCCTGCTTTTTCTGGCACCGACCTGGCCATTGCTGTGCGCCCATCCGCAGCTGTTCGAGGCTTGGGAGCAACGCGTACTGCTCAAAGGTGAGCGGCCCGCTGCAGTCGAGAAAGAGCTGCTCGGCGTCACCTTGATCCAGCTGTGCGTCAAACTGGCCGAGCGCTGGCGACTGCCAGAATGGATCGTGCGCGGCTACCGCCTGCTTGAGCGTGATCGTCGCCAGCTGGTCCGGGCGCTGCACATCGCTCGCGATAACGAGCATCCCCTGCATCAGCAGCAGATGCTCGACGCCGACATCCCCCTGCGCCACTGGCTCACCCATCCGAGCAACTGCGTACTGCTGGCCAACGGCTTGGCAGTATCCGCTCACCACGCCTGGGATACCGCGCACAGCCTGCGCTGGCAGCGCCTTACCGGACTTTACCTGCAGATCCCCCTGAGTGAGCTGCAACAGGAAGTGCACCAGCACGCCGTGAGCAGCGCACGTCTGATTCACGATCACACACTCTGGCACCCGGCCCAGGCACTGATCTGGCCATGGGACGCCCATCGCCTGAAGCCAGCCGTCAGCGCCGCAGCGCCACCCAAACGCGATGACCTTGCCACCTGGCGTCAGCACTGTGCACGCCTGCTCGCCGACCCCAGCACCTTTGCCAACGTGCCGCAGCTGACTGCCTGCGCCCGCGACGCCTTGCAGGCCTGCGGTCTGAAGCGCGTGCTGCTGCTTCTTGCCGATCGCCAGCACACCCGCCTGCAAACCCAGCAACAGGCGGGGCTCAATGCCAGCGCGGCCACCCTCAGCCTCGACCCGTCACAAAGCCAGGTGTTGAAACGCCTGCTCAGCGCGCCAGGACAACTGCGCCTGACGCCCAGCAACGTGGCGCAGTTTTCCGCCTTGCTGCCGGGCAACCTCAAGGCCCTGTTCCCCAGCGAGCATCTGCTGCTGCGCTCTGTTGCCAACAACGGTCGGGTAGTGATGCTGGTCGTGGCCGACCAGGGCGGCCAACCGCTCAATGACGTCTGTCTGCAGGCGTTCGGCAAGACCGTGCAGTGCATCGAGCGCGCGCTGGGCAGCTTTTCCAGGCGCGGGCGCTGAAGCGCTCTGTTTCCGCTACAATCGACCTCTTTTCATTCAAGGAGGCCGTCATGTCCGCCTTCGACAACTTGCCACTGGTGATCGAGCCAGCCCAACTGGCCGAACGCCTGGATGCAGCCGACCTGATCCTGCTCGATCTGAGCAGCGCAGCGCGCTACGCCGCCGGCCACATACCGGGCGCGCGCTGGGTGGATGCCAAGCGCACGCAACTGGGCCTGCCACCCGCCCCCGGCCTGCTACCCGAGCGAGCGCAGCTCGAAGCGTTGTTCGCCGATATCGGTCATCACGCGGATGCCGTCTATGTGGTCTACGACGATGAGGGTGGTCCCTGGGCCGGTCGCTTCATCTGGCTGCTCGACGTGATCGGTCATCAGCGTTACCACTTCCTCAATGGCGGTCTGCAGGCCTGGATCAGCGATGGCCTCGAACTGAGCCAGGAGGAGCCCGCGGTAACCCGCACCGAGGTATCACTGACGCTGAGCGATGCCCCCACCGCCACCCGCGAGTACCTGCAATCGCGCCTGGATGCCGCAGACCTGGCCATCTGGGACGTGCGCGGCGCAGACGAATACCGCGGCGAAAAACTGAGTTCAGCGCGTGGCGGGCATATCCCCGGCGCCACCCATTTCGAGTGGACCGCCGGCATGGACCCGCAACGCGGTATGCGTATTCGCACGGATATCGCCGACGTCCTGCAAGGCCTGGGCATCACGCCCGACAAGGAAGTGATCACTCACTGCCAGACTCACCGCCGCTCCGGCTTCAGCTACGTGGTGGCCAAGGCACTCGGCTATCCACGCGTGAAGGCATATGCCGGCTCCTGGTCCGAGTGGGGCAACCTGCCCGACACGCCCATCGAACGCTGAGTCCGTCGACCATTCAGTTGCACCCGGCCTGGCCACACGCCAGTGTCGGTTCAGAACCTTCAAGGAAACACGATGAAACAACGTCTTTTTATCCTCAGCCAGTACCTGCTGCCTCATCACCTGCTGTCGCGCCTGATCGGCTGCGTTGCCGAATGCCGTATCGGCTGGCTGAAGAATCCGCTGATCTCGTGGTTCGCCAAGCAGTACCAGGTCAACATGAGCGAAGCACAAGTCGAAGACCTGCGTGCTTACGAACATTTCAACGCGTTCTTCACCCGCGCTCTGAAAGACGGCGCGCGCCCGCTGGATGAAACGCCCGGCGCCATTCTCAGCCCGGCCGACGGAGCGATCAGCCAACTCGGCGCCATCGAGCACGGTCGCATATTCCAGGCCAAGGGCCACAGTTTCAGCGCTGTCGAACTCCTCGGTGGCGACGCCGAACGCGCAGCGCCGTTCATGGGTGGTCAGTTCGCCACCGTGTACCTCTCGCCGAAGGATTACCACCGCGTCCATATGCCGCTGGGCGGCACGCTGAAAGAGATGGTCTACGTGCCGGGCCGCCTGTTCTCGGTCAACCAGACCACCGCAGAAAACGTGCCGGAACTGTTCGCCCGCAACGAGCGCGTGGTCTGCCTGTTCGACACCGAGCGTGGACCGATGGCCGTGGTACTGGTGGGCGCGATGATCGTTGCCAGCGTGGAAACCGTATGGGCCGGCCTTGTCACGCCACCCAAGCGCGAGCTCAAGAGCACGCGCTATGACGCGCAAGCACGCGGGCCGATCGAACTGGCCAAGGGCGCAGAAATGGGCCGCTTCAAACTGGGCTCTACTGCCATCGTCCTGTTCGGCCCGAATCAGGTGCAATGGGTCCAGGAGCTGGGCGCTGGCAGCGCGGTGCGCATGGGCCAACTGATGGGCACGGCTCAGGACTGAGCCGTTGAGAAAAGGAACCCGCATCTCGACCATTCGGTCATAGATCCGTACTCTGGCGATGCAGGCCGTCCGCGCGGACGGGCTGCCAGCACAGGCAGATACTGCTAGAGTTCGCAAGACTATTACTAGAGCCGCTTGGTATTGCGTGGCCGGAGTATCCGAGTTTGATGGATAAACAGAGTACCCACCTTCAACTGTTACGCGTTCCCACGCCGAGCAAGCAGAGCCTCAGTTTCTGCGACGGCAGCCCCCGTGATCTGAAACGCTGGATTGCAGGCCTGCCCAAGGCGAACATCGGTGAAACGGCACGTCAGTTGTATCAGAGCCTGGTGGAACTCAATCAATTCCTCACCCCTTCGGAAAATCGTCTGCAGTTGCTCGAGTTGCTGCGCCCGGAAGTCAGCTTCGTCTGCCAACATCTGGAGCGTCACTTTCTCAACCAGGCCATCGTTCTCGACGAGCGCCCGCGCAAGGTGGCCAACCTGTGCCAGGCGCTGCAGAACCACCTGGCCGTCGGCTACAAGCTGATCATTTCCCGCGTGATTGCCCGCAGCGGCAAGGATCGCGATCAGTTGCTCGCCGTCTCCCTGCAGCGCGCCAGCCACAGCCTGTGCAGCCCGCTGATTCGTGCCAGTCAGCTTTACTGCCCGGTTCCGGAAGGGCTCTGGCTGGAGCTGCACCAGCTCTATCAGATTGCCTGCGAGCAGCGCCTGCAGCGCCAGGTCATTCGCGACCCGCTGGCACGCCATACTCAGGGCCTGAGCACCGAGCAGACCTACGTGACCGCACTGCTACTCGGCTGTGCGCGCACCAACCAGATGCGCCAGAACGGCATCGCCCGCCTGGCGCAAGCCCTGGAGCCCTGGAGCGCACTGGTCAAACTGCAGCCAGGCGACCATGCCGACAGCCTGTTCGTACTGGCGCCGCAGATCGACGGCCCGCCACGCTACAAGTCGTTGTATCAGAGCAGCGAATTGCACAATCTGCTGGGTATCGACACGCAGCCGCTGGTCGATGCCATCAAGGAATACCTGGAACTCCCAGAAGAAGAGCGCAGCAAATCGCGCCTGATGATTCCGGAGGGCATCACCCTCGATCTGCTGCAGCACGTTGCCGCAGCCTGGGGCGATATCGCCGAGCGCACCTTCCAGCGCACGCCGGGGCAAGGCAGTCTGACTCTGTGCATCGGTATGACCGCGCTGCATTTCTTCCTCTCCGGCTGCTGCTCGTTCGCTGAAGTGCTCAAACGTCCGGTCGAGCTGGGCGCTGCGGTATTCAAGCCTTCCACGGGCGAGCCTGATGTCTGGTCGAACGCTTTCGATGCCCAACGCAATGCGGCTGACGAAATCCACTTCGAAGAGATTCAGTACACCAAGGTAACCCCCGGTGAGCAGGCGCAGCCTGAGAACAATGGCGAGAGTTACCCGACATTCCCCCTGCCCATCGTCAATCACAGCCCAGGTGGCTATTGCCTGTCCTGGCCCAAGGACGTCCCCAGCCAACTGCAGGCCGGTGAACTGCTAGGCGTACAAGACAACCCCAGCCAGGGCTGGAGCGTGGCCATCGTGCGCTGGATTCGCCAGGTGCGCGGCGGCGGCACGCAGATGGGTATCGAGCTGATCGCACCGCACGCCCGCCCCTGCGGCCTGCAGCTGTTGCGCAAAGCCGAGCAGAACAGCCAGTTTCTGCGCGCCCTGCTGCTACCGGAAATCAGTGCTATTTCTCGTCCCGCCAGCCTGATCACTCCACGCCTGCCATTCCAGGAGGGCAGCAAGGTACTGATCAACGACCACGGCGAAGAACACCGCGCGCTGCTCACGCGCAGACAGGTCAGCACCGGCAGCTTCAACCAGTTCGAGTATCGCCGCGTAGGCGAAGAAGAAGGTGCGCCCGGGACACCGGTCACAGCCTCGCAAAGCCAGAAGCCTGCGGGGGAGGAAGATTTTGACTCGCTCTGGAAGTCGCTGTAGGCTCCGGCGAACTCACCATTTGTCGCCTTTTCGCGTCCGTTCGGCGCGGTAATGACCCCTCTATGGCCATCGAAAAGAAAACCATCCGCCTGCTGATTCTCGAAGACTCGCAGAATGAAGCAGAGCGCCTAGTCAGCCTGTTCCGCAACGCCGGACATGCCACTCGTGTGCATCGTCTGACCTCCAGCGAAGACCTGGCAGAGACACTGCAACAGACCTGGGACCTGCTGATCTGCGCAGCGAGCAGCGAGCATCTCGACCCTGGCGAGGCGATCAGTGCCATCCGCCGTCAGGCCAAGGACATCCCCGTCATCCAACTGGTCGAAGAAAACGATTCCGAGATCATCACCGAAGCCCTGTTGTTCGGTGCGCAAGACGCCATCCCGCAAGGTGAGGACGAGCGTCTGGTGCTGGTGGCCAAGCGCGAGCTGGCCAACCTCGAGGAACGTCGCGCCCGCCGTGCCGCCGAAGTGGCCTTGCGTGAAGCGGAGAAGCGCTGCCAGCTGCTGCTGGAAAGCTCGGTAGACGCCATCACCTACGTCCACGACGGCATGCACATCTATGCCAACCGTGCCTATCTCGAGCTGTTCAGCTACGAAGATGGTGAAGAGCTGGAAGGCATGCCGATGATCGACCTGATCGCCAGTGCCGATCACGCTGCGTTCAAGGATTTCCTGAAGAACTACCAGAGCGCCGAAGGCAATGCCGAGCTCAATTGCCAGGGCGTACGCGCCGATGGCAGCAGCTTCGCCGCGCAAATGACCTTCTCCCCCGCCACCTATGATGGCGAACCGTGCATTCAGGTGGTGATCCGCGCGGAAACCTCCAATGCCGAACTGGAAGAGAAACTGCGCGAGATCAGCAGCCAGGATCTGGTCACCGGCCTGTTCAACCGCAACCACTTCCTCGAGCTGATGGACAACGCCGCCGAGCGCGCCGTCAACGCCGGTCAGCCCTCGACCCTGGCGTACATCCGTGTCGACCGCTATGCCAGCATGCAGGGCGAGATCGGCCTGGCCGGCATCGACCTGCTGCTGACCGACCTGGCCGGCCTGCTGCGCGCACATTTCCCGGCGGACACCCAACTGGCCCGCTTCGGTGACGACGTGTTCGCCGCCCTGCTCCCGGGCCAGACACCCGAGCAGTGCCAAGCCAGCCTGGCGTCCCTGCTGAAGAAGGTCGAAGCTCACCTGTTCGATGTCAGTGGCCGCACCGCGCAGACGACCCTGTCGATCGGCGTCGCCGGCCTTAGCGAGAAAACCGCCAAGGCACAGGAAGTCCTCGATCGCGCGCACCGCTGCGCCGACGAGCTCAGTGACGGTAACGCCATCAAGCTGTTCAACCCGGCCGATGAACTCGCCGCAGCGGCCAACCGTGGCAGCCTGCTGGCGATGGTGCAGCAGGCGCTGGAGAACAACAGCTTCCGGCTGCTGTTCCAGCCGATCATCAGCCTGCGTGGCGATGCCCACGAACACTACGAAGTGCTGCTGCGCCTGCTCAATCCTCAGGGCGCAGAGGTGCCGCCACTGGAGTTCCTCGCCGCCGCCAAGGATGCCGGTCTCGGCGAGAAGATCGACCGCTGGGTAGTCCTCAACTCGATCAAGCTACTGGCCGATCACCGCTCCAGAGGCCATAACACCCGTCTATTCGTACACCTGTCCAGCGCCAGCCTGCAGGACCAGACGCTGCTGCCCTGGCTCAGCGTGGCACTCAAAGCCGCGCGCCTGCCGTCGGACTCGCTGGTGTTCCAGTTCAGTGAGCCGGACGCCATCGCCTACCTTAAACAGGCCAAGGCGCTGACCCAAGGACTGGCGGAACTGCATTGCAAGGTGGCCTTGAGCCAGTTCGGCTGTGCGCTGAACCCGTTCAACACGCTCAAACACCTGCAAGTGGACTTCGTCAAAGTCGATGGCTCGTTCTCCCAGGACCTGAGCAATACAGAGAACCAGGAAGCGCTGAAAACCCTGCTCAGCAGCTTGCATGCGCAGGCCAAGCTGACCATCGTGCCCTTCGTCGAAAGTGCCAGCGTACTGGCCACGCTGTGGCAGGCCGGGGTCAACTTCATTCAGGGCTACTACCTGCAGGGCCCGAGCCAGTCGATGGACTACGACTTCTCGGCCGGCGACGAATAAATCCCACTGACGAAAAAGCCGCCTGAACAGGCGGCTTTTTTATATCCGACAGAACGGCGGTGCTTATTCCTGCCCCTCACGGTCACGGAAGCCGAGCAGATAGAGAATGCCGTCCAGACCCAGGGTGGAGATCGCCTGCTTGGCCGATTGCTTGACCAGCGGCTTGGCGCGGAAGGCCACACCGAGACCGGCCAGCCCGAGCATCGGCAGGTCGTTGGCGCCATCGCCGACGGCGATGGTCTGCTCCAGCTGCAAGCCTTCCTTCTGCGCCAGCTCACGCAACAGATCCGCTTTGCGCTGCGCGTCGACGATGGGCTCGACGGCCACGCCGGTGACCTTGCCGTTGTCGATCTGCAGTTCGTTGGCGAACACGTAGTCGATGCCCAGCTTGGCCTGCAGTTGCTTGGCAAAGTAGGTGAAGCCGCCAGAGAGAATCGCGGTCTTGTAGCCCAGGCGCTTGAGTTCGGCGAACAGCACCTCGGCGCCTTCGGTCAGACGCAGGGACGCGCCGATCTCTTCCAGCACGTCTTCCGACAGGCCCTGCAGCAAGCCCAGCCGTTCCTTGAAGCTGGCGCGGAAATCCAGCTCGCCACGCATGGCGCGCTCGGTGATCTCGGCCACCTGCTCGCCAACACCAGCTGCCTTGGCCAGCTCGTCGATCACCTCGGCCTCGATCAGCGTCGAGTCCATGTCGAACACCGCCAGACGGCGATTACGGCGGAACACCGAGTCGCGCTGGAAGGCGATGTCGACGTTGAGTTCCTGCGCCACGCTAAGGAACTCGGCGCGCAGGGCCACGGGATCAGCCGGCTCGCCACGCACGGAAAATTCGATGCAGCCCTTGCCCTGTTCGGCCGGCATGTCCAGCGGCATGCGCCCGGAAAGGCGGTCGATATGGTCGATGTTCAGACCGTACTTGGCGGTGATCGCGCTGACGCGCTGCAACTGCTCGGCGCTGACCTTGCGCGTCAACAGCGTCACGATATGGCGGGCCTTGCCCTGGCCACCGACCCACTGACGGTAGTCGTCTTCGGAAACCGGGGTGAAACGTACCTGCTGATCGAGCTCATAAGCGGTGAACAGCAGGTCCTTGAGCACCGACTGGGAGCGGCCGTTGTCAGGAATCTCGATGAGGATGCCGAACGACAGGGTGTCGTGGATTACCGCCTGGCCGATATCGAGGATGTTCACCCCGCCCTGAGCCAGCACGCCGGTGATGGCTGCGGTAAGTCCGGGGCGATCCTCGCCGGTGATATTGATCAGGACGATTTCGCGCAAGACGCACCCTCCAAGGCAAACGATTGAGGCAGGCAAGCGGCGAATTGGCCACTGACCGACGAAAAGGCGCACATTCTACCCAGTTTCCCGCCAATCCGGGCAGCCATGCGCTTTGCCCGCCCCAGGGCGCTCGCTATACTGCGCGGCAACTTCAGTCGACAAGAGCCGTGCTCTGTGAACCGGCCCGCGCCCGTCAAACCCGATAACTTCTTCATCCTGATCTTCCACGCGCTGCGTCAGCGGCGGGTGCCTCTGGTGCTGCGCATCGCCAGCCACAGCCTGCTGCTGGTGGCCTTGGCCATGGTCATCTATGCCTGGGTCATGGGCATGCAGTTCAAGCAGGCCATGCAGCAGCAGGCCGATGCACTGGGCCAGGCGCTGATCACCCAGACGGCGGCCTCGGCCACCGAACTGCTGGTGTCCAACGACATCCTCAGCCTCAACGTACTGCTGAACAACCTGGCGAAGAACCCACTGGTGGCCCATGCGGCCATCTACAGCGTGGACAGTCGCATCCTCGCCGAAGCCGGCGCGCGCCCGACACGCGGCGTGCTGGGTGAAACCGAAGGTTTGTACTCCACCTCCATCACCTTCCAGGAAGTGATGGCCGGGCAGTTGCGCATCAGCCTGGACATGAGCCAGTTCCAGCAACCGATGACCATCAGCCTGCAGAGCATGGGCATTCTCAGCCTGATTCTGCTGGCCCTGACCCTGTCACTGAGCATGCGCCTCGGCCGGCATATTTCCACCCCACTGCTGCAGATGCGCCTGTGGCTGCGCGACCCGGACGACCCTGCACCGGGCGCCGGACGCAACGACGAGATCGGTGATCTGGCGCGCCAGCTACAGGCGCGCCTGGTACCGGAAAAGCCAGAGCCCGAGCCGGAACTGGATGACGAACAGCTGCTCGATGACAGCGAGGACTACCTGCACGAAGAAGACGACGAGCGCTTCGACGAGCAGGAGGAGATCCCGGCCGAGCATGCTGCCTTCGATGAAGCGGACATCAGCGATGAGTATGGCGATGACGAGCCGCTCAAGCCCTGGCCTGACACGATAGAGCCGGATGACCCCTTTGCCGACCTGCGTGACGAGTCCGAGGCGCCTGCACCGGTCGCCAAGGCCCCGCGCCCATCGCAAGCCAGCGCCGTGCTGGCCATTCAACTCGGTGCCCAGGAGCAACTGCGACGTCTGCCGCGCACGCGCCTGCTGGACCTGCTGGATCGTTATCGGGGTTGCCTGGAACAGGCTGCTGCCCTCTATCAGGGTCAACTTCACACACTCAAGGACGGCAGCAGCCTGATGCTGTTCCACGAGCGCGAATGCGGCGAGGATTACCTGACCCACGCGATCTGCTGTGGCGAGCTGATGCGCGCCTTGGGCCATGCCCTGCAGATCGAGGTCGCCGACAGCGGCATCACCCTGCAACTGCAACTGGGGCTGACCCTGGGCAGTGATCTGGAAGAGCTGGGCCAAGCCGACCTGCTGCTCAGCGACAGCGCCCTGGACGCCCTGGCCTTGTCGCAACACAGCCGCAATCTGCTGCTGGTCGAGCAACGCGTCGCACAGGATGCCCTGGCTCGCCAGCGTGCGCGCATCCGCCCGATTGCCAGCCCGGAAGGAGCCAGCTGCGTGGAGCGCCTGCTCGACCCTTATCCCGCCCTGCTGGAGCGGCAACTGACGCGCATGCACGACAGCCGAGTGTGAAAGCGGCGCAGCCCATGTAGGGCGGGTGCAACCCGCCAGACGGCCAACGGCGGGTTACACCCGCCCTACGCGCTGGCCAATGCGCGCCGCTGCGGGGGTTTCACACCGTAGCGCTGCAGCCAGTCCTTCCAGCGAATCCGCTCGTCACGTACCAGCCAGCCATCCTGTTCGGCAAAACTCTCCGACAACCATACCCCTCGGGTGCTGGCAGGCAGCAGCTCGCCCTTGCGCAGGGTGAACAGCCCACCGCTGGGTACACCACGCTGCAATGCCAACAAGTAGATATCCGGCCGGCGACGCTCCAGCCGCGCCACCAGGCGGCCGTCTTCCAAACATTCATCGACATGGAACAGACTCAGCTGACGGGCATCACGTGGCAGCTCCAGGCTCAGGTCATACACCAGCTGCAAGGATGCGGTAGGCAGATGCACGTAGGCGCGCGGGCGCTCGAGCAAAGTCAGGTTGCCACACTGCACCGGCCGCGCAGCGCCGGACAGCGGGCTGAGGCGAAAGTGACTCGACTCGCGATAACGCAGCGCGCCCTGATAGGGCGTGGGCAACCAGGTATCGGCGAAACGCCCGCTCAGCCAGCCATCGGCGCTCTCCAGCAGGCACTCCTCGGCGACTTCCTGAATGGCGGTGAGCAGCGGCAGATTCAACTCGTGCGCCGGCACATAGCCGGAAATCAGCTTGAGCACGGTGTCACCACGATCTGGCCGCCGCTGGCGCACCAGCAACCAGTAGTCACGGCCATGCAGGCGCAGGGTCAGACGCACCGAGACGCCGAGGTTGGCCAGCTCGACGGAAAACCGCGAGCTGTCCGCCACTTCGATCGGGCGGCGACGTTCGAGCATCTGCTGGAAATTCAGTGGCTGTCCCAGGCTCTGGTAGCTCAGCCCATCCGGGCTGGCTTCGACGAACAGCGGCAGGGTCTTGAAGTTACTCGGGTCCTTGCGGATCAGCGTACGCGGCATCTCGACTCCTTGTTCCAACTAGGCGTGAGACGGCTCGGCAGCCAGCGCTCACGCGAGGATCAGGTTGAAGCGAAAACCGCTCAAGGCTGCCCCAAGCCGACCACCCAGCACAACCCAAGGCTGTAAGAGGACGTGACCGGGGGGCCTCAGCGGATGCCCTGTAAAACCGCCGCCACAGTCGCGACATTGGCCGCCAGGTGCGCGGGCGTGATGGTGCCGACGATGGCGCTGCTGACACCCGGATGCGCGAAGATCAGCTCGAAGCTGGCGCGCACCGGGTCGACACCTTCGGCCAGGCAGGCATGCCCGCTGGCCAGCGCCTTCTTGATCAGGATGCCCTTGGCGTGACTGGCAGCGTAGTCCAATACCGGCTTCTCGCCCTGCTCACTCAGGTTATAAGTGACCATGGCGCAGTCGCCTTGTTCCAGCGCCAGCAGCCCACCCTCGACGGTCTTGCCGGAAATGCCATAGCCGAGGATCTTGCCCTCACGCTTGAGCTCGGCCAGCGTCTCGTACACACCTGTCTCGCGCAGCACGGCAAGATCGTTGCCGTCGGAATGCACCAGCAGCAGATCGATACGGTCAGTCTCCAGGCGCTTGAGGCTGCGCTCGACCGAGAGGCGAGTATGTGCGGGGGAGAAATCGAAGTGCGATCGCCCCTGCTCGAACTCCTCACCGGTCTTGCTGACGATCACCCACTCATCACGCTGGCCACGCAGCAGCGGGCCGAGGCGCTGCTCGCTGACACCGTAGGCCGGCGCGGTATCGATCAGATTGATGCCCAGCTCTCGCGCCTGTCGCAACAAGGCCAGTGCCTGTGCATCGTCGGGAATGGTGAAGCCGTTGGGGTACTTGACGCCCTGGTCGCGGCCCAGCTTGACCGTGCCCAGGCCCAGCGGCGAAACCTGAAAACCAGTGGAGCCTAGCGGACGATGCAGATCGTGCAGCGAGGTCATGGCAGCAACGTCTCCCATACCGGCTGGCCCAGCGGCGGGCGCGGCAGTGCGGGCAACGGCGCATGACTTGCCGGCTGCAGATTATCGCGCTGCAGCGTGGCCAGTACGCGATCAGCGAAATCCGGCGCCAGCGCCAGCTTGGTCGGCCAGCCCACCAACAGGCGCTGCTGTTCTGCGAGAAAGGCGTTGTCCGGGCGCACCAGGCCCGACTGCGCCGGCTCGGCACGATCCACTCGCAATGTCGCCCAGCGCGTCTGACTCTGGTCGACCCAGGGCAGCAACGCTGCCATTTCCTTCTGTGCTGCCTGAACCTGCGCCGCCTCGTCGCGGGCGACGCCATCGGCTTCGGCCAGATCGCCGCCGAGGTACCAGACCCATTGGCCATCGGCCGCCGGATGGGTGGTCACGGTGACCCGAGGCTTCGGCCCGCCACCAAGGCAATGGGCGTACAGCGGCTTCAATGCCGGCCCCTTGGCCAGCACCATATGCAGCGGGCGCAACTGCTGCGCGGGCTGCTCGACGCCCAGTGCAGCGAGCAGGTCGGCATTGCCGGCACCGGCACTGAGCACCACACGCTGCGCACGAATCTCGTGTCCGTCGACGATCAGCCCGCACAGCTCCGCGTTTTCCCGCAGCGGCTCGATCCGCTCGGCGGCCAGCAGGCTGTGGCCCGCCAGCTCGGCCAGGCGTGCGATCAGGCTCGGCACATCGAGCACCAGCTCGGCGAGGCGATAGACCTTGCCCTTGAACTTCGGATGCTGCAGCGCCGGCGGCAACTGCTCGCCCTTGACCTGATCGACCCGCCCCCGCACCGCCTTGCTGGCGAAGAAGCTGGTGAGGTTGCCGGCCAGGGTACCAGGCGACCACAGGTAATGTGCGTCGGAAAGAATGCGTACGCCGGACAGATCCAGCTCGCCGTTACCGGCCAGCGCCTCGCGCCAGCGGCGCGGCATATCGGCGATGGCCTCGGAGGCACCGGTCAGCGCGCCATGCAGGGCGTATTTGGCGCCGCCATGGATGATGCCCTGCGACTTCAGGCTCTGCCCGCCGCCCAGGCTGTCGCGCTCCACCAGAACGGTGGAGAAACCCTGCTGACGCAGGCGCGCGTTGAGCCAGAGGCCGGCGATACCGCCGCCGACGATCAGGACATCGGTGCTGAGAGACTGGGACATGAACGGGCCTCGGCGAAAAACAGGCGCGCAGTATAACCCGTCAGCTCCCCCACCCGCGGCCCATCAGTGCCCAGTCGATTGCGAGAACAGCTGAATCACCACCACGCCACTGACGATCAGCCCCATGCCGAGCACGGCCGGCAGATCGAGCTTTTGCTGGTAGATGAACATCGCCGCGATGCTGACGAGGACGATGCCCAACCCCGCCCAGATGGCGTAGGCGATGCCCACCGGGATGGTGCGCACCACCAGAATCAGCATCCAGAAGGCGATCGCGTAACCGCCGATCACCAGCAACAGCGGCAGGGGTTTGTTGAAGCCGTCGATAGCCTTCATCGAGGTGGTGGCAACCACTTCGGCCGCGATGGCAATGGCGAGATAGAGGTATCCGGGCATGATGGCGACTCCTGAAAGATGGCCACAATTCTAAGTTCTTCCATGATGGGATAAAGTCATTACCTATCTGCATCTGAGATAGGTCAGCCATGAACTGGAATCTCGATCAACTGCAACTGTTCGTCCGTACCGCCGAGAGCCGCTCCTTTTCTGCTGCAGCTCGGCAAACCGGACGCGCACAATCGGCGGTCAGCACCGCCATCGCCCTGCTGGAAAGCGATCTTGGCGTCACCCTCTTCGAACGCAGCAGCGGTCGCCAGCCACAGCTGACCGAGGCAGGCGCGGCGCTGCTGGAGCAGGCCCGCAGCGTGTTGCAGCAGTGCGAGCGCCTCGATGGCCGCGCGCTGGGCCTGGCCCGTGGCGAGGAGGCGCGCCTGCGCCTGGCGCAGGACGAGGCCATGCCCTACCAGCCGGTGCTGGCCAGCCTGGAAGCACTGGCCGACGCCTTCCCCCTGCTCGAAGTACAGCTTTCCAGCGGCGCCCAGGGCGACGTGGCGCGCAAACTGCTGCAGCATCAGGCCGATCTTGGCCTGCTGTTTCATCACGAACAGATGCCACGCGCACTGGAAAGCCAGCGCCTGGGCACCATCGAGATGGTCACGGTGTGCAGCCCGCAACACCCGCTGGCCGAACTCGACAGCGTGGAACGTCGCGACCTGGCCGAACATCGCCAACTGCTGATGACGCCGCAGGACAGCCACTACCCCGGTGGCGAGCAGATCAGTCCGCTGGTATGGCGCGCCGACAGCTTCTACGTCATGGCCGAGCTGGTGATACGTGGCGTTGGCTGGGCCTGGCTGCCACGCCACGTAGCGCAGTACCCAACCTACCAGGGCCACCTGCAGGAACTGCGCAGCGACTGGGCACCGCTGCCGCTGGTGGTGGAACTGGTCTGCCGTCGCGACGGTGCACTCGGTCCTGCTGCCAACTGGCTGGCCGACTGCCTGGCGCGTGAACTGCTGCGCCCGCAGGCATGATCACGCTTCCAGAGGATGACCGGCGGCGCTAGCAGGCCGTTGAAAAACGTAGGCGAGGCAGCCAATGCAATACCGATGGCGGCCCCACAGAAACAGGCGAAAAAGCGGAGTTTACGAGCTGTAAATGAGCATTTTGAGCCTGTTTTTAACGCAGCAGTGGCAACGCAGATAGTTTTTCAACAGCCTGCTAAGCTGCGCCCCCATGAACAGACTTCTCTACACCCTGCTGCTGCACCTGGCCCTGCCCCTGATTGCCCTGCGTCTGGCCCTGCGCGCGCGCAAGGCGCCGGCTTACGCTCGGCGTATCAATGAACGTTTCTCCTTCGGCCTGCCAGCGATGAAACCGGGCGGCATCTGGGTGCACGCGGTATCGGTCGGGGAAAGCATTGCCGCCGCGCCGATGATCCGCGCGCTGCAGGCGCATTATCCGGACCTGCCGATCACCGTGACCTGCATGACGCCGACCGGCTCCGAGCGCATTCAGGCGCTGTTCGGTGAAAGCGTGCAGCACTGCTACCTGCCCTATGACCTGCCCTGGGCTGCCGCGCGTTTTCTCGATTGCGTACAACCACGTCTAGCCGTGGTGATGGAAACCGAGCTATGGCCGAACCACATCCATCAGTGCGCCAAGCGCGGTATCCCGGTGGCCCTGGCCAATGCGCGCCTTTCCGAGCGCTCGGCACGCGGCTATGCGCGCTTTGGCCAACTCACCGCACCGATGCTCGGCGAACTGTCGCTGATCGCCGTGCAGACCCAGACCGAGGCGCAGCGTTTTCTCGATCTCGGCGCTCGCCCTGGCTGCGTGGAAGTCACCGGTTCGATCAAATTCGACCTGAAGATCGACGCCGAACTGCTGCAACGCGCAGATGCGTTGCGCCAGCAATGGCAGGCAACGACTCGACCTGTCTGGATCGCTGCCAGCACCCATGCCGGTGAAGACGAGATCGTCCTCGCCGCCCATCGCCAGTTGCTGGAGACGCGACCGGATGCACTGCTGATTCTGGTGCCACGTCACCCCGAACGCTTCAACTCGGTCCATGAGCTGTGCGTCAGCGAAGGGCTGACCACTCGCCGCCGCTCCACGGCTGACGCCGTGCAAGCCAGCGACCAGGTGCTGCTCGGCGACACCATGGGCGAGTTGCTGTTTCTCTACGCGCTGGCGGATATCGCCTTCGTCGGCGGCAGCCTGGTGGCCAATGGCGGCCATAACCTGCTGGAGCCAGCCGCACTGGGCAAGCCGGTGCTGAGCGGCCCGCACCTGTTCAACTTCCTGGAAATCGCCGCGCAGTTGCGTGAAGCCGGCGCCCTGAGCGAAGTGAAAAACGCCGTGCAGTTGGCAGACAAGGTTGCGGCGCTGCTGAACGAACCGAGCGAGATGCAGCGCATGAGCCAGGCCGGCCTGAGCGTGCTCAAGGCCAACCAGGGTGCGCTGGAGCGCTTGCTGGAGCGTTTGCAGCGTCTTCTGTAGCCCGGATGCAATCCGGGACAAGCATCACGCCGGCAATTCCCCGGATTACATCCGGGCTACGACTGATTTAGCTCGGCTCAAACACGGGTAGCGCACCGCCAACCCGATCGGTGCGCGCAGCGCACCCTACGCGCCATATCGCCGAAACGAAAAGCCCGACGCGAGTCGGGCTTTTCGTTTGCTGCGAAGGAATCAGAAATCCGGATTACCTTGCAGGCGCGACTCGGCGGCCGAAGCCAGATCTGGCGGCAGGAAGTCCTTGTCCGGGTTGTAGTCCGGCTTGAGGAAGCTGCCCAGCGCTTCCAGGTCGGCCGGACTGAGAGTGCCGGCGGCCTGCTTCAAACGCAGGTTGTTGAGGATGTAGTCGTAGCGCGCGTCGTTGTAGTTGCGCACGGCGCTGTATAGCTGACGCTGGGCATCGAGCACGTCGACGATATTGCGGGTACCGACCTGATAGCCGATCTCGGTGGCTTCCAGAGCACTCTGGTTGGAGATGATCGACTGGCGACGCGCCTGCACGGTTTCCACGTCGGTGTTCACCGCGCGGAACAGGTTGCGGGTGTTTTGCACCACCTGGCGACGCAGGCTTTCGCGCAGCTGCTCGGTCTGCCCCAGGCGCTGGTAGGCCTCACGCACCTGCGAGCTGGTCAGGCCGCCGCTGTAGATCGGGATGTTCAGCTGCAGGCCGATGGAACGCTGCGAGACATCGCCGCTGTAGCGCGGCGCGCCAAAGGCGCCGGAATTGGTGAAGCCCAGGCTGTCATTGTCGCCTTTCTGATAGCTGGCCACGGCGTCAAGAGTCGGCGCATGACCGGCCTTGCGCTGGCGCAGATTTTCTTCGGCAGCCGTCACAGCGTAAAGGCTGGCCTGCAGGTTGAGGTTCTGCGCCGCGGCAGTGTCGACCCAGGCCTTGGCATCATTCGGCGTCGGCGCCAGCACCGGCAGGGTGTGGACGATCCCCTCGACGGCCAGATAATCGCGGTTGGTCAGGGTCACCAGGGCTTCGAAGGCGTCATCCACTGCGCGCTCGGCGAGCAAGCGGTTGGCGCGGGCAGTATCGAACCCGGCCTGCGCCTCGAGCACATCGGTCTTGTCGGACAGGCCGACATCGAAACGTTCGTTGGCCTGATCCAGCTGACGCTTGAATGCCGCTTCCTCGGCCTTGGTCGAGGCCAGGGTGTCCTGCGCACGCAACACAGCAAAATAGGTTTCGGCGCTTTGCAGAATCAAATTCTGCTCAGTGGCAGACAACTCCAGCGAAGCCTGCTCGCTGGTGGCCTCGGCAGCCTGCAACTGGAACCAGCGATCGGCACGGAACAGCGGCTGGCTGAGGTTGGCCTGATAGACCAGACCGCTGCGCGAGACGGTGGCGCTCGGCGAATCGACTTCGGTGCGCGTGTCCCCGTAGTTGGCGCCTGCGGACAGGTTGGGTAGCAGTCCGGCACGGGCCTGCGGCACCACTTCGCGGCGCGCCTGATAATCGGCGCGCGCGGCGGCGATATCGGCATTGTTCTTCGCCGCTTCCTGATACACGGTGACCAGGTCGGTCTTGCTCGACAGCGGGGCCTCTTCGGCCTGAACCAGGCCCACCGAAGCGGCGGCCACGGCGATTGCCAGGGATAGTCTGCGCAACATGATGGATGTCGATCCTTGAATAGGCGGTAATCGGCAAGGCTACGGGTCGCCACAGTCGGGGGTCAAGCGCGCCATGGACGGCATCAGTCTAGCTGGCGGCAAGCTATGTTGCTCGTCGGGAACAATCCGCCATCAGCAGCGCGAGCAGTCGCTTTCCGACGCACGGGTCGATATTTATTGACCATCGAGTTGGTTTTCTCCCACCAGCTTGTTTAGACTGCCCGAGTTCTTGTCGGGGTGCCCCAAATGCGGGGCTGAGATTGGCAGCTGCCGGATCCCGTTGAACCTGATCAGGTTAAGGCCTGCGTAGGGAACAAGATGTCCTCGCCAGCGTACCGGCGAGTCCTCTCGACACCGCCCACGGTGTATCTCGCGCCCTTCGTCCGCTCAGGTTCCAACTCCGACATCTATCCCGGAGAGAGCCTTGATGAGCACACAACAACAAAAGAACCTGAGCGAAAGCGCCCAGGTCGACCAGCAGTCGGTACAGCCCTTCCCCCGTTCGCAGAAAGTCTACGTACAAGGCACACGAGCGGACATCCGCGTGCCGATGCGCGAGATCAGCCTGGACGTGACACCGACCGACTTCGGTGGCGAGATCAACGCCCCGGTCACCGTCTACGACACCTCCGGCCCCTACACCGACCCGAACGTCAGCATCGACGTGCGCAAGGGCCTGGCCGACGTGCGCAGCGCCTGGATCGAGGATCGCGGTGACACCGAGAAACTGCCGGGCCTGTCCTCCGAGTTCGGCCAACGCCGTCTGAACGATGCCGAACTGACCAAGATGCGCTTCGCCCACGTGCGCAACCCGCGCCGGGCCAAGGCCGGACACAACGTCAGCCAGATGCATTACGCCAAGAAAGGCATCATCACGCCCGAGATGGAATACGTCGCCATCCGCGAAAACATGAAGCTGGCCGAGGCGCGTGAAGCCGGTCTGCTGGGCGAACAACACGCAGGGCACAGCTTCGGCGCTGCCATCCCGAAAGAGATCACCCCCGAGTTCGTGCGCAGCGAAGTCGCTCGTGGCCGCGCCATCATCCCGGCCAACATCAACCACGTGGAGCTGGAGCCGATGATCATCGGCCGCAACTTCCTGGTGAAGATCAACGGCAATATCGGCAACTCGGCGCTCGGCTCCTCGATCGAAGAGGAAGTAGCCAAGCTGACCTGGGGCATCCGCTGGGGTTCGGACACGGTGATGGACCTGTCCACCGGCAAGCACATCCACGAAACCCGCGAGTGGATCATCCGCAACTCGCCGGTACCGATCGGCACCGTGCCGATCTACCAGGCGCTGGAAAAGGTCGGCGGCATCGCCGAAGACCTGACCTGGGAGCTGTTCCGCGACACCCTGATCGAGCAGGCCGAACAGGGCGTGGACTACTTCACCATCCACGCCGGCGTACTGCTGCGCTATGTGCCGCTGACCGCCAAGCGCGTTACCGGCATCGTTTCGCGCGGCGGCTCGATCATGGCCAAGTGGTGCCTGGCGCACCACAAGGAAAACTTCCTCTACACCCATTTCGAAGACATCTGCGAAATCATGAAGGCCTACGACGTCAGCTTCTCGCTGGGCGATGGCCTGCGTCCGGGCTCGATTGCCGACGCCAACGACGAAGCGCAGTTCGGTGAACTGGAAACCCTCGGCGAACTGACCAAGATCGCCTGGAAGCACGACGTGCAGTGCATGATCGAAGGCCCCGGCCACGTGCCGATGCAACTGATCAAGGAGAACATGGACAAGCAGCTGGAATGCTGCGACGAGGCGCCGTTCTACACCCTCGGCCCGCTGACCACCGACATCGCACCGGGCTATGACCACATCACCAGCGGCATCGGCGCAGCGATGATCGGCTGGTTCGGCTGCGCCATGCTCTGCTACGTCACGCCCAAGGAGCACCTGGGCCTGCCGAACAAGGATGACGTGAAGACCGGCATCATCACCTACAAGATCGCCGCCCACGCAGCGGACCTGGCCAAAGGGCATCCCGGCGCGCAGATTCGCGACAATGCCCTGAGCAAGGCGCGCTTCGAGTTCCGCTGGGAAGACCAGTTCAACCTCGGCCTCGACCCGGACACCGCCCGCGCCTTCCACGACGAGACGCTGCCGAAGGATTCGGCCAAGGTGGCACACTTCTGCTCCATGTGCGGGCCGAAGTTCTGCTCGATGAAGATCACCCAGGAAGTGCGCGAGTATGCCAAGGAGCAGCGCATCGACGCCGTCGATCTGGATGCCGAGCAAGGCATGCAGGCCAAGGCCGAGGAATTCAAGGCGCAAGGCAGCCAGCTCTACCAACGCGTGTAGCAGGCAGTCATGGAAGCTTGATCTGGCAGCGCTATGCTCGCTAGTGTGACAGGTAACGGGCCGCAGTTTGGCCCGTTACGACTATCTGGGGAGCTTCCATGGGCAAAGACGACATCGACATCATCGAGCGCGAGAACTGCTTTCGCGGCTTCTACCGCCTCGACCGGATCAAGCTGCGCCATCGCCAGTTCGCCGGCAACATGGGCCCGCAGCTGACCCGCGAGCTGTTCGTGCGTCATGACGCCGTGTGCGTGCTGCCTTACGATCCGCAGCGCGACGAAGTGGTACTGATCGAGCAGTTTCGCGTCGGCGCCATGGACAAGAGCGCCAACCCCTGGCTGCTGGAGCTGGTCGCAGGCCTGATCGACAAGGACGAGGAGCCCGAGGAGGTCGCGCGTCGCGAAGCCATCGAGGAAGCCGATCTGCCCCTGACGTCGCTGTGGCCGATCACCCAGTACTACCCTTCGCCTGGTGGCTCGGACGAGCGCGTGCATCTGTTCGTCGGTCGCTGCAGCAGTGAAGGTGCCGGCGGTGTGCATGGTCTGCCCGAAGAAGGCGAGGACATCCGGGTACAGGTGATGCCGCTGGAGGATGCCCTGGCCGCTGTGCGCGACGGGCGTATCGACAACGCCGCCAGCATCATCGCCCTGCAATGGCTGGCGCTGAACCGCGACGAAGTGCGGGGGATGTGGTCGTGAATCTGCTACGCGAGCGCTATCGGGTCGACCTGGTCGAGCTGCAAGCGGCTTGCGAGGCCAACTACGCGCGCCTGATGCGCCTGCTGCCGAACATGCGTGAGCACACGGAAAGCCGCCGCGTGGCGCTGAGCCAGGGTGAGCATCTGCTCGGCGTGCTGGCGCTGGACGTGTTGGAAAGTTGCCCCTACACCACCACCCTGTGCGTGCGCCAGGAACACAGCCTGCCCTGGCTGCCGGTGCCGCAGCTGGAAGTGCGGGTCTATCACGATGCGCGCATGGCCGAGGTCGTCAGCGCAGAGAACGCACGTCGCCTGCATATTCGCTACCCCTACCCCAACGCGGCGATGCATCAACCGGACGAAAAGAGTCAGCTCAACCTGTTCCTCGGCGAATGGCTGAGCCATTGCCTGGCGTGCGGGCACGAACCGCAGCCGGTGATGTAAGGCGGCGATCAAGCTTTTCGGTGCCTGGCCGATAGCGCGGCGTTGTATTGTTTGGATGGCCCGCACTACCTGACGACTATCGCGAACGATGGCAAAAAGCGCTTCTGGCGTTTTTTCTGTGACCTGCGTCCGCTTCCCGGGTTTTCCCTTTGCGGCGGCAACCACCATAATTCACCCGATTGTGCCCTAGGAGACGGTCTTGCCGAGCCTGCCCACCCAATCCACTGATTCCTCGGTACTGCTGGTGCAGTTGTCCGACAGCCATCTGTTCGCCGAAGCGGACGGCAAGCTGCTGGGCATGGATACTTGCGACAGCCTGCAGCGGGTGATCGAACGGGTCCTGCAGGAGCAGCCGCAGATCGACCTGATTCTGGCTACAGGTGATCTTTCGCAGGATGGCAGCGAAGCGTCGTATCAGCGTTTTCGCCAACTCACCTCAGCCATCGACGCACCAACCCGCTGGCTGGCCGGCAACCATGACGAAATCCCTCCCATGCAGGCCGCCTGCCAGGGCAGCGAGCTGCTGGAGCCGGTGATCGACCTTGGTGCCTGGCGCATCGTCATGCTCGACTCCTCGATCCCCGGCGCTGTTCCCGGTTTTCTTGCCGACAGTCAACTCGAACTGCTCGAACGCGCCCTCAGCGAAGCGCCGCAGCGCCATCACCTGATCTGCCTGCACCACCATCCGGTCTCCATCGGCTGCAAGTGGATGGAACCCATCGGCCTGCGCAACCCCGACGCTCTGTTCGCCGTGCTCGACCGCTACCCGCAGGCGCGCACCGTGCTCTGGGGGCATATCCATCAGGAGTTCGACCAGCAGCGCGGTAATCTGCGCCTGCTCGCCTCGCCTTCGACCTGCGTGCAGTTCGCGCCGGGCAGCGAGGAGTTTCAGGTGGACAGCGAAGCCCCCGGCTATCGCTGGCTGCGCCTGCATGCCGACGGCAGGCTGGACACCGGTGTATCGCGCGTCACCGGCATCCACTTCGAAGTGGACTACAGCGTCAAGGGTTACTGACATACCCCCAATCAGCTTGAAGCTTGCAGCTTGAGGCCCCGGACGAGTAGCCTCCCGCTCCATGACCGCATCCATCCTCTATATACACGGCCTGAACAGCTCGCCAGCCTCGCACAAGGCCAGCCAGTTGAGCCGCGCCATGGCCCACCTGGGCCTGGAAAACCAGTTGCGCGTACCGGCCCTGCACCACCACCCACGTCAGGCCATCGCCCAGTTGCAGGCGCTGATCAGCGAACTCGGCGCGCCAGTGCTGGTGGGCAGCTCCCTGGGCGGCTATTACGCCACTTACCTGGCCGAACAGCATGGGCTCAAGGCGCTGCTGATCAACCCGGCCGTGCAGCCGCACCTGCGTTTCGACGGCTATCTGGGCCCACAGAAGAATTACTACAGCGACGAGACCTGGGACCTCACCGAGGATCACGTCCACGCCCTGGCCGAACTCGACGTTGCAGCGCCGAACGACCCGACGCGTTACCAGATCTGGCTACAAACCGGCGACGAAACCCTCGACTACCGTGACGCCGAGCGTTACTACCGCGCCTGCGCCCTGCGCATCCAGGCCGGGGGCGACCACGGCTTCCAGGGCTTCGCCGAACGCCTGCCGACACTCTTCGCTTTTGCCGGCATTAACGCCACACTTTGGCGCGATACCGACTTTTCCGCATTCAATTGACGACCAAGAGACCTTATGGCCCAGCAGAACGCCTATAACGCAGACGCCATCGAAGTCCTTTCCGGCCTCGACCCGGTGCGCAAACGCCCGGGCATGTACACCGACACCACACGCCCCAACCACCTGGCCCAGGAAGTCATCGACAACAGCGTTGACGAAGCCCTGGCCGGGCATGCCAAGTCGATCCAGGTAATCCTCCACGAGGACAATTCGCTGGAAGTGCTCGACGATGGCCGCGGCATGCCGGTGGATATCCACCCGGAAGAAGGCGTGCCGGGCGTCGAACTGATCCTTACCAAGCTGCATGCCGGCGGTAAGTTCAGCAACAAGAACTACCAGTTCTCCGGTGGTCTGCATGGCGTCGGCATCAGCGTCGTCAATGCCCTGTCGACCCGCGTGGTGGTCACCGTCAAGCGTGACGGCAACGAATACCAGATGAGCTTCGCCGACGGTTTCAAGGCCAGCGAGCTGGAAGTCATCGGCAGCGTCGGCAAGCGCAACACCGGCACCAGCGTGCATTTCTGGCCAGACGCCAAGTACTTCGACTCCTTCAAGTTCTCCATCAGCCGCCTCAAGCATGTGCTCAAGGCCAAGGCCGTACTCTGCCCAGGCCTGAACGTCAGCTTCGAAGACAAGGCCTCGGGCGAGAAGGTCGAGTGGCATTACGAGGACGGCCTGCGCTCCTATCTGGTCGATGCCGTCAGCGAGTTCGAGCGTCTGCCGGTAGAGCCCTTCGTCGGCAGCCTGGCTGGCAACAAGGAAGCCGTGGACTGGGCCCTGCTGTGGCTGCCTGAAGGCGGCGACGCGGTGCAGGAAAGCTACGTCAACCTGATCCCCACCGCGCAGGGCGGCACCCACGTCAACGGCCTGCGTCAGGGCCTGCTCGATGCCATGCGCGAGTTCTGCGAGTTCCGCAACCTGCTGCCGCGTGGCGTGAAACTCGCCCCGGAAGACGTCTGGGAACGCATTGCCTTCGTTCTCTCGATGAAAATGCAGGACGCGCAATTCTCCGGCCAGACCAAGGAGCGCCTATCCTCGCGCGAAGCCGCCGCCTTTGTCTCCGGCGTGGTCAAGGATGCCTTCAGTCTTTGGCTCAATGCCCATCCGGAAACCGGCCTGGCGCTGGCCGAACTGGCCATCAGCAACGCCGGCCGCCGCCTCAAGGCCGGCAAGAAGGTCGAGCGCAAGAAGATCACTCAAGGCCCGGCGCTGCCCGGCAAGCTGGCCGATTGCGCGGGGCAGAATCCGCTGCGCTGCGAGCTGTTTCTGGTCGAGGGCGACTCCGCCGGCGGCAGCGCCAAGCAGGCACGCGACAAGGAGTTCCAGGCCATCATGCCGCTGCGCGGCAAGATCCTGAACACCTGGGAAGTGGACGGCAGCGAAGTCCTGGCCTCGCAGGAAGTGCACGATATCGCCGTGGCCATTGGCATCGATCCAGGCTCGAGCGACCTGAGCCAGCTGCGTTACGGCAAGATCTGCATCCTCGCCGACGCCGACTCCGACGGCCTGCACATCGCCACCCTGCTCTGTGCCCTGTTCGTCCGTCACTTCCGCCCGCTGGTGGATGCCGGTCACGTCTACGTGGCCATGCCGCCGCTGTACCGCATCGATCTGGGCAAGGAGATCTTCTACGCCCTGGACGACGCCGAGCGCGACGGCATCCTCGACCGCCTGGTGGCCGAGAAACGTCGCGGCAAGCCACAGGTCACCCGCTTCAAGGGCCTCGGCGAGATGAACCCACCACAGTTGCGCGAAACCACCATGGACCCCAACACCCGGCGTCTGGTGCAACTGACCCTGGATGATTTCGAAGGCACCCGCGAAGTGATGGACATGCTGCTGGCGAAAAAACGCGCCGGTGATCGCAAGAGCTGGCTGGAAACCAAGGGCAACCTGGCCGAGGTACTGGCCTGATGCGTAATCACCTCCTTGCACTCGGTCTGTTGGCCGGCGTCGCGAACGCCGAGCCAGTGGTGCTGGAAGAGCTCAAGCTGGAGGCCGAATACCCGGTGACGGAAATGCCGGGCGGCAACCTGTCCGGCCTGGCCCTGTGCGGCGAAACGCTGTGGGCGGTTTCCGACCGTGACGACGACCGCCTCTATCAACTGCATAGAGAGGAAGGGCTGCTGCGCGCCGAAGCAGAAACCTTCGTCGCCCCCGAACCGCCCGAGAGCGCGCTGCCCTGGGGCCTGCGCATGCGCAACTGGGTGGCCGGCCTGGTACGCGGAGGAGCACTGGATTTCGAGGGCCTGGCGTGCGACGCACAAGGCAACCGTTACCTGGTCAGCGAAACCCGCGCCGCCGTGCTGCAGGTGAGCAGCAACGGCAATGCGCAGTGGCTCAACCTGCCCAGCGGACTGGTGCGCCAGGCTCGAGCCAGCGGCATGCTGCTGCACTTCAACCAGGGTTTCGAAGGCATCGCCATCGATCCGGCCGGTGATCGCCTGTGGCTGGCTGCCGAACAGCGCCGCCGGGGCCTCACTGTACTGCATCGTCGCGGCAGCGGCTGGCGCTGTACCGGCGGCTGCGTGCTGACCAGCGAAAGCGGTGACGAAGCGTCGCCCGAAGCGCTCGGCGGCCATATGGCGCCACGCGACTTCTCCGGCCTGGCCTATTTCGATGAAAAGCTCTTTACCCTGGAGCGTCAGGCCCACCGTGTCTGCCGGCGCACCCTGAGCGACGGTGTCGCGGAGATCTGCTGGTCGTTCGCCAGCGAAGCCCTGAGCGAACCACGCCGCTACGCACCAGACTACGGCATGGCCGAAGCGCTGTGGATCGACAAGGATGGCGCCTGGATCGGCGTCGACAACGGTACCCAGACCCGCGCCGATGGCGAAGAGCGTCCCATCGTCTGGCGTTTTGCCGCGCCCAAGGGCGGCTGGAGCCGGCGCCCGTGAGCGAACAGACGCCGGGCCGTCGTACCGGACGAGTGATGTTGGTGCTCGCCTGGGGCGCCGGCCTGCTGCTGGCCACGCACTTCTTCGGTAACTGGGAAGATCGCCAGCGCAACCCCAACCAGACGCCGCAGTCGGTGCATGGTGATGGTTTCGTCGAGGTGAGCCTGGCCAGCAGTCGTCAGGGTCACTACCTGGTCGACGGGCAGATCGATGGCCAGAAGGTCACCTTTCTGCTCGACACCGGCGCCACCCAAGTGGCAATACCCAGCGCGGTGGCCGAGCGTCTTGGCCTGCAACGCGGCGCGCCGATCGTCATCAGCACGGCCAACGGCCGTGCTACCGGGCATCGCACACGCCTGGCCAGCCTGCGCCTGGGCGATATCGAACTACGTGACGTCGCCGCGCTGATCGCCCCCGGCATGGACGGCGATGAGGTGCTGCTGGGCATGAGCGCCCTGAAACAACTCGAATTCAGTCAGAAGGGCGGCACCCTGGTGCTGCGCCAATCAACCTTGCAATGAGGCCCGCATGAGCGAATCCCTCGATTTGAGCCTGGAAGGCGTTGAACGCCGGTCACTCGCCGATTTCACCGAGCAGGCTTATCTCAACTACTCCATGTACGTGATCATGGATCGCGCCCTGCCGCACATCGGCGACGGTCTGAAGCCGGTGCAGCGGCGCATCGTCTACGCCATGAGCGAGTTGGGCCTGGACGCCGACTCCAAGCACAAGAAGTCCGCGCGCACCGTCGGTGACGTGCTCGGTAAGTTCCACCCGCACGGCGACAGCGCCTGCTACGAAGCCATGGTGCTGATGGCGCAGCCGTTCAGCTATCGCTACACCCTGGTCGACGGTCAGGGCAACTGGGGTGCACCGGACGATCCCAAGTCCTTCGCCGCCATGCGCTACACCGAGGCGCGCCTGTCGCGCTATTCGGAAGTGCTGCTCTCCGAACTCGGCCAGGGCACCGTCGACTGGGTACCCAACTTCGACGGCACCATGAACGAGCCGGCGACGCTGCCGGCGCGCCTGCCCAACCTGCTGCTCAACGGCACCACCGGCATCGCCGTGGGCATGGCCACCGACGTGCCGCCGCACAACCTGCGCGAGGTAGCGGCCGCCTGCGTACGCCTGCTGGACGAGCCGGGCGCCACGGTCGAGCAACTGTGCGAACACATTCAGGGGCCGGACTTCCCCACCGAAGCCGAAGTCATCACGCCCAAGGCTGACCTGCTGAAGATCTACGAGACCGGCCGCGGCTCGGTACGCATGCGCGCCGTCTATCGCATCGAGGACGGCGACATCGTCGTCACCGCCCTGCCGCACCAGGTGTCCGGGGCCAAGGTACTGGAGCAGATCGCCGCGCAGATGCAGGCCAAGAAGCTGCCGATGGTCGCCGACCTGCGTGACGAATCCGACCATGAGAACCCGACCCGCATCGTCATCATCCCGCGCTCCAACCGCGTCGATGCCGACGAACTGATGACCCACCTGTTCGCCACCACCGATCTGGAATCGAGCTACCGGGTCAACACCAACGTCATCGGCCTCGACGGCAAGCCGCAGGTCAAGGACCTGCGCACCCTGCTGACCGAGTGGCTGGTGTACCGCGTCGGCACCGTGCGCCGTCGCCTGCAGTTCCGCCTGGACAAGGTGGAAAAACGCCTGCACCTGTTGGAAGGCCTGCTGATTGCCTTCCTCAACCTCGACGAGGTGATCCGCATCATCCGCACCGAGGACCAGCCCAAGCCGGTGCTGATGGAGCGCTTCGGCCTCACCGACGTGCAAGCCGACTACATCCTCGACACCCGCCTGCGCCAACTGGCGCGCCTGGAAGAGATGAAGATCCGCGGCGAGCAGGACGAACTGGCCAAGGAACGCGAGAAACTGCTGGCCCTGCTCGGCAGCGAAACCAAGCTGAAGAAGCTGGTACGCAAGGAAATCATCGAGGACGCCGAGAAGTACGGCGATGACCGCCGCTCGCCGATCGTCGCCCGCGCCGAGGCCAAGGCCCTCTCGGAAACCGAGCTGATGCCGACCGAGCCGGTCACCGTGGTGCTCTCGGAAAAAGGCTGGGTGCGCTGCGCCAAGGGTCATGACATCGACGCCACCGGCCTGTCCTACAAGGCTGGCGACGGCTTCAAGGCAGCAGCACCGGGGCGCTCGAACCAGTACGCGGTGTTTATCGACTCCACAGGCAGGAGCTATTCGCTCGCCGCCCACAGCCTGCCGTCGGCACGCGGCCAGGGCGAACCGCTGACCGGTCGTCTGACGCCACCACCAGGGGCGACCTTCGAATGCGTGATGCTGCCGGAAGACAGCGCCCTGTACGTCATCGCCTCCGACGCTGGCTACGGTTTCGTGGTCAAGGGTGAGGATCTGCAGGCCAAGAACAAGGCGGGCAAGGCACTGCTGACGCTACCCAACGGTGCCAAGGTGGTCGCACCCAAGCCAGTCAGTAACTTGGAAGACGACTGGTTGGCCGCGGTGACTACCGAAGGTCGCCTGCTGCTGTTCAAGGTCACCGATCTGCCGCAACTGGGTAAAGGCAAGGGCAACAAGATCATCGGCATTCCCGGCGAGCGCGTAGCCTCGCGTGAGGAATATCTGACCGATCTGGCCGTGCTGCCCAGCGGCGCCAGTTTGGTTTTGCAGGCCGGGAAGCGTACCCTGACACTCAAAGCCGACGACCTCGAGCATTACAAGGGCGAGCGCGGCCGCCGCGGCAACAAGCTGCCGCGAGGTTTCCAGCGCGTCGACCAGCTGCTGGTGGAATAGCGTCGGCAACACGCCCCGTTCGTCCGGGATATCCGCGCTACCAGCCAGCAGGCAAGGCTGGAGTCGTAGCGCGGTTTGACGGATGATACGCGCCCCGGGTCATGCGCAAATGACCCCACAGCATGATATGGGATCGATATGCAGCTGCCCCAGAAGCGGCTGCCTGGAATTAATGATGACTGTAGTACGCCCTGTGGCGCTGCTTCTGACCACGCTGCTCGCATTGAGTGGTTGCAGTCTGCTGCAGCAGAAGCCGGTTCCCCTTTACCAACTTGACAGCGGCCAGGCCGTGACGCCGACCAAGGACAATGGCGTGACCGTGCTGGTCGGCCCGATCAGCGTGGCCGACTACCTGCGCCAGCAGAATCTGCTGCAGCGTCAGGCCGACGGCAGCCTGGTCGCAGCTCAGGACGCTCGCTGGGCCAGCGGCCTGGCCAATGACATCGACCAGCAGATGCTGCGCCAGCTGGCCTGGCGCCTGGACAGCCAGCGCCTGGTTCTGGCGCCGGCGGCACCAGGCTTCAGTGCCGATGCACAGGTCATGTTGACCATCACCCGCCTGGACTCCGGGCCAACCCAGCCGGCCGTACTGGAGGCGCAATGGCGACTGCTCGACCGCCGCGGGCAGCTACGCGACAGCCGTCTGATCCGCCTGGAAGAGCCGCACAACGGCCCTCTGGCCGAACAGGTCAAGGCGCAGAGCACCCTGCTGCAGCGCCTGGCCGCTGAACTGGCGGTGGCCATTCAACCCATCGCCGCAGCCGAGCCGCCCCCCGAGCCGCCGCGCAAGAAGCCTCCAGTGGCCAAAGCCAAACCGCAGGACCCAGCCGCTGCCGGGCCGAAGATTCCAGTGGCAGAACCGATCAAGATCGATACGGAAGTCTTCCGTTTCTAAGCAAAAGCCCGCAGATGCGGGCTTTTGCTTGTAGGGTGCGTCACGTGCGCCAAGCTCGCAACGGATTGGATTACCTTGATTACTTGAGCTCGCTGGAACTCTTGCCCAGCAGGCGCCGAGCGACGATCAGCAACTGAATCTGCTGGGTGCCTTCGAAGATATCGAGAATCTTCGAGTCGCGCGCCCACTTCTCCAGCAACTCGTCCTCACCGTAGCCCAGCGCACCGGCCAGTTCCACGCACTTGAGCGTCACCTCGCTGGCCACACGCCCGGCCTTGGCCTTGGCAATCGAGGCCTCTTTCGAATTGGGCAACTTGTTGTCAGCCATCCAAGCAGCCTTCAACGTCAACAGACGCGCGGCCTCCCATTCCGCCTCAAGGCGATACAGTGTGGCCTCGGCATGAGTGACGGCCAGCAGCGGCTTGGCGTAATCAAAGCGACAACCTGCCTTGAGCAGCAACTCACGCGTGCGCTCCAACGCAGCACGCGCGACACCGACCGCCATGCCAGCAACCAGCGGTCGGGTGTTGTCAAAGGTTTCCATGACCCCGGCAAAGCCCTTTTGCACGTCGATCTCGGCGTTGCCCAGCAGGTTGGCCGCCGGCACCCGACAATCGCTGAGGCTGATCGAAGCCGTATCGGATGCCTTTATCCCCAGCTTCTTCTCCAGACGTGTAACCGTCATCCCCGGCGTGCCCTTCTCCACTACGAAGGACTTGATCGCCGCACGCCCCAGACTTCTGTCCAGCGTGGCCCAGATCACCACGGCATCGGCACGCTCGCCGGAAGTGACGAAGATCTTTTCACCATTGAGGATGTAGTGGTCGCCATCCTTTACCGCCGTGGTGCGAATCGCCGCCGAATCCGAACCACAGCCCGGCTCGGTAATGGCCATGGCCGCCCAGGTCTTGCCGAACCGCGCCAGTTGCTCGTCATTGGCCACCGCGGCAATGGCCGCATTGCCCAGCCCCTGACGCGGCATGGCCAGCAGCAGGCCGACGTCGCCCCAGCACAGCTCAATCACGCCGAGCAGCGCAGCCATGTTGCCGCCATTCTTGATGCCTGCCTGCTGCTCGCGTGCTGCCCCACGCTTGCTGGCCGAGCCAGCACCGACGGCATCGGGTGAGCCTTCGTTCATGCCATCGAGCAACGCGGCGAGCAGATCCAGCTCCTTGGGGTAGGCGTGCTCGACCTTGTCATACTTGCGCGAGATCGGCCGGAAGTAGTGCTTGGCCACCTGCTGCGCCTGCTGTTGCAGGCCGCGGAATTTCTTCGGGGTTTCCAGATTCATGGTTGCCTGCCTGTTCAGAGATGAAGGCCGCCAGCGAGCACCGCCAAGCTGCGCAGGTCGCGATACCAGCGCTCGACCGGGTGCTCCTGGGTAAAACCATGGCCGCCGAGCAGTTGCACCGCGTCGGAGCCGATCTTCATCGCCTTATCCACACAGAGCACGCGTGCCAGGTACGCCTCACGGCGAAACGGCAGACCAGACTGCGGATTCCACGGTCATCTGGCCACCCATTCCATGAGCATCTGACCACCGATTCCACGCTGATCCGGCCACCCATTCCACGCGCATCCGGCCACTGATTCCACGGCCATCCGGCC
>NZ_PGLR01000043.1 GCF_002803095.1 Pseudomonas sp. ZH-FAD | reverse complement strand
GCGCAAGCGCTTCAATTGGAAATGCCCGATTGAGGTCATGACAGAAGTAGTGGCGTTGCAGCATGATGCACCTGCTTCAATCCAGTAACCGTGTTGCACTCAGCTTCTGCAACCGCCCACCTATTTAATCAAATGCTTAACTGAATCATAAAGCTCAGGGCGCCCAATCTCACCATAAGCCCTCTGCAAGCCTTCCCTTATTTGCACAGAAGTATAATTTGCCTGTTTACCACCAACCATGGGCGGAAGATACTTATTTATAGCTTTATGCATAGCATCAGGATTTACCTTCCCCGTGTGGGAATACTGAGTAATAAGTGTCGCTGGATGATCCAGCATATCCTTTTTGGTATACCCTAGCATCTTCCCCAAATATTGCGGCAAAATGTGATGAGCTTGAAAACCTTTATTCAGCCCTTGAAGCCCTCTAGAACAATAAGGGACAGACCACGTTTTTCTAAATATCTGGCGCGCTCTTGGGACGCCCTGGCTTGCCTCTTGTGACTCTTCGCCCCAACGCCTCCTCAACTTCGGCAGAAAATTTCGGACTTACCAATGCGTAGTTTCCATTTGTCGCGACACGTATCTGATCAACAAGCCCTGCGTCTAGCTGATAACGGAACAATTCTCTATAAGCCTCAGCCCTGAGCATCTCATCTCGACCCAGTGCCTGATAGAGAGGATGTGGACAGCGCAGCACTGAGGACTCACCCTGCGCGTTGGCCCGGTAGCTCGACCAGCGGTATTCCGCCGGGTGCTCAACCATGCCTGCACGGATAGGATTCATCTCAATGTATCGATAGCAAGCCAACACATATGCCTCTTCCTGCATGAGGCAAGAGCGGAAACGACCTTCCCACAGCGTCCCGCTACGGCGGTATGTGCGATTAACATACTGCACGTAACGCTGCCCTAGCCCCTTCATCATGAGTCCTGCACTATCAGGGCTTTCGGGCGTGGCCAACAAATGAACATGGTTGGTCATCAGACACCAGGCATGGATCGCACATCCATGCTTCTTTGCTTGCTCCATCAATACATCCAGATAAAAAAGATAGTCCTCGTCAGCGTAAAAACAGGCTGAGCGATTGTTCCCTCTCTGAATCAGATGAACTGAAACGCCTGGCAGTGATATGCGTGCTCGACGTGGCATACAGACCTCCTTCCATGGAATTCCATAACCCTAGACCAATAAACGTGGTCTGTCCCCTATTGTCCTTTGTCCCCTATTGTCCTACCACCCTGAACTTAGGAACTACGTCCAAAACTCCTTACCATCCGAGTCTATCCATACAACCCCAGCAGGGGCCTCTGTGATAAACCAAAGTCCGAAGCCATAAAGATCGTCTTCACCGGGCTCTTCAGGCCACGCTTCCTTGAGCAGGTCTAGCTGATCATGGATAGAACCAACAAGGAAAAGGCCATCATGCGCAAGTCTTATGTTCCCCTCCAACATCAAACGCTCCATCAGAGAGAAGAACAGATTGACTCGGCGCGCGTAATCAACAGACGAACCAAGAAGCTCAACCGCCATATGCTGCCATATAACGCCCAATGATAGCCCAAATGCGCTTCGCAACACCGACCTATAGAGACCTTCAATCATTTGAACTTGATCTCCACCATTCTTCCGCCATTAATGGACTTATCCATAACATCTATCGTCCAAGAAGCCCCTGTCTGCTGCGAAGACGTGGAAAAGTTCCGAAGGGTTATTCGCTTTTTTCCGTCTACCCCTTATTTAACCCAAGAAATTGTATCACCATCTAGATAGCCCAGACCTTCAAGCACTCCAGATAACTCTGGCAACCCAAGGAGAGAATCCGATACATACGTCATGGGCAATGCCTTTCTCAGCACCCGAGCTCTATCCGAATACTCCTCCCATGACGGCTTAGCTATACCAGACCAAAAAGAAACGGCCGAACCGTCATCAAGGAAAACCACAGGCTTTAAATATTCAATCCCCCCACTACGATCCCAATACAAGTAGCCAAGATACCTAGCGCCATTTCGCCCCTCAAAGTTAGTTCGAACAATCAACTGGGCATCCGCACAAGACTCCACCGCCTGAAGAGGACGGAAAACAACAGGGGACAGACCAAAAACAACAGGGGACAGACCACGATTTACAAAACAACAGCGAATTAATCGTGGTCTGTCCCCTATTGCTCACCCTATTGCTCAATATTGCTCAATAGAAATCATCTCGGGAAAATTGAACCCCCGTTGGAATTAAATCATCCTTATCAAAATATACTGAATTGCTTTCTCCATGAATCAGGACGACATAACCATAGATAATTCCCTCCTCCTCACTGACGCCTAAAACAGCACCTTTCAGCCCTCGATATTTTGAGTTCTTTGCCTCGGAGCAAACTTCAACTTCCCGATAAAAATCTATCTTAGCAACCGTCATTTGTGCGTAATCTTCCCATCTAGCGATACATTTAAGTGTGAACCATCACGGGTAGCCCACCCAAGCTGAGCACGCCCTTGTTTGGAGAGTTGCACATCCCACTCGAATGCCTGTCCTTGTGTACGCGATGGGCCCTTTGTCCACTCGTTCCCGAATTTATCGATATAGCCATTGTTAGGACCACGAGGAAGGGGGCTAGATGGGTTGTAGCTCTCCGGCGGGACATATCGAATTTTGCCCTGAGTCGGCAGTTCCACATGCTTGATACGCCCCTTCATTGACCAAGGCTGAGCTGCACCTACTGAGCCCGCAGGGTTAAATGGAGGCTCATCTACATATTTCAGTGCAGATGCCCCTTTTGGACCACCATCCTTCAAAACCGGCACTTTCGCGCCCGGCACAGCTAGGGTGGCAACCCCTAGCAGGCCAGACAGCATATTACCCGCAGCGTTCCAATAGTCACCCTCCGACGCCTGCCCTGCCCCCACTCCAAGCTGGAAAGCACCATTGGCTGCTGCGACAGTACGAATCGTAGCTCCCAGACCACCACTCAAGAGATACAGGGCAGGATCACCAACCGCTGCCATCCCCTCTTGGGCACTCCCGGCTCGAATTATCCGGAGCGCTTGCTGGTAAATACGTTCGTTATCACTAGGGTCTCGGGCGTTTAGCCAGTCACTGTAGCCGTTTGCCTCACGAAACTCATCTTTGGCCCGCGTAGTGCCTGCATAAGGGTAGTCGCCTGTAGGCGTCGAACCCTGCAACAGCAGTTGTGCCAACGCAAGCTGACCCTTTTCAGCACCATGAACCTTTATCTGTTCGGCAAGGTATATCTGCAGAAAAACCGACAACGTCTGGAATTCTTCAGGAGTCATCTCGCTCGGCGAGATCCTGTACTTCTCCAGCAGCTCATCGCTGAGTTGATCAGCGCGCTCGGACATTACCAGCTTACGAGCAGTCTCCGTCGTATAGCTGTTCTGCAACAACGCTTCGCGCGCCTTGTCGCGTTCAGCCTTCAACTCATCGCCTAAGAAATTATTCTCAACCGCATTCTTACCACCCTGAGCTCCCGCCACCGCATTAGCAGCATCCCCACCCACCACAGCTCCGGCCAAGCCGGATGCTAGGGTAGAAAGTGCCGAAACCTTCTGTTTCTGCTCTTCAGTCAAGTCCTGCGGTTTAACGTCGCCGTAGAGCTGCTTGATAATCACACCGGCAATCAGCTCGCCGGTCACAGCCCCCGCTGCACCTGCCCCAGCCGAGTTGCCTTGGGCTTGAGCCACGACAGCACCCAGCACGGCATGCGCCATGACTCGGGCTGTATCGTTGTCGCCGAGAACCTGCTTGATGGTGTTGGCCACATACGGCGCCGCCGCCCCGGCAATCGCGCCGTTGATATTGCCGCCCGCCAACCCCTGCAAGGCTGCAGTGACCGCCTGCGCCACCCGCTGGTAGTCACCGCCCGTGCCATACGGCGCCATCGCGTCCTTATAGGCCTCGGTGTTCATGAGAGCCGTTCGATACGCCTCACGGTCTTCGTCGGAGGCTCCAGCGACCGGCTCATGCATACCCTTTCGTTCCAGCTCTGCCTTGCCAGCGAGGTTGGCCTTGATCTGGCCCTCCGTACGCACCACATCCATGACCTGGCTGCCGATCTCGGCAATGGCCTGCACTTCGCGCAATCGACGCTGTTCCTTCTCCTTGTCAAAGATGGGGCTGAGCGCTTCGTGAGCATGCTCGACGTCGCGATTGAGGCTGGCGACATCCTGCTGCTGGTTCTGCGTGTCGCGGATTTCGAGGGTGCCTTCGGAAACCGCCGCCCGGGTGGCGCTGCTGTCCTTGTCACCACGACTCAGGCCACTCAGTACACCACCCGCCATGTTGCCCAGGAACTGGTCACCCACGCTGCCGCTGGAGCTGACGCTCACACTTTGCTGCTGGCTGCTGAACTTGGCCTCGTTGCGAATATCACTCCAGCCCAGCGTGCCGGTGCTCAGGCGGTTTTTATCCGCCTCGGCGGTGCTGCCGATCACCGCTCCATCGAGCTGGGTATGTTGGCCTACGTCGATCTGGTAGCCGCCCTGGCCCGCAAACAGACCGGTCTGCTCCTGCACGCTGCGATAGTCGGATTCGAGCTTGCTCTGGCTATAGCTGAAGTTGGCACCGCCCCCCACACCAATAATGGCGACACTCGCTCCAGCTGAGATGTTCTGCTGCTTGGCGTCGTACTTGTCGCTGTCCTGCAAGCTGCGCAATTCCAGATCACGACCAACCTTGGCGGTGATGCTTTCACCACTGACCTGGCTACCCACGAGACTGGTGTCACGCCCGCTGTCCAGGCTGACTTGCCGGCCGGCATCGACCGTGGTTTCACTCCAGGTCGTGCCGTTGCCTTTCTCCAAGCCTTTGCCTGCATTGGCACTGGCGAAGATGCTCAGGCCGAAACCACCGTTGCTGACTCCGATGCTGGCACCAACGCTACCACCGCCACTTTTGTTGGAGCCTGTCAGCTTCTGGGTATTGGCCGCTGCTTCCAGCTGGATATCCTGCGCGGCTTTCAGGCTAAGGTCACGCCCGGCCTGCAGGCGGCTGCCGGTCACCCGCAGATCACCTCCACCGCCCTCCGAACCAGTGGCCTCTACACTCAGGTCACGCCCGGCATTGACATTGCTTCCCTGGCTGACCTGTTGCTCATGTACCTGCTTGGAGCTGGATTTCTGGGTACCCAAGGACAGGCTGATACCGAAGAACTGGCTGGCGTTCTGTGCCGTCATGCCGCCGCCCATTTCAGCTGCCTGCATGGCTTGATAGCCGCTCAAGCCAGCCTTGACACCCTGCAGCGCCGCCATGCGGCTATCGCCACCCTGTTCGGACTCGCGCGCGGCCTGGGCGCTTTCATAAGCGCTGTTCAGGGCCGAGCCCACGCTGCCCGAAAGGGCCAGGGTCAGGCCGCTCGTCTTGCTTTCCTGACGCTGCTCGCTGCGATTCTGATTCTGCGCGGCACTGACGACGACTTCCTGGCCTTTGAGGGCGATATCGCGCCCGGCCACCACATCCGAACCGACAAGGCTCAGTTGCTTGCCAGCCTGGATATCGACATCGCCCTGGACGCTGCCGACGGTGCTGGCCCTGGTGGTTTCACTGCTGCTCTTCTGGCTGCCCTTGAGACTGGAGGAGCCCAGGGTGACGCCTATGCCACCGCTGCCCATCAAGCCGGATTTCTTCTTCGCCTCGAAGCTCTCGCGATACGTGCTCTCGGTCACGCCACGAATGTCGATATCGTTACCTGCCAACAGATGAGTGCCGTCGGTCGACACCACATCGCTGCCGTGGATGCGCAGATCGTTTTTAGCCAGCAGCTCTACGGTATCGGCACTGACCAGGCTCCCCTGCGCCTCGCTCGAAGTACTCAGCTGGGAT
The DNA here is from genome assembly GCF_002803095.1 of Pseudomonas sp. ZH-FAD. Taxonomy (GTDB): domain Bacteria; phylum Pseudomonadota; class Gammaproteobacteria; order Pseudomonadales; family Pseudomonadaceae; genus Aquipseudomonas. The sequence goes on along the minus strand of NZ_PGLR01000043.1, from coordinate 44,554 downwards.
TTGGTCTTGCTGGAGCTGGAGAGCAGCCCCTTCTTGGTCTTCTGGCTGTAGGACGACTGCAAGGTGGTGTTTTCAGCGGCGAGCAGGCTGAGATCCCTGCCGGCATAGAGATAGGCTTCGCCCTCGGCACGCAGCTCACTGGCAACCAGGGTCATATCCCTGCCGGCAATCGCCAGCAGATCGGTACCCGCGTCGACCTCCACGCCTTGCTGGCGAACGCTCTGCGCTTCCTGAATCGTGTGCTTGCTGCTGCTCTTGCCGAAGCGTCCTTTCTTCTTCTGGAATTTCTCGTAGTAGCTGTAGTCCTCATCGGCTTCGGCCAACATGCGCAGATCGTTCTCGGCCTCAAGGCTGACGCTTTCTCCGGCCTTGAGCTTGCTGGCGCTCAGCGTCAGGTCATTACCGGCGGTGACGCTCAGGTCACCGCCGGCCTCAAGCAGCGATGCCTGCTGACGTACCGATGCATTTTCCTGATTGATACGCTTCTTGCTGCTCTTGTAGCTGTACTCGCTGCTCTGCTCGTTGGCTGCCGACCCAACGAATACGTCACGCTCAGCAGAAAGCGCCAGATCGCCGCCGGCCTTCAACGCACTGGCCACCACGGCAATATCCTGCCCGGCGGTCACGGCCAGATCCCCACCCACCTGCACATCGCTGCCATGCTGGGTGGTGCTGGTGGTGCTCCAGAAGTGACGCTTGTCCTTACGCATGCTGCCGTGTTCTTCAGCAGCAGAGGCGATGATCACATCACCACCGGCATTCAACTTGGCGTCGCCGCCCGCCTTGAGGCTGCCGCCGATGTTCTGGATATCGCCCCCGGCGAGCAGTTGCAGGTCGTTGCCAGCTTCGATGCCGGCTGCCTTATCGACCACACTGGTCAACTGGCTGAAACCCTTGCCGCTGAGGCTCTGCTTGCTGATGGTTCGTTCGTTGCTGATATCGCCTGTCAGGGCAATGAGGGATACGTCCTGACCGTTGATGATCCCGCCCTGGGCGTTGCGAATGCTGTTTGTCGCCAGCAGTTGCAGGCGGTCGCTCGCCCGCATCAAACCGCTGTTGCCGATGCTGGCAGCGGTGACGCTGAGGTTTTCACTGGCACGCAAGGTGCCGCTATTGTTCAGGTTGCCACCGCTGATCAGGGCAACATCCTGACCCTGGATCAAGGCGCCACTGGGTGCCAGGCGATCACCAACCTGGGCCAGGTACAGCACCGGCACCAGCACCTTCTCACCATTCACTTCGCGCTCTTCGAGCCAGACGATGTCGTGGGTCAGCGCCGCGACCTGGGACGCGGAAAGCCCCACGCCAACCGACAGGCTCAGCGCCTCCTTGCTGGCGATGGCGTTGTCCATCAGGTAGCGGAATTGTGCGTCGTTGTTGCTGAAGCCATCGAGGTAGCGTTTGCCGGTACGCGCGGCGATGGCCTGTTCGAGCAGACGCTGTTCATACAGGCCATCGCCCAGGCGTTTCTGCGCCGTGTCGTTATCGAAACCGAGCAGGCCGAGCATGTAGTCGGAGCTGACGAACTGCTTGAGGTCGGCGAAGGCCGGGTTGGTTTCGATCAGGTAGCGGTGGCCGGGATCAGTGTTGGTCTGGAACAGGCCGTTCTGCCCCTGCGGCAGGCTGAAGCCAGGGAGGCTGATGGGATCGACGGCCTGCTGCGCGGTATCAGCAGGCAGTTGCGGGTTGAGCTGCACGACCAAGGGGGCCGAGGCGCCACCTACAGTGGTTTCCAGTGTTTGCTCAGTACCGGCCTGGGGTGCGTTATGGGCCAGGACGGACTCATTGCTAATCGGCTGGCTGGCCTGGATACGTATATCGCCACCAGCCTGGATGATGCCGGGAGCCGCGACGCCGATGGAGGTTTCTCTCTGGATATCGCTGACCAGGTTCCATTGCCCCAATGCACCGGGCAATACCTTGGGCAAGGGTTGGGCGTTATAGGGGTTGATGTAGTTGGCCCGGAAACGCTCATCCGTTCCGTCAGTCACCCGACCGGTGTTGTAGCGGCGCACACGTTCGACCGAAGCAAGCGTGGCCCCGGTGTTTTCCAGGCTGTCAGCATCAATGTCGATATCACCGGCCGCACTCAGGGTGCTGTAGCGGTTGGCGACTTCACCGCCCTCAAGGGTCAGGTTTGCACCACTGTGGATACGCGATGATGCAGAGTCCGCTTCGACCCGAGCCTCGAAGCGCTCGGTCGCCACGTAGTCGACGTTATGGTGATCGCCACTGCAGTCATAGCAGACAACGCTGATACCGCCGTAGGTCTGGGCAAGTCGCCAGTCAAATACGTCCTTGCGATTACGCAGCACCGCAGCACGTAGGGTCATGTCGCCCGAAGATTCGATACTCGCCGAACGGTTGTCCAGCAGGTCGAGGTTGCCGCCCTGCTCATCGCGGGCAACGTCCAACTCGCCCAGGCTGTAGATATCGCCCAGCAGGTTGGTCAGGCTGGCGGTGCGCAAGGTCATGTCCGCGCCGCTAAAGATCAGGCCCTGTTCGTTACGTAGAGAGTCCCCCTCGATACGCAGCAGGCCACTGCCACCCAGCGTGCCACGGTTGTCGAGGCTGCCCAGTTTGAGGAACATGTCCTGCGCGGCGGTCAGACGCCCCTGGTTGAGCAGTTGGCCGCTCAGTTCGAAGCGTCCGATACCGCCACTCTTGGCCTGGGCGTCGTTGCCAAATGCGGCGCTGTCCGCCTTGAAGGTCAGGTCGCCCAGGCTGCGCAAGACACCATTGCCCTCATAGCTACCGCTGAGCGTCAGGTCGAGGGCGCCATCGGTGGCGATGACGCCATCATTGACCCAGTTGTCGCCAGTGGCTGTGATGCTCTGCCGCGAGATCAACTGGCCGGTGGCGGCTTGGGTGAACTGACCGATATTCAGGGTCAGGCGCTCGGCCTGCAGCTCGCTGGTGTTGGTCCAGTCAGCAGCGCTGAGGCTCAGCTCACCATTGGTGATGAAGCGCCCACCGGCACCGCCCAAATCAGCCAGCTCCAGCTCGAAACCCTGGGTGCCCAGATGACGAACCGTGCCACCCAGATTGCTCAATGAACTGCTGGCGAGAGCAAAGGCAGCGTTGCCGATTTCCACCAGGCCCTGGTCGTTATCGAACAGGTTGCCAATCTGGAACTCGCTCCTGCCGCTGCTGGCCAACGCACGCAGACGGCCATCGTGGTTCTCGGCACTACCGGCTGCGAGCGTCAGCACTTGGCTGGACTCGATCAACCCCTGGCCGTTGTTCAAAGCACCTGTCAGCTTCACATCGATGGAGTCAGCAGCGAGGATGCCGCTCTGGTTGTTCAGCGACGCAGCGTCGACTCGCAGTTCGCCGGCTGCCAATAGCTCGCCGTCCTGGTTGCTCAGGGCGCCGCCGCCGAGTTCCAGGTTCTTCTGCGCGAGAATTTGGCCCTGGCTGTTGGCAAGTTGCGCTGCCTGGATCTTGGCATTACCTGCGCTGAGCAACTTGCCGTTGCTGTTGTCCAGCACCTCGACATCCGCTTCCAGGCTGCCGCGAGCGATCAGCTCGCCCCGGTTGCTGACACGCTGGCTGTTCAATACCAGCTTGCTGTCGGTTACCAGCGCACCGTCGGCCTTGACCCCGGCCTCGACGATGCCCTGGTTATCCAGCTCGCCGCCGCCGATCTCGAGGCGATTGCCAGCCGCCAGGCTTTCCTTCACCTGGGTCTTATCCGTGGCTATGACTGTCGCATTACGACCGGCATAGGTATCGGCGTTCAGTTCGATCTCGTTGGCGGCGAGTTTCAGGTCATTACTGGCGGCCACACGGTTCAGGCTCAGCTTGCCACTGGCATCGATCTGGATATCCCCGGCACTGGCGGCCATGTCGCCGGCCAGTTTCACGCCCACGCCCTGCTCGGTGCCGACCAGGCGGATGGCGCCCGCGTACATGCCACCCAGGGCCGAGCTGTCGATGGCCAGCATGGGCTTGCTTGAACCGTCGTCGGCCTTGGCGGTGGAGGCCAGGGTGGTGGCATCCACTTCGTTGCGGCCGGTGATGATGTTGAGCTTGTTGGCGTGCAGCTCGGCGTTGATCTGCGCGCTGCGGGTGATCAGGTCGAACTGGTCGACGTTGCCGGCATTGAGCCCCTGGCCTTCGATGGCGATCTGCCCGCCGTCGACGTCGAAACGCTGCAGGCGGCCATTCTCGATCACCGGGGTGCCGGTGCTGAGGGTGACGCGCGGGGTGTTGATGAAGCCGCAACCATCGCAGGTGATGCCGTGCGGGTTGGCGACGATGACCGCTGCCGAGCGCCCGGCCACTTCCGTGTAGCCCTTGAGCTGGCTGGCGTTGCCGCCGGTGACTTCGTTGAGAATCAGCCCGGCGGCGCCGTTCTTCAGGTTGGGGTTGCCGACCACGTAGCCGCCCAACTGGGTCTGCACCAGGTTCTGCGCACTGTTGTTGAGGATCAGCCCTTGCTGACCGACGTTGTAGTCGGTGAACTTGTTGTGCGACAGGCCGCTGCCATTGGGCGTGGCGATGTTGACCATCGGCACGCCGTTCTGCGCCTGGGTCACGGCGGTGTTGCCGCCGGCGGCCTGGTCAACCGTCAGTTGCGCCGCAGTGGCGACGATGGGGTTGAGAAACAGCACGCCGGCAACGATCAGGGCGATGTTCTGGAACAGGGGACTGCGTACGTCCATGTCGATACTCCAACCAGCCGTCCGGCCGGGCAATCAGAAGAACAGGTCGAATCGGAAATAGACCGGGCGCTCGTCGCGCTCGATGACGTCGGGGCGCTCCAGGGCATGGGCGAAGCTCACCGAGGCCGCCAGGTGCTGGCCGCGCAGGGCGAACTCGAGAGCGTTGCCCATCATGCGGCCGCGTTGCTCAGGGTTGTGCCGGCCGCCGTGGATCACGCCGACGTCATAGGCGAAGGCCAGGCTGTATTCGTGCACGAAGGGGCGCAGCGCCTCCCAGGTGACCGGCCGGCGCCAGCGCAGTTGGTTGCGCCAGTAGCCGCCGGTGTCGCCGGACAAGGACTCGTCCTTGAAGCCACGCACCGAGCTGAGGCCGCCGATGCTGATGCGCTGCGGGCTGAACAGCACGTCTTCGCTCTTCTGGCCGTAGGCCAGGCTGTCGAAGCTGAAGGATTCGCCCCACAGCGCGAAGGGCTGCAGGTAGCTCAGGGCCAGGGTGTATTTGTTGTAGCGCGCCACCGGCTGGCTGCCTTGCGGGTCACCGGCGCGCTGGGCGTCGAAGGCACCGATACCGCGTTGCCAGCCGAGATCGGCGTTGACGAAGGCGCTGCCGATACGGCGGCCATGGTTGAAGCCCAGCTGCGCCTCGGACAGGCGCGTGCTGGAGGTGTCGATGCGGTTGCCGAGGATGAAGTTGTTGCTACGCAGATGGCTGACACCGAGGTTGAAGGCGGTCTTGCTGACATTGTCGCGATGCAGCACACGCTCACCGCGCAAGGCGTGGGTCTTGCTATCGCCGTCCTGATCGAAGAGAAAGCCGCCGCCGTCGCTCTGCGTGCGGTAGTAGCTCTGGCTGTAGCTGTAGCTGAAGTTCCACCAGCCGTAGGGCACCTGGTAGATCAGGCTCTGGCTGTGGGAGTGGCGGTAGCTGTCGCTCACCGCATCGCGGTTGGCGCGCAGGCTGAGCTGGTCGGCCAAACCAAGGGGGCTGTCCCAGTCGAAGCTCAGGCCCCACTGTTGCTCGCCGGTGCTCTTTTGGCCGTCGTTATGGCGGTTGAGTCCGGCACGCCAGGGTTTGTCGCGCTGGCCTTGCAGCCGCACACGGCTACCGCCCACTTCTTCGCCCGGCACCAGCTCCAGCTGGGCCTGGCGCGACGGCAGGCGGTTGAGCTGGTCGACCAGTTGCTCCAACTCGCGCAGGTCCAGCACTTCACCTGGCTGGCCGGGGAAACCCATGGCCAGTTCGCGGTCGCTGGCAAGCTCGGAGCTGTCCAGCCCTTCCAGGCGACCTTCGACCACGATGACGCGCAGCTCGCCTGAAGACAGGTCCTGCTGCGGCAGGTAGGCGCGTGAGGTCACGTAGCCCCGATCGATATAGAACTGGGTGATGGCCTTGAGCAGCTCGTTGAGCTGGCCAACGCCCAAACACTCGCCGGCGAAGCGCTGCAGAATGGCCTGCTGGTCGTCCTCAGCGAGAAGAGTGGCGCCTTCCAGGCGAATCTGCTCGATAGCGAAGCAGCGCTCATCCTCGATGGGGGCGGCTTGCAGTTTTGGGGCTTCACCGGGCAGTTGCTGCAGCTCCTCGAGGCGCCGCTGCTGTTCCTGCAGCAAGCGCTCCTGGCGCTCGCGGATCAGCTCACGGTCGCCCGGCGTCTGCGCCAGCGCGATAGCGGGAAGAGAAAAACACAGCCATACGGCCCAAAAAAGGCCGGGAGCCACTTTTAACGTCGCGCAGCGACGGCCCGCAGGGTGGTCGCCAGAGATGGCAGGCCATAAAGGGCTAATACGGAAAGACATGCTTTCAGTCCTTTGAATAGCAGAAAAACGGCGTCGTAAAATCGGCGGCGATTAAAACACATGGCACCTTGACATCAAACGGGGTTTTGATGAACGGCGTCACAATCACTGCCTTGCAGCCTTTCCGTCCGACAAATGGCATATAGCCACCAGCCTTCTCGTCCCTTGCCCTCACTCCGCCTTCCTGCCTAGGCTGTGCCCTTTCGCTTAATTTGGACCTTGCCATGGAAAACCGGCAGAGCTGGCGTCAACGCATCTACATCATCATCTTCGAAACCAGCACGCCCGCAGCGCAGCGCTTCGACAACTGGCTGCTGGTGACCATCCTCGCCAGCCTGGTGGTGGTGATGCTCGACAGCATCGAGCACTTCCACAACCAGTACGCCGATGTGTTCGGCGCGCTGGAGTGGTTCTTCACCGCCCTGTTCGCCATCGAGTACGGCTTGCGCCTGTACAGCTCGCCCAAGCCTATGCGCTATGCCTTCAGTTTCTTCGGCCTGGTGGACCTGCTGGCGGTGCTGCCGGCGATCCTGGCGTTGATGTTCGCCGATGCGCAGTACCTGATGATCGTCCGCGTCATCCGCATGATCCGCATCTTCCGTGTGCTCAAGCTGCGCCAGTACCTGACCCAGGCCAACTTCCTGCTGGTGGCGCTGCGCGGTAGCAAGCAGAAGATCGTGGTGTTTCTGGTGAGCGTCTCGACCCTGGTCACGGTGTATGGAGCGCTGATGTACGTCATCGAAGGGCCTGCCAACGGCTTCACCAGCATTCCCACCGGTATCTACTGGGCGGTGGTGACGCTGACCACTGTGGGCTTCGGCGACATCACCCCGCAAACACCCGTAGGCCAGATGCTCGCCACGCTGGTGATGATCACCGGTTACTCGATCATCGCCGTGCCTACCGGCATTTTCACCGCCGAACTGGCCAACGCCATGCGCCAGGACGGGCTGATGGAGCACGACTGCCCGCATTGTCGGAAGAACCGTCACGAGCACAGTGCGGCGTTCTGCAGTCGCTGCGGTGGGTCATTGTTCAGCCGGCAGACGGGAACCTCATCGCCGACACCGGACGCACCTGAAACAGACTGAAGCAAAACCGATCGGCCATCGCGTGGTCATAAAGTCGCCCTGTGGGCTATAAAGCCCGACTTTTTAGCTGAAGGAAGCGCGCCATGGCCGTTACCACCAATGAATCCACGGCACCTGCCAAGGCCGCCTGGATTGGCCTGATTCTGGGCCCTTTGCTACTGCTCGTCTGCCTGGTCACCGAGCCGCCAGCCGGCCTCTCCAGCACCGCCTGGGCCACCATAGGCCTGACCTTGCTGATGGCCACCTGGTGGTCGACCGAAGCCATTCCGATTCCGGCCACTTCGCTGCTGCCGATCCTGTTGATTCCGGCCTTGGGCATCGACAGTCTCAACGCCGCGACCGCGCCCTATGCCAACCCGACCATCTATCTGTTCCTCGGTGGTTTCGTCCTGGGTCTGGCCATGGAGCGCTGGAACCTGCACAAGCGCATCGCGCTGATGACGCTGCTGGCCATGGGCAGCAGGCCCAGCAGGCAGATCGCCGGGTTCATGATGGCCACGGCCTTTCTCAGCATGTGGGTGAGCAACACCGCCACCACCATCATGATGCTGCCCATCGGCCTTTCGGTGATCGGCATGCTCACCAGCGAGCAGAGCACCGGCGAAGCCGACCGTGAGCGCTTCGCCACCGCCCTGCTGCTGGCGATTGCCTACGCCGCCAGTGTCGGCGGTATCGCCACGCTGATCGGCACACCGCCGAATGCCTTGCTGGCCGCCTTCCTCGCCGACAACTATGACGTGCAGATCGGCTTCGGCCAGTGGATGCTGCTGGGCGTGCCGGTGGCGGTGATCATGCTGGCGTTCATCTGGTGGTGGTTGACCCGAGGCGGTTTCAACCTGGCCGGGCATGACAGCACACAACTGATCCGTAGCGAACTGGCCGAACTCGGCCCACTGAGCCGTGGCGAGAAGCTGGTGGCGCTGGTATTTGTCATTACCGCGCTGGCCTGGGTATTCCAACCGCTGATCTCCGGCTGGGTGCCCGGCGTCAATGACACCAGCATCGCCATTGCTGCGGCGCTGGCGCTGTTCATGATTCCGGTAGACGTCAAACAGCGCGTGTTTCTGATGAACTGGGAAAGCGCCAGCAAACTGCCCTGGGGCGTGCTGCTGCTGTTCGGCGGCGGCCTGTCGCTGGCTGGAGTGATTCGCAGCACAGGTCTGGCCGAATGGATCGCACAGAGCCTCGGTGCGCTGGGCGCCCTGCCGGTGATCGCGATGATCGGTGTGGTGGTGCTGGTGATCATCTTCCTTACCGAGGTCACCTCCAACACCGCCACCGCAGCCGCCTTCCTGCCGCTGCTGGGGGCACTGGCCGTATCGCAGGGCATGCCGGCCGAATTACTGGCGATTCCTGCCGCCATCGCCGCCAGCTGCGCCTTCATGATGCCGGTGGCGACGCCGCCTAACGCCATCGTGTTCGGCACCGGGCATATGAAGATACAGTCGATGATCAAGGCAGGCTTCGCCCTCAACCTGTTCGGCGTGGTGCTGGTGACGTTGATCTGCTATGTGCTGGTGGGCATGATCTGGGCGCATTGAGCCTGGATCGCACCAACAAGAACGGCGCCTTCGGGCGCCGTTTTCATGTGCGGTTGTAGGGTGAGTGCAACCTGCCAGGTCGATTTGCGGGTTTCACCCGCCCCGCGCGATCAGCGGTTCTGGTACTGGCGAAACAACCCCGGCGGGATACCCGAGCTGTCGGTTTCCTTCCACGGCCCGCCGGCTTGCGACGACCAGCTCCAGCCGCCGTCCCAGCGGTAGAAGATGCGCTCGCGGTAGTACAGATCACGTGCACCTTCGACTACATAGACGCCCAGCCCCGGGTTCCAGTGGCTCTTCACCCCAGGCGGCGGCGCGTAGCGCGGGTGCGACGGCTGCTGCACCGGCGGCAACTGGCCAACCGGTGTACTCGGTTGCTGCAGTACGCAGCCACTCAGGCCAAGCCCGAGTGCGCAGGCCAGGACCAGGCGCTTCACTGGACCTGCCCGTCGCGGCTGTCGATCAGCAGCGCCTGAACACCACGGGCGGTGTTGGCAACCGGGCCGGTCTGGCCGGTCCATTCGCCCTGGGTGGCGTTACCCGCACGGGATACACGCGCCACCAGTTGCACCTGGTCGAATCGGGAAATCTTCAGTTCAGGCATCATCGCATCCACATCGGAAAGGCTGATCTGCACCGGCAGGTCGGAAACCTTCAGGCGTTTGACCGCCAACGGCATCGGCGGGCCACTGAGCGCGCGGGCGAAGACGAATACGGCATCGTCCGGTTGCACGTTCTGCTGCACTTCAGGTGACAGCGATACGCTGACCTCCAGCGCATGCACCTTGGCGCCCGGCTCGGCGGCAGCGCTGGGCTGCTCGCCCTCGCCCATCTGCTGACGAGCGCGTTCGATACCGCCGGCGATGGCTGCACGCGACGGGTCCTGCTCCGGTAGCACGGCGACCAGGCGTTCCCAGTAGCGCACCGCATCAGCATAGCGCTGGCTTTCATAGGCGGCGATGCCGAGCAGGCCGAGGCTGGTGACCTCTTGCGGATCGGCCTTCAACGCTTCGTCAGTGAGCGTCTGCATCTGCTCGCTCCACTGCTTGCCTTCGGCGAAGTACAGTGCCTGCGCCCATTGGCCGAGCAGCTCCGGGGCACGCCCGGCGATCTCCACGGCACGTTCGAAGGCCTTGGCGGCATCGCCGGCACGCTCCTGCGCCATATAGGTACGACCGAGGAAGTACCAGGCCTCGGCAGACTCCGGCTGTTGCTGCACGGTCTGCTCCAGGCGCGCGGTCATCTCCTCGATGCTTTGCGGCTGCGCAGCGGCCAGTTGGCGAGTCTGTACGACCTCATCGACAGCGCCCCAGTGCAGATAAAGAGCCACGCCCAGCACCGGCACCAGCAGCGCCGACACCAGCGGAATCTTGCCGCCGAGCACGCTGCTGCGGCGCTGCACGCCTTCGGTGTCATCCAGCAGCTCGCGCGCTGCCTCGGCGCGACCGGCCTCCATCTGCGCTTCATCGAGCACGCCAGCCTGGAGTTGGTTTTCCAGCTCCTGCAGGCGCTCCTGATAGAGGGTGACGTTGAGTGCGGTACGGTCTTCTTCGGCCTGCAGCTTGCGAATGCGCAGTACCGGAATCAGCAGAAACGCCAGGGCAGTCAGCAACAACAGCCCGGCGGGCAACCAGAAATCGATCATCGGTCTTTCTTGTCCTGAGAGTTTTGCTCGAGCAACGCGGCGAGGCGCGCCTGCTCATCGACGGAGAGGCCAGCAGCAGAGCGGTCTTTGTTCTGGCCACGGCGGCGCAGAACGATCACCCCGAGCACACCGAAACCTATCAGCAGCAGGCCGGCCGGGCCGTACCAAAGCAGCAGCGTGCGGCTGGTCAGCGGCGGTTTGTAGAGCACGAAGTCGCCATAGCGCGAGACCAGGAAATCAATGATTTCCTCGTTGCTCTTGCCCTCTTCGAGCATGCGGAAGATCTCATTGCGCAGGTCCATGGCGATCGGCGCATCGGAGTCGGCGATGTTCTGGTTCTGGCACTTCGGGCAACGCAGCTCTTCGATCAAGTTGCGATAGCGCTGACGCTCGGCCTCGTTGGCAAACTCGAAGGTATCGATCGCAGCATGGGCGCTGGCCAACAGCCCCAGCGCCAGACCGGCAGAAATCAGCAGACGTTTAGGCAGGCGCCATGAAAACGTCGCGAGCGAAGAGCAGGCAAGGCGAAAGCAGGCGAAGAAGCGGAGTTTACAAGTTGTAAATGAGCATTTGACCGGGCTGGCGCTCCAGCCTGTTTTCAACGCAGCATGATCGAGCGCAGTAGTTTTCATGGTGCCTGTGCCTCGTCGACCAGTTCTCGATAGATCGGCGCCAGCTTCTCGCGCCAGACGCGCTCGTCGATGGTGCCGACGAACTTGTGACGGATGATGCCCTTGGCATCGACGAAGAAGGTCTCCGGCGCGCCGTACACACCCAGGTCCAGCCCCAGGCTGCCCTTGGCGTCCTCGATGTTGAGCTGATAGGGGTTGTGCAGGTCGCGCAGCCATTTCTGTGCTGGCTCGCGCTGATCCTTGTAGTTGACCCCATGGATCACCACGCCAGCCTCGGCCAGCTTGTTCAGCACCGGATGCTCGTGCCGGCAGGCCGGGCACCAGGTGGCCCAGACGTTGACCAGCGCAGGCCGGCCCTTGATGTCGGCCTCGCTGAGGGTGCGCTCGGGATCGTCCAGGGACGGCAGGCTGAAGGCCGGGAACGGCTTGCCGATCAACGCCGAGGGCAACTCGGACGGGTCGAGAAACAGGCCGCGATAGAGAAATACCGCAATCGCCAGAAAGGCCAGCAACGGCAACAGCAGGAGCAGGCGTCTCATGCGCTGGCCTCCTGCATGCCCAGGGCTTCGCGCACGCGGGTTCTGACCTTGATGCGGTAGCGCTTGTCGGCCGCGGCGAGGAAGCCGCCAAAACCCATCAGCAACGCGCCCAGCCAGATCCAGCGGACGAACGGTTTGATGTGAATGCGTACGGCCCAAGCGCCCTGCTCCAGCGGCTCGCCGAGGGCGACGAACAGGTCGCGGGTGAAGCCGGCATCGATGCCCGCCTCGGTCATGGTCGCCTGCTGCACGGTGTACAGACGCTTCTCCGGGTGCAGCACCTTAATCTGCCGCTCGCCGTCGAAGACCCGTATCGTGCCTTTGTCGGAGATGAAGTTGGGGCCTTCATGATGCACAGCGCCATCGAACTGGAAGCGATAGCCGCCCAGCTCCACGGAATCACCCGGCGCCATGCGCAGATCACGCTCGTAGCTGCCCAGGCTGGTCAGCACCACACCCAAGGCGCATACGGCGAAACCGAAGTGCGCCATCTGCATGCCCCAGTAGCTGCGGCCCAGGCTCGGCAGGCCCTTGATCAGGCCCTTGTGGCGCGTCTTGTCGAGGATGTCGCGTACGCCAGCGAGGATCACCCAGAAGGCCAGCAGGCAGACGGCCAGCACGGCCCAGTGGAAATCACCATGCAGGAAGGTGGCGGCCACTGCCAGCACCACGCTGGCCACCAGCACCGGCGTGAGCATGCTGCCCAGCCATTTCAAAGGGGTGTCCTTCCAGCGCACCAGCACGCCGACGCTGATCACCGCCATCAGCAGCGCCATCAGCGGCAGGAACAGCGCGTTGAAGTAAGGCGGGCCGACCGACAGCTTGGCGCCGGTCAGCGCGTCGAGCACCAGCGGGTAGAGCGTGCCGAGGAGGATCATCGCGGCCGACACCACCAGCACGATGTTGTTGACCAGCAGCAGCGTCTCACGCGACCACAAGCCAAAGCCGACCTGGCTCTTGACCACCGGCGCACGCACGGCGAACAGCGCCAGCGAACCACCGACCACGATCAGCAGGAAGGCTAGGATGAACACGCCGCGCTCCGGGTCGGTGGCGAAGGCATGTACCGAGGTGAGCACGCCGGAACGTACCAGGAAGGTACCCAGCAGGCTCAGGGAGAAAGCGGCGATGGCCAGCAGCACGGTCCAGCTCTTGAATACACCGCGCTTTTCCGTGACCGCCAGCGAGTGGATCAAGGCCGTGCCCACCAGCCAGGGCATGAAGGAGGCGTTCTCTACCGGGTCCCAGAACCACCAGCCACCCCAACCCAGTTCGTAATAGGCCCACCAGGAGCCCAGGGCGATACCGATGCCGAGGAAGGCCCAGGCGACGATGGTCCACGGACGCGACCAGCGTGCCCAGGCGGCGTCCAGCTTGCCGCCGAGCAGCGCGGCGATGGCGAAGGCGAAGGCCACCGAGAAGCCGACATAGCCCATGTACAACATCGGCGGATGTACGATCAGGCCGAAGTCCTGCAACAAGGGGTTGAGGTCGCGGCCATCAGCCGGCGAGTTCGGCAGCAGGCGCTCGAAGGGGTTGGAGGTGACGATCAGAAACAGCAGAAAACCGATGCTGATCATGCCCATCACTGCCAGCACACGGGCGAGCATCTCCTCCGGCAGGTGGCGCGAGAAGATCGCCACGGCGAAGGTCCAGCCTGCCAGGATCAGCGCCCACAGCAGCAGGGAGCCTTCGTGGGCGCCCCACACCGCACTGAACTTGTAGTACCAGGGCAGTGCGGTGTTGGAGTTGTTGGCCACGTAGGCGACGGAGAAATCGTCGACCATGAAGGCATAGGTCAGGCAGATGAAGGAGAACAACAGAAATGCGAACTGACCCCAGGCGGCCGGCTGCGCCAGGCTCATCCACTGGTGGTCACCGCGCCAGGCACCGATCAGCGGCAGCGTCGCCTGTACCAGGCACAGGCACAGCGCCAGAATCATCGCCAGATGGCCGAGTTCGGGGATCATTGTGCGCTCTCCTGCTGATAGCCTTTTGCGGCTTTGGCCTCATTGTGCTTCTGCATCATTCCGCTTTTTTCCAGCGCCTGCATGACTTCAGGCGGCATGTAGTTCTCATCGTGCTTGGCCAGCACCTCGTCGGCCACCAGCACGCCCTCGGCATTGACCCGGCCCAGGGCGACGATGCCCTGCCCTTCACGGAACAGGTCCGGGAGGATGCCGTGGTAGCGAATGGTCACGCCGTGAGCGCCGTCGGTGACGACGAAGTCGACTTCCAGAGTGTCGGCAGAACGCCTGACCGAGCCCTCTTCAACCAGGCCGCCGGCACGAATGCGGGTGCCCTCCGGGGCTTCGCCATTGGCGATCTGACTGGGGGTGTAGAACAGGTTGATGTTCTCCTGCAGCGCGGTCAGCGCCAGCGCCACGGCGATGCTGACGCCGCAGAGGATGGCCAGAACGATGTACAGGCGTTTCTTGCGAACCGGATTCACTTCGACTTCTCCCGGCGCAAACGGCGCGCCTCGTCTTGCAGGTAACGGCGGCGCGCCAGGATTGGCAGCACCACATTCAACGCCAGAATCGCCAGGCTGATGCCGTAGGCGCTCCAGACGTAGGGGCCATGAGTACCCATGGCGAGAAACTCGGAGAACGACGCGAAACTCATGCCTTGCCCTCCACCAGCGTCTGTACTTCAGCTTTCACCCAACTGCTACGTGCTTCACGCTTGAGCACTTCCAGGCGCATGCGATAGAGCAGCACGGCGCCAAAGAAGCAGTAGAAACCCAGCACCGCCAGCAGCAGCGGCAGCCACATTTCCATCGGCATCGCCGGCTTTTCGGTGATCTTGAAGGTGGCAGTCTGGTGCAGTGAGTTCCACCACTCCACCGAGTACTTGATGATCGGGATATTGACCACGCCGACGATCGCCAGCACGGCGCAGGCCTTGGCGGCGCTGTCGCGGTTGCTGATGGCGTTGCCCAGGGCGATGACACCGAAATAGAGGAACAGCAGGATCAACATCGAGGTCAGACGCGCATCCCAGACCCAGTAGGTGCCCCAGGTCGGCTTGCCCCAGATGGCGCCGGTGAGCAGCGCGATGGCGGTCATCCAGGCGCCGATGGGGGCGGCCTGCTGCAGGGCGACGTCGGCCAGTTTCATCTTCCATACCAGCCCGACCAGGCCGGCAATGGCCAGGGTCACGTAGATCGACTGGGCGAGGAAGGCCGCCGGAACGTGGATGTAGATGATGCGGAAGCTGTTGCCCTGCTGGTAGTCCGGCGGCGCGAAAGCCAGGCCCCAGATCAGGCCAGCGGCGATCAGCAACACGGCAGCGATACTGAGCCAGGGCAGCCAGCGGCCGCTCATCTCATAGAACCACTTGGGCGAACCCCATTTGTGAAACCACGTCCAGTTCATGCTCGACTCATTATTCAGGCCTGATCCGGCGGTTACCCGGTCAGATGTCAATCACGGTTCGTTGTTATTCACCGACGCTGATGGTCAGACCGGCGGCAATCGCAAAAGGTGTCAGGGTCACCGCCAGGGCGGTGAGGCTGGCCAGCCACAACAGGTGGCCGCTAGCCGGCAGTCCTTGCAAGGCCGCCTGCAGCGCCCCGCTGCCAAGAATCAGCACCGGGATGTACAGTGGCAGGATCAGCAGCGCCAGCAGCAGGCCGCCGCGCTTGAGACCAACGGTGAGCGCCGCGCCCACCGCGCCGAGCAGGCTCAGCACCGGGGTGCCGAGCAGCAGGGAAATCAGCAGTACCGGCAGGCAACGCCCAGGCAGACCGAGCATCAGCGCCAGCACAGGCGCCAGCAAAACCAGCGCCAGACCACTGAAAAGCCAGTGTGCCAGCACCTTGGCCAACACCAGAAGAGGCAGGGGGTGCGACGAAAGGACCCACTGTTCGAGCGAACCATCCTCGAAATCACTGCGGAAAAGCCCGTCCAGCGAGAGCAGCACGGCCAAAAGCGCTGCGACCCAGACCAGGCCCGGAGAAAGGGTTTGCAACAATTGCGTCTCTGGCCCCACCGCCAGCGGGAACAGCGCAATGACGATGGCGAAGAATACCAGGGGGTTGGCCAGGTCGGACGGACGACGAGCAAGCAGACGCATTTCCCGCGACAGCAGTTGAGTGAAAACGTTGCTCATGCCGCGTGCTGCCCCAGATCCAGATCGCGATAGGTCGCCGGTGTGCATTGCAGGCTGTGGTGAGTAGTCAGCACCACGACGCCACCACGCTCGCAATGGTCGGCCAGATGCGCTTCGAGTTGCGCCACGCCACTCTTGTCCAGCGCAGTGAAAGGCTCATCGAGCACCCACAGCGGCGGCGTGTCGGCCAGATAAAGGCGTGCCAGGGCGACACGGCGCTGTTGGCCGGCCGACAGGGTATGGCAGGGAACATCTTCGAAACCGCGCAGGCCGACCGCCTCCAGCGCCTGCCAGATCGCCTCGCGATTGGCCGGGCGATGCAACGCGCAGAGCCAGGCCAGGTTCTCTTCGGCAGTCAGCAGCCCCTTGATGCCGGCGGCATGGCCAATCCACAACAGGTTGCGCGCCAGTTCACTGCGCTGCTCGGCCAGGGCCTGGCCCTGCAACAGGATGTCGCCGGAGGTCGGCTGACGCAGGCCAGCGATCAGCCGTAACAGGCTGGTCTTGCCACTGCCGTTGGGGCCGCTGATCTGCAACATGTCGCCTGGCTGCAGGGCGAAGTGCAGTTGCTCGAAGAGCATGCGCCAGTCCCGCTCACAGCTGAGCGCCACGGCTTCGAGAAGGGGAACGGGAGGGGTCATCGATACCTGGCAGGGTTAAAGTCGACGGTGCTCCGGCCGCTATACTGACGCGTGCCGGAAGTGCGCTGCGCAACGGGCCGGCATTATACATGTCGCATCACTGTCCCCGCAGTCAGCATTTTCGACAGGGTGTTAATCTGTCGCAGACAAATCGGCCGTAGGCTGTACTCGCGAAGCAGTACGCCATCAGATACGTGAGAGCCCATGAGCGAAATCAGCAGCCCACGCCCGCTTCCCCCTTCCGTGCCGGTGATTCGCAACACTGCGACCGCCGCAGACATGGCCGTACGCCTGTTACAGCCGCTGGAAGGCATGCTGGCGGCCGGCGAAAGCGCCAAAGCCGAAGTCGTGGCGATTCGCGAGCAGGCGCAGAGCTTCCAACTGCTGCTCAAACTGACCCTCGCCGGTGGCAAACAGGCGACTCTGCAAGCTGAAAGCCCCAGGCCACTGGCCCAGGGCAGCGCGCTGGTGGTCACCGCACTGTCGGACACTCGCCTGGCGCTGGCCTTGCAGGCAGGCGGCGACAAACCGCTGACCAGCCTCGGCCTGCAGCAACTGCCGCCCGGCACCCTGGTCCAGGGCAAAGTGGTCAGCCGCGACGTTTTGCCGCCGCAGGGTGCGCAGACGATCTATCGCCTGGTGGTGAACCTGCTCAATACCCCGCTCGCCGGCAGCCAGTTGGCGCTCGACAGCCCGCTGGCACTGCCGCTCGGCAGCCTGCTCAGCGCGCAGGTGCAGGGCAGCCAGAGCCTCGCCTTCCTGCCGCTCAGTGGCCGCCTCGATCAATTGGTACTGGGCCAGCAACTGGCCGCCCAGCAGAATCGCCAGGCATCGCTGGAGGGTCTGTTCAAAGGCTTGCAGAAGCTGAGCGGCGGCGATGAAGCGCTGCGCGGCAGTATCGACAAGCTGCTTGGCGCCCTCCCCGACAGCGCCCAGCTGAGCACCGCCAAGGGCCTGGCGCAGGCACTCGAAGGCAGCGGCGTGCTGCTCGAAGCCAAACTGCTGCAGGGTCAGACCGGCACATTGCCGCAGGACCTGAAGGCCAACCTGCTGCGCCTGATCGCCCAGCTGATGCCGCAACTGCCAGGGGTTTCCGGCCCCCTTGCCGGCCTGCAGAACGCCCTCAGCCAGAACCTGCCCAACCTGGCCCGGCAACTGCTCGGCGCAGGCGCACCCGGCTCGGCGCGCCAACAGGCGCTGACCTTCCCATTACCTTCGCGCCTGTTGCAGAACATGGATGGCGAAGCCGACCTGGAAACCCTGCTGAAGCTCGCCGCAGCGGCCGTCTCACGACTGCAGACCCACCAACTGTCGAGCCTCGCGCAAACCCAGGTCGACGCCAACGGCAACCTGCTGACCACCTGGCAGCTGGAGCTGCCCATGCGCCATCAGCAGGAGGTGATTCCGCTGCAGGTCAAACTGCAGCGTGAAGACAGCGGCAAGGCGGAAAAGGCGGAACAGAAGGAAACGCTCTGGCGCGTGGAACTGGCCTTCGATCTCGACCACCTTGGTCCGCTGCAGGTTCGGGCTCAGTTGCTGCGCGGCAGCCTCTCCAGCCAGCTATGGGCCGAGCGCGCCGATACCGCATCGCTGATCACCGCCGAACTGGGCAACCTGCGTGAGCGCCTGCAAGCCGCGGGCCTGGAGGTGGGCGAGCTGGCCTGCAGCCAGGGCATGCCGCCGCAAGGGCCGAAGACCTCGCTGGAACAACGCTGGGTGGACGAAACCGCATGAGCCGCAAACCGCAGTCCGAAGCGCGTCAGGCCATCGCCCTCAACTATGACGGGCAAAACGCGCCGATACTCAGTGCCAAGGGTGATGACGAACTGGCCGAAGCCATTCTCGCCATCGCTCGCGAATACGAAGTGCCGATTTACGAAAATGCCGAGTTGGTGCGCCTGCTGGCGCGCCTGGAACTGGGCGACGCCATTCCGGAAGCGCTGTATCGCTGCATTGCCGAGATCATCGCCTTCGCCTGGCACCTGCAGGGCAAGACACCGGACGGCTTCACCCCAGCACAGGAAAGCGAACGCGACGTCACCCCGCCGCTGCCCTTGCTCAAGGGTCCGGCGAGCTGAGCGCCAACCGCTCGTTGGTGCTGCCCTTGCTGCTTGGCATATCGAACAACTGCCAGGCGAAGTAACCGCCACGAAAATAGAACACACGGGTAAAACCCCAGCCAACTGCCTGCTCGACCGCGATGGCACTCTGCGCGCACACCTCACTGTCGCAATAGATGACCAGGGGCACCTCGCGCGGCCACGGCACCTGCGCCAGAGATGCAAAGTGCCAGCGCAGATCCAGATGAATGGCACCTTCGACATGCCCCCAGCCCCACTCCCGAGCCGGCCGCACATCGATGAACAGTGCGCCATGGTCGTGCAGGTGCTTGGCCTGCATCACGTTGACCGTGGTCGCACCCGCTACCTGCAGCGGCGCCTCCTGAGCGACCAGGGGCTGGCAGAGCAGCCAGCCAAAGAAAAACAAAACCAGACGATGCATGACCAATCCCCCCGTGACGACCACAGCCGGACGAACCACTGCCTTCTATCAGCGTAGATGGGCGCACAGGGACGCTAGGATTGATTGCGCAGGCGGCAGGGCCTGCTAAGAACGCGCTCGACTATGCGTCAAGGCGTGAGCAAGGCTATTGCGACTGGCCTGCCTTGGGCGTGTGCAGGCGGCTGATCAGCTCGGCCTCGGCCTTGCTCAGGCCACAGGACTGGGTCAGGTCATCGACGCTGGCGCCCATGCCCACCAGGCGAGCAGCCTGGGTGAACGACAGGCTGCTGGGGTCACGCTGTTCGATCTGGCTGACCTTGTCCGGCAGCGGCGCCACTACTCGGCGCAGCTCATGCAGCTCTTCGCCCATGCGAATGCTGCCGGTCAGGTAGGCATCGAGACGCTTGCTCAGCTCCCTGATCCGCGCATCGCGCACGGCGTCACGCTTGGCCTGCTCAGCCAGCAGGCGCTGCTGGTTGCGGTACAGGCCTTTGCAGACGATGCCCAATGCCACGCATAGCAGCGCCACGAAGGCCAGGGCCGCGGCAAGCATGGCGAACTCGGACATGGCTCAGATGCTCTCCAGCTCCGACCACTCTTCCTCGGACATCATCTTGTCCAGTTCGACCAGGATCAGCAGCTCGCCGTTCTTGTTGCACACGCCCTGGATGAACTTGGCCGACTCGTCGTTACCGACGTTCGGTGCAGTCTCGATCTCGGACTGACGCAGGTAGACCACTTCGGCCACGCTATCGACCAGGATGCCGACCACTTGCTTGTCCGCTTCGATGATGACGATACGGGTGTTGTCGGTCACCGGCGCCGAACCCAGGCCGAAACGCTGGCGGGTATCGATTACGGTAACCACGTTGCCACGCAGGTTGATGATGCCCAGCACATAGCTCGGAGCACCCGGTACCGGGGCGATCTCGGTGTAACGCAGGACTTCCTGCACCTGCATCACGTTAATGCCGTAGGTCTCGTTATCCAGGCGAAAGATCACCCACTGCAGAATCGGATCTTCGGCACCCTGTGCAGAACTTTTCTTCATGTCCCTAGCCTCATCAAAAACCGCTCAGTGCGGCATGCGCGGGTCGACCCGCTTGTCATCAACTATAAGAGCCCGTTGGCACTGGCTCACCAATTCTCAATGCAGTTTGCCGCCATTCAGGCGTTTCGCCCCGCCGCTGGCGATCAGCTCGGCCAGTGCCGCGACGTCGAGCAGCGCGCACATGTGCTCGATCACCGTGCCGGCCAGCCAGGGCCGCTGGGTACGCTGGCTGCGCCACTTGACCTCGCTCGGGTCCAGGCGAATCGAACGGCTGACCTGATGCACGGCCAGCCCCCACTCGTAGCCCTGCACCGAAATCACGTACTGCAGGCCTTCGCGGAAGTCATCTCGGTAACGATCCGGCATCACCCAGCGCGCAGTGTCCAGCACCTTCAGGTTACCGGCCTGGCTCGGCAGGATACCGAGGAACCAATCCGGCTGCCCGAACAGCGGTGTCAGCTCCTGACCTTCCAGTGGGTAAATCGACCCCAAGCAGATCAATGGCACGGCCAGGGTCAACCCGGCAACGTCGAACAGCAGGCATTCGAACGGCTCCTCGGCCCAGGCAGGGCGACCATCGGCCAACAGCGCAGCCGGCTGTGGCGCCAGCTCGGCAGCGGGAGCAAGCGCCGGCGGCGCCTCGTCGATGAGCGGAGCTTGTATCGGCGCGAGTAATTCAACCGGTGCGACGTCCATCTGTACCAGCGGTTCAACCACGCTAGCGGGCACAACCGGCTCAACCAGCCGCGCATCGCGCACCTGCTCCTCGAGCACTGCGGCCTCGAACTCGTCGAGGCTGACGGACATCTCCAGTTCGGCAGCGGCCTCCTGTAGCAGCCCGTCAAGGTAGGACTGCAGGGCCAACTGGGAACGCGTGGCGGTGGCGAGGTTACGGCTCATGACTGGAACCCGGAATAAGATCTTGACAGCCTATCGGCCGCTGCATGCTCCGACTTGAGTGTCGCAGTTCAACACAGACGCTCATTTCAAGCCACCTGCGCCGCCGGGTGATGAGTCAGAAGATGCTTGAGCAGTGCCCGATAGGCGATCACGCCACGGCTGCCCGCATCGAACTGCGAAGGCGTCCGCCCTGCCCGACTGGCATCACGCAAGCGCGTATCGACCGGAATATAGGCCGGCCACAGGTGCTCGGGATAGGTATTGCGCAGCACCCGCAGCGTGCTCATGGACGCCTGGGTACGACGGTCGAACAGCGTCGGCACGATGGTGTAGGGCAAGGCCTGCTTGCGCGAACGGTTGATCATCGCCAGCGTGGTGATCATGCGCTCCAGGCCCTTCACCGCGAGGAACTCGGTCTGTACCGGAATCACCAGTTGCTGGCTGGCTGCCAGGGCATTGACCATCAGTACGCCGAGCAGTGGCGGGCTGTCGATGACAGCATGATCGAAATCTTCCCACAACTGCGCCAGGCTCTTGGCGATCACCAGACCCAGGCCACTCTGCCCCGGTGACTGGCGCTCGAGCGTGGCCAGCGCGGTACTCGACGGCAACAGGGAGATATTCTCGTGACTGGTGCTGTGCAGCAGCTGCTTGGGCAGGCCTTGCGGCACATTGCCCTGATGCAGGAAAAGATCGAAGCAACTGTGCTCCAGCGCATCGGGGTCATGACCGAAATAACTGGTCATCGACCCATGTGGATCGAGATCGACCACGACCACACGCTTGCCGGCATCGGCCAACAGGCCTGCCAGGGCGATGGAGGTGGTGGTCTTGCCGACCCCACCCTTCTGATTGGCTACTGCCCAGACTTTCATTTTCTCTCATCCTCCCGGCAAGAGGCGCTCAGGCCGAGAATGGCTGTCGCACGCACGCAGCAGGCGACTGGGATTTGACGGCTCACGACTGTGGAACCCCCGACGTAGGCGCTGGTGCAGGTTGCGTGCCAGCCTCTGACTGCTGGGTCGCGGCACTGCCAGCGCCACGTCGCGTGTCGAGGTTGCGCGAAATCACCAGCACGACCCGGCGATTACGCCCCCTGCCCTCGGCAGTGGCATTGTCCGCTACCGGCTGGAACTCGCCGTAACCTACGGCAGCCAGACGTGAAGGGTCGACACCATCCATGGCCAGCATACGCACGATGCTCGCCGCGCGCGCCGCAGACAACTCCCAGTTGGTCGGATACTGCGCTGTCTGAATTGGCACGTTGTCGGTGAAACCTTCCACCTTTATCGGGTTCTGATAAGGCGCCAGAATCTTGGCGAGCTTCTCGATGATGTCGAACGCCTGATTGTTTGGAATGGCATCACCACTGGGAAACAACAGACTGGAGCTGAGCTCGATCTCGATCCACATCTCGTTGCCGCGTATGGTCAGCTGATCACTCTTGATCAGCTCGCCAAACACCTCGCGCACGCTGGAGGCGATGCTTTGCAGGGCCGAATCCGAGCTGGGGTCGTCCATCGAGGTGTTATCAGGCTCACTGGTGCGCGGCCGTTCCTCACCGACCGGAATCGGCTTGATCGAGCGTTCAGGCTGATTGAACACGCCCGTCAGCGACTCCGAGAGGATCTTGTACTTGCCTTCGTTGATCGAGGAAATCGAGTACATCACCACAAAAAAGGCGAATAGCAAGGTGATGAAGTCGGCATAGGAGACCAGCCAACGCTCGTGATTCTCGTGCTCTTCATGATGCCGCCTGCGCGCCATGCCATACCTCCATCAGTCCATGAAGCCTTGCAGCTTCAGTTCGATGGAGCGCGGGTTCTCACCCTCGGCGATGGACAGGATGCCCTCCAGCAGCATCTCGCGGTAACGCGACTGGCGCAGAGCAATGGACTTGAGCTTGTTGCCCATCGGTAGCAGCAGCAGGTTGGCGAAGCCGACGCCGTAGATGGTGGCAACGAACGCCACGGCAATGCCGCTGCCGAGCATGCTCGGATCAGCCAGGTTGCCCATCACGTGAATCAGGCCCATCACTGCACCGATAATACCGATGGTTGGTGCATAACCACCCATGCTCTCGAACACCTTGGCAGCCTGGATATCACGCGCTTCCTGGGTATAGAGGTCGACTTCGAGAATGCTGCGAATGGATTCCGGCTCGGCGCCGTCGACCAGCAACTGCAGCCCCTTGCGCGCATAGGGATCAGGCTCGGCATCGGCGACCGCTTCAAGCCCCAGCAGGCCTTCCTTGCGCGCCACCATGCTCCAGCCAACCACACGATTGATACCACCAGGCAGATCGATACGCGGCGGAAAGAAAATCCAGCGCAGGATCCCCATGGCCCGTTTGAATACCTGCACGGGCGCCTGCAGAAACGCTGCACCCAAGGTACCACCGATGACGATCAGCGCGGCCGGGCCATTGAGCAAGGCACCAGCATGCCCACCCTCGAGATAATTGCCGCCCAGAATGGCAACGAACGCCAGGATGACGCCAATCAGGCTCAGTACATCCATGCGCATGTTTCCGACTTAGCGTTCGTCACTGGCAGGCCTCGGTCAGATGCCGGCCAATGTCATCGAGGCTGTAGACGGCATCCGCCAGATTGGCTTTGACCACGGCCATGGGCATGCCATAGATCACGCAACTGGCCTCGTCCTGCGCCCACACCTGGCTACCGCCCTGTTTGAGCAGGCGCGCACCCTCACGGCCATCGGCGCCCATACCGGTGAGTACCACGGCCAGCACCTTGTCACCGTAAGACTTGGCGGCAGAGCCGAAAGTGATATCGACACAGGGTTTGTAGTTGAGGCGTTCGTCACCCGGCAGGATTTTTATCGCGCCACGCGCATCGACCATCATCTGCTTGCCACCAGGTGCCAGCAGCGCCAGGCCTGGGCGCAGGATATCGCCATCCTCAGCTTCCTTGACCTGAATGCGGCACAGCTTGTCCAGGCGCTCGGCGAAAGCCTTGGTGAAGGCCGCCGGCATATGCTGGATCAGAACCAGCGGCGCCGGAAAATTGGCCGGAAGCTGGGTCAGCACGCGCTGCAGCGCCACCGGGCCACCGGTCGAGGTGCCGATGGCCACCAGCTTGTAGGCCTTGCGCTTGGGCGCTGATGACGCAGGGGCTGCGCGTCCGGCCGCCGCTGCCGGACGCGCAGCAACAGCGGGAGCCGGTGCAGCAGGTCGCGCCGAGACAGCAGGACGACTGGTCGGCGCCGCGCTCGGACTAGCCGCAGTCGGCGCCGGAGCCACCGCGGCCGCACTGAAACGGCGGTTGCTGCGCGCGATGCCGTGCACCTTCTCGCACAGCATCTGCTTGACCTTTTCGGGGTTGCGCGAGATGTCTTCGAAGTTCTTCGGCAGGAAATCCACAGCCCCCGCATCCAGCGCATCCAGCGTGACGCGGGCGCCTTCATGAGTCAGCGAGGAGAACATCAGCACCGGCGTCGGACAGCGCTGCATGATGTTTCGAACCGCAGTGATGCCATCCATCATCGGCATCTCGTAATCCATGGTGATCACGTCGGGCTTGAGCGCCAACGCCTGATCGATGGCTTCCCGCCCATTGGTGGCCGTGCCCACGACCTGAATACTGGGGTCAGCAGACAGAATTTCCGACACGCGCCGACGGAAGAAACCGGAGTCGTCTACCACCAAGACCTTGACTACCATACACACTCCTAGACGGCGTGGACCTCGGGTCCACGCCGCGAAACATCAGAAACGTCGAGCGTAGCGCTTGAGCATGCTCGGTACGTCGAGAATCAACGCGATGCGTCCGTCGCCCGTGATCGTGGCGCCGGACATTCCGGGCGTGCCTTGCAGCATCTTGCCCAGTGGCTTGATTACCACTTCTTCCTGGCCGACCAATTGATCGACGACAAAGCCGATGCGTTGGCTGCCAACGGTGAGAATCACCACATGGCCTTCGCGCTGACCTTCATGGTAGGCCTGTGGTACCAGCCAGCGCTTGAGGTAGAACAGCGGCAGCGCCTTGTCGCGCACGATCACCACTTCCTGGCCGTCGACCACGTTGGTACGCGACAGGTCGAGATGGAAGATCTCGTTGACGTTGACCAGCGGGAAGGCGAAGGCCTGATTATCCAGCATCACCATCAGCGTCGGCATGATCGCCAGGGTCAGCGGCACCTTGATGACGATCTTCGAACCCTGGCCCTTCTGCGAGAACACGTTGACCGTGCCGTTGAGCTGGGAAATCTTGGTCTTCACCACGTCCATGCCGACACCACGGCCGGACACGTCGGAGATCTCGGTCTTGGTCGAGAAGCCCGGGGCGAAGATCAGGTTGTAGCATTCGAACTCGTTGAGGCGATCGGCCGCGTCCTTGTCCAGCAGGCCCTTCTCCACAGCCTTCGCGCGCAGCACGTCGGCGTCCATACCCTTGCCGTCATCGGTGATCGACAACAGGATGTGATCGCCTTCCTGCTCGGCGGACAGCACTACGCGCCCAGCACGAGCCTTGCCGCTCTTCTCGCGCTCTTCCGGGGTTTCCACGCCGTGGTCGACGGCGTTGCGCACCAAGTGCACAAGCGGGTCAGCCAAGGCCTCGACCAGGTTCTTGTCGAGGTCGGTTTCCTCGCCCACCAGCTCGAGGTTGATTTCCTTCTTCAGGTTGCGCGCCAGATCGCGGACCAGACGCGGGAAGCGGCCGAAGACCTTCTTGATCGGCTGCATGCGGGTCTTCATCACCGAGGTCTGCAGATCCGCCGTGACCACGTCGAGGTTCGACACAGCCTTGGACATCGCCTCGTCGCCGCTGTTGAGTCCCAGGCGCACCAGACGGTTACGCACCAGCACCAGTTCACCGACCATGTTCATGATCTCGTCGAGGCGCGCGGTGTCGACCCGTACGGTGGTTTCCGCTTCGCTCGCGGCCGGCGCCTTGTCGGCAGCCGGCACAGGCGCGGCAGAAGCACGAGCGGCAGCAGGCTCAGCCTTGGCTGCTGCGGGCTTGGCAGGTGCCGCGGCCTTGGGCGCTGCTGCAGGTTTGGCCGCGGCGGCAGGCGCTGGCGCCGGCTCAGCGGGCGGCACGAATTTGCCCTTGCCGTGCAATTGATCGAGCAGCGCCTCGAACTCGTCATCGGTGATCTCATCACCCGCCGGAGCGGGCGCTGCAGCAACGGCTGCAACCGGAGCAGCAGCTTCGGCGGTGGCCGAGAACTGGCCTTTGCCATGCAGTTGATCGAGCAGCGCTTCGAACTCGTCATCGGTGATCTCATCACCTGCCGCTGCGCCAGCAGGCGCAGAAGCAACTACCGCAGCGGCAGGCGTTTCGACCGTACCGGCGAACTGCCCTTTGCCGTGCAACTGATCGAGCAGCGACTCGAACTCGTCATCGGTGATCTCATCGCTGGCACTGGTCTGTGCACTCGGGGCGGCAGCCGGCGCGTCACCCAGGGCATCGAGCAGTTGCTCGAATTCGCTGTCGGTGATGTCGCCCGCGGCAGCGGACGGCGTAGCTGGCTGAGACACCGGCACGGGTTCCGGCTCGGCCTGCTGCACCGGCGCAGGAGCCGCTTCGGCGCCGCCCGGTTCGGCCAGGCGTGCCAATGCCGCCAGAAGTTCAGGCGACGCGGGCGTCGGCTCGCGGCGCTCACGCACCTCGCCGAACATGCCATTGATAGCATCAAGAGCCTCGAGCACCACATCCATCAACTCCGACTCGACGCGACGCTCACCCTTGCGCAGGATGTCGAAGACGTTTTCGGCGATATGGCAGCACTCCACCAACTCGTTGAGTTGGAGGAAACCCGCTCCACCCTTGACGGTATGAAAACCGCGGAAGATGGCATTGAGCAGGTTCATGTCGTCCGGTCGGCTTTCCAGCTCGACTAACTGTTCGGACAACTGTTCGAGAATCTCGCCGGCCTCTACCAGGAAATCCTGGAGGATCTCTTCATCGGCGCCGAAGCTCATATTGTGTGCTCCTTAGAACCCTAGGCTGGACAGCAGGTCGTCGACATCGTCCTGGCTGGAGGCAACGTCATCACGCTTATCGGCATGAATCTGCGGACCTTCACCCCGCGATGGTTCTTTTAATTTTTCCTGTTCGGCGCGTAGCACGTCGTGGTTGTGCTGAATGCCGGCAAAACGGTCGACCTGGCTGGCCATGAGCATCAGCTTGAGCAGGTTGCTTTCCACTTCGGTCACCAGTTGGGTGACACGCTTGATCACCTGGCCGGTGAGGTCCTGGTAGTCCTGCGCCAACAGAATGTCGTTGAGATGACCGGAGAGCTTGGCGCCATCTCGCTCGCTACGGGCGAGGAACAGCTCGACACGCTTGGCCAGCTCACGAAAGCCATCGGCACCGATTTCGCGGCGCATGAAACGACCCCACTCGACGCTCAGGCTTTGCGCTTCATCGCTCAGGTCGTTGACCAGCGGCGCGCTCTGCTCCACCAGATCCATGGTCCGGTTGGCAGCCTTTTCGGTCATGGTCACGACGTAGTTCAGGCGTTCGGTAGCGTCGGCGATCTGCGACAGTTCCTGGGCATGCGGCATACGCGGATCGAGCTGAAAATTGACAATGGCGTTGTGCAGTTCACGGGTCAGTTTGCCGACCTCGTGATACAGCCCGCGATCGCGGACCTTGTTCAGCTCGTTGATCAGTTGCACCGCAGCGCCGAAATTACCTTGCTCAAGGCTATCGACCAGATCGCGGGCATTGCTTTTCAGGGTCGACTCGAGGTCACCCAGCGTGGAGTCATCATGTTCCATAGCACCCTCGCGGCTGACATCAGCCGTTGACCCGCTCGAAGATCTTCTCGATCTTTTCCTTCAACACCTGAGCGGTGAAGGGCTTGACCACGTAGCCATTCACACCGGCCTGGGCCGCCTCGATGATCTGATCGCGCTTGGCTTCGGCAGTCACCATCAGCACCGGCAGGTGCTTGAGGCGATCGTCGGCACGTACCGCACGCAGCAGGTCGATGCCGGTCATGCCGGGCATGTTCCAGTCGGTCACCAGAAAGTCGAAACTGCCGCTTTGCAGCATCGGCAGCGCCGAGGTGCCGTCATCGGCTTCCGCGGTGTTAGTGAAACCCAAGTCCCGCAAGAGGTTCTTGATGATCCGTCGCATCGTCGAGAAATCGTCAACGATGAGGATTTTCATGTTCTTGTCCAAGTCGACCTCCGTACAGTCCCAAACGTATTGCGCTTGCAACTACGCCCTTTAATCGTGAAACCGTTTTGCGCCTGCGAGTACGCCGCGTTCAGCCAGCGCGCCATTCACTCAGCCGCGAGCGCAAACGCGCCGCGCACTGGCTGTGCAACTGGCTCACGCGTGACTCGCTAACCCCCAGCACTTCACCGATTTCCTTCAAGTTCAGTTCTTCATCGTAATACAGCGCCAGCACCAGACGTTCGCGCTCCGGCAAACCGGCGATGGCATCGGCCAAGGCCGCCTGGAAGCGTTCGTCTTCGAGGTTCCGCGAAGGTTCGAGGTGAGTGTGTCCGGCGTCTTCGTGCAACCCGCCATGCTCGCCGTCCTGCAACAGGTCGTCGAAACTAAACAGGCGGCTGCCCAAAGTGTCGCCAAGAATGCCGTAGTAATCTTCCAGACTCAATTGGAGTTCGGCCGCAACCTCGTGATCTTTAGCGTCCCGCCCGGTTCTTGCCTCAACGACACGAATCGCATCGCTGACCATACGGCTGTTGCGGTGCACCGAACGCGGCGCCCAATCACCCTTGCGCACCTCGTCGAGCATGGAGCCGCGAATACGGATACCGGCGAAGGTCTCGAAACTGGCACCCTTGCTGGAGTCGTATTTGCGCGAGGCTTCGAGCAGGCCGATCATGCCGGCCTGGATAAGATCATCGACCTGCACGCTGGCCGGCAGACGAGCCAGCAGGTGGTAGGCGATGCGCTTGACCAGCGGCGCATAGCGCTCGATCAGCTGGTGCTGGGAGTCCTGCGCCTGAGCCTTGTTGTACATACGAAGTCCAGAGGCTGCTGTCATACGGCCGAGTCTGCGGTCGGTTGTTGCACCAGACGCTCGACGAAAAACTCCAGATGACCACGGGGATTGGCCGGTAAGGGCCAGGTATCTACCTTCTGAGCTATCGCCTTGAACGCCAGGGCGCACTTGGATCGAGGGAAGGCTTCATAGACGGCGCGCTGCTTCTGCACGGCCTTGCGCACACACTCATCGTAGGGCACGGCACCGACATACTGCAGGGCGACATCGAGGAAACGATCCGTCACCTTGGTCAGCTTAGCAAAGAGATTGCGTCCTTCCTGCGGGCTATGGGCCATATTGGCCAGTACGCGGAAGCGGCTGATGCCGTGATCGCGATTGAGCAGCTTGATCAACGCGTAGGCGTCGGTAATCGAGGTGGGCTCATCGCAGACCACCACAAGGATCTCCTGCGCCGCACGCACGAAGCTGACCACCGCATCACCGATACCGGCAGCGGTGTCGATCACCAGCACGTCAAGGTTTTCACTGATGTCACTGAACGCCTGGATCAACCCGGCGTGCTGCATCGGCGTGAGGCTGACCATACTCTGCGTACCAGATGCTGCCGGCACGATGCGCACGCCACCCGGCCCCTGCAGCAGGACGTCACGCAGATCGCATTCACCCGCGATGACATCGGCCAGGGTGCGCTTGGGCGTCAGGCCCAACAGAACGTCGACGTTGGCCAAGCCAAGGTCGGCGTCCATCAGCATGACCCGACGGCCGAGATCGGCCAGGGCCATGGACAGATTGACCGACACATTGGTCTTGCCGACGCCACCCTTGCCGCCAGTCACCGCAATCACCTGTACGGGATGCATACCCATGTTCTTTCTACACCTTGTCTAACTTCGACTTGGCCTTACAGGTCGTTGGTAAGCACCTGTTGAGGCCGTTCACTCCCGCACCACGTGGCGAGAGGGTGCAACATTCTCGCTGCGTCAACCGGCTCGCTTGGCCGGATTGTGATAGAGGCCGGCGAACATCTGCGCCATGGCGTCCTCACTCGGCTCCTCGGCAGCCTGCAGCCCAACGGCACGGCTGACCAGCTGATGGCTACGCGGCACGTGCAGATCGTCCGGAATCCGCGGCCCGTCCGTCACATAGGCTACCGGCAGTTGCTGGCCTATAGCCAGACCTAAAACCTCACCCAGACTCGCGGCTTCGTCCAGTTTCGTCAGTATGCAGCCTGAAAGACCACAACGCTTGTAACTATGGTAGGCCGCCTTGAGCACTTGGCTCTGACTTGTTGCGGCCAGTACCAGATAATTCTTCGCCTTGATGCGTGCCGAGGCCAGACTCTCCAACTGCAGACGCAGCGCCGGATCGTTGCCTGGCAGGCCAGCGGTATCGACCAGCACCACGCGTTTCTTGGCCAGCGGCGCCAGAGCCTGCAGCAGAGACTGACCGGGGTCGATCTGAGTCACCGACACACCGAGGATGCGCCCCAGGGTCTTGAGCTGTTCCTGCGCGCCAATGCGGAAGCTGTCCATGCTCACCAGAGCGACCTGTTGCGAGCCGTACTTAAGCACATAACGCGCAGCCAGCTTGGCCAGGGTAGTGGTCTTGCCCATGCCGGCCGGACCAACCAGCGCGATCACACCACCCTCTTCCAGCGGTTCGACCTTGGGCGTAGCGATCGCGTGAGCCAGATGCGCCAGCAACATACGCCAGGCCTGACGCGGCTCGGCCACACCGGCTACCTTGCTCAGCAGCGCCTGCGATAGCTCGGCAGACAGCCCCATACGCTGCAGGCGGCGCCACAGATTGGCCTGCTGCGGGCGACGGTTCTGCAGTTGCCCCCAGGCGATGGACCCCAGTTGTACTTCGATCAGCTCACGCAAGCCGTGCAGCTCGAAGCGCATGGCTTCCAGTGCGCGCGGGTCGACCGCAGGCGTAGCAGGTACAGGGGCCTCGACCGGGCGCTGCGGCTTGACCAGGGTCGCCGGTAGCTCGGGTGCCAGCAGCGACTCATTGGCGAACAATTGACGGTCCTTGCCGGCATCCTGCTCGGCACGCGTGGTCAGCTCCGCCTGAGCGCTGGCGATGCGCGCCTGGGTCTTGCGCAGCTCGGCTTCCAGCGCCGGGTTCGGGCGCACCGGCGCCGGTGCCTGATAATCCAGCGCAGCGGTCAGCTCGACACCACCGGCAACCCGGCGGTTGCCGATGATCGAGGCATCGGCGCCCAATTCATCACGCACCAGTTTCATGGCGGTCCGCATATCGGCGGCGAAGAAGCGTTTGACCTGCATGACCCTTTACCTCAGTTCTGGCCAACCGTAGCGACTATGGTGACCTGCTTGTTGTCCGGAATTTCCTGGTAGGCCAGCACGTGCATGCTGGGTACCGCCAGCCGCGCGAAGCGCGACAACATCGCCCGGACCGGTCCGGCCACCAGCAGAATCACCGGCTTGCCGAGCATTTCCTGGCGCTGCGCCGCTTCCACCAGGGAACGCTGCAGCTTCTCGGCCATGCCCGGTTCGAGGAGGATGCCATCCTCACCGCCCTGACCGGCCTTCTGCAGACTGTTGAGCAAGATCTGTTCCAACCTTGGCTCGAGGGTTATTACAGGCAGCTCCGGCT
Organism: Pseudomonas sp. ZH-FAD; assembly: GCF_002803095.1. Taxonomy (GTDB): domain Bacteria; phylum Pseudomonadota; class Gammaproteobacteria; order Pseudomonadales; family Pseudomonadaceae; genus Aquipseudomonas. The sequence goes on along the minus strand of NZ_PGLR01000043.1, from coordinate 12,866 downwards.
CTAGTCCCACGATGCCTTGCACGATGGCACGGGCCAGCGAGACGCGTACCGCAGCAACCATCGCGGCGGGATCTTGACTCTTCGGCGCGACGTTGGCGATGGCCTCGGCGATGGTGCGGATATCGCGCACCGGCACCTGCTCCTGCAGCAGCGCCTGCAGCACCTTGAGCAGGGTCGACAGCGATACCAGACCCGGCACCAACTCTTCGGCAAGCTTCGGCGAGCTCTTGGCCAGCAACTGCATCAGTTGCTGCACTTCCTCGTGCCCCAGCAGCTCGTGGGCATGCTTGTGCAGGATTTGATTGAGGTGAGTGGCCACCACGGTACTGGCGTCGACCACGGTGTAGCCCAGCGACTGCGCCTGATCGCGCTGAGTGGGGTCGATCCACACAGCCTCCAGACCGAACGCCGGATCCTTGGCGGCGATGCCATTGAGCGGGCCGAACACCTGGCCGGGGTTGATCGCCAGTTCGCGATCCGGATACACCTCGGCCTCGGCCACGCTGACGCCCATGAGCGTCAAGCGGTAGGCGTTGGGCGCCAGATCGAGGTTGTCGCGAATATGCACCGAGGGCATGAGAAAGCCCATTTCCTGCGACAGCTTCTTGCGCACACCTTTGATCCGCGCCAACAACTGGCCACCCTGGTTGCGGTCCACCAGCGGAATCAGGCGATACCCCACTTCCAGGCCGACCATATCAACGGGTGTGACGTCGTCCCAACCCAGTTCCTTGACCTCCTGGGCCTTCTGCGCAGGTAGCAGCTCCTGCTGGCGCTGCACTTCCTTGACCTCGGCCTCCTTGATCTTGCGCTGCTTGTTGGCGATCCAGTAGGCGGCGCCAGCGGCCACCAGGCCCAGGCTGATAAAGGAGAAATGCGGCATGCCGGGCACCAGGCCCATGGCAATCATGATCGCCGCCGCCACCGCCAGCGCCCGCGGCGAAGCGAACATCTGCCGGTTGACCTGGGCGCCCATGTCCTCGGAGCTGGAAACACGGGTCACCATCACCGCGGCGGCGGTGGACAGCAGCAGTGAAGGAATCTGCGCCACCAGGCCGTCGCCGATGGTCAGCAGGGTGTAGACCTTGCCCGCCTCAGCGAACGGTAGGCCGTGCTGCAGCACGCCGATGGCGATACCGCCGATGAGGTTGATGAACAGAATCAGCAGGCCGGCGATGGCATCGCCACGGACGAACTTGCTGGCACCGTCCATTGAACCGTAGAAATCTGCCTCCTGCGCCACTTCACTGCGGCGTTTCTTGGCTTCGTTCTGATCGATCAGGCCAGCATTGAGGTCGGCGTCGATGGCCATCTGCTTGCCTGGCATGGCATCGAGGGTGAAGCGCGCGCTCACTTCGGAAATCCGTCCGGCGCCCTTGGTGACCACCACGAAGTTGATGATCATGAGGATGGCGAACACCACGATACCGACCACGTAGTTACCGCCGATCACCACCTCACCGAAGGCCTGGATCACCTGACCAGCCGCACCATGCCCCTCGTGGCCGTTGAGCAGCACCACACGGGTCGAAGCCACGTTCAGCGCCAGACGCAACAACGTGGCCGCCAGCAGGATGGTGGGGAACACGGCGAAATCCAGCGGTCGCAACGCATAGATGCTGACCAGCAGCACGACGATGGACAGCGCGATGCTGAAGGTGAACAGGGTGTCGAGCAGAAACGGTGGGATCGGCAGCATGACCATGCCGAGCATGACCAGCAGCAGCAGCGGAATGCCCAGGTTGCCATGGCGCAAACCTGCAAGGTTGCTGCGTACGTCACCGATTAGCTGTGCGCGATCTACTGCCACGTCCCTACCCCAAACCATTCAATCTTTTGACGCGAAAGTGCGTCCTGAAGGGGTAATGGCAAGAAGCGTTCCATAAATGACAGGACAGCGCCCAAGAGGCACGTTACGAATCGCGGCGCAGGTCCGCCGGGATCGGAAAGTCGGGCAACGGGCCCGGACGTTTGCCCTTGCCGGCCTGATATTGACGAAGCTGATAGACGTAGGCCAGCACCTGCGCCACGGCCAGGTAAAGACCAGCGGGAATTTCCTGATCCAGCTCGGTGGAGTAATACACTGCACGGGCCAATGCCGGGGACTCCAGCACCATCACCTTGTGCTCCTGGGCAATCTCACGAATCTTCAGCGCCAGGAAGTCACCGCCCTTGGCCAACAATAGCGGTGCGCTGCCCTTCTCCGGGTCGTACTTGAGCGCTACGGCGAAGTGCGTCGGGTTGGTGATGACCACATCAGCCTGCGGCACGGCTTGCATCATCCGCCGTTCAGCCATCTCACGTTGCAATTGACGAATACGCCCTTTGACCTCGGGCTTGCCCTCGGTGTCCTTGTACTCGTCGCGCACCTCCTGCTTGGTCATCATCAGCTTCTGCTTGTGACTCCACAGCTGGAACGGCACATCCACCGCAGCGATCAGGATCAGCCCGCAGGACAACCAGAAAGCGCTCCAGCCGACGACCTTGAGGCTGTGCAGGATGGCGGGCTCGACCGGTTCGTTGGCAATGGCCAGCAGATCGTCCTGATCCACCGAAAGCACCACCAGCGCCACCGCGAGAATCACCAGAAACTTGGCCAGAGCCTTGACCAACTCGACCAACGCCTGAACCGAGAACATGCGCTTGAGGCCCGCCAGCGGGTTCATCCGACTGGCCTTGGGTTGTAGCGCCTCGGCAGAGAACAACCACCCCCCCAGCGCGATGGGACCGACGACGGAGGCGATCAACAGTGCGATCAAGAAGGGTTGCACCGCCAGCAATGCCTGCTTGCCAGACGCCAGCAGATAAAGCGCCATGCTGCCTTCGTTCAGCAGCACATCACGCGGCAGGCTGAAATTGCCGCGCATGATGTCCATCAGCACATTACCCATGTAGGCGCCGAAAATGATCAGGGCTACGGTGCCGGTGAGTGTCACCGACAGCGTATTGAGCTCCTTGGAGCGAGCGATCTGGCCTTTCTTGCGCGACTCTTCAAGCCGCTTACCTGTGGGTTCCTCGCTCTTGTCAGCACCGCTCTCGCTTTCGGCCATGACTACCTCACAAGAGCGAATTCGCTCAACTGCTGCAGGGCTTCGCTGGCCAGCGCCTGGAACAGATTGCCGAAATCAGAAAGCCCCACCCAGAAAATCACCAGGCCCATGGCCAGGGTCAGGGGGAAGCCGATGGAGAAGATGTTCAGCTGCGGCGCAGCGCGGGTCATCACACCAAACGCCAGGTTGATCACCAGCAGCGCGGTGACCATGGGCAAGGTCAAAAGCAGGCCGGCACCTATCACCCAGCTCAACTTGCCGGCCAGTTCCCAGTAATGATTGACCATCAAGCCTTGCCCGGACGGCAGCGTGACGAAGCTTTCCGCCAGAATTTCCAACACCACCAAATGGCCGTTGATTGCCAGAAACAACAGGGTCACCAGCATCAGCATGAACTGGCCAAGCACCGGCACCGACACACCATTGGTAGGGTCGACCATCGAGGCAAAACCCAGGCCCATCTGCATGGCGATGATCTGCCCGGCAACGGCGAACAGATGGAAGAACAACTGCAAGATGAAGCCGAACATGGCGCCAATGAGCACCTGTTCCAGGATCAACAGCAGACTACGCAGACTCAAGGCATCGACTTGCGGCATCGGCGGCAGCGTCGGTACCAGCACCACGCTGATGGCCAGAGCCAGATAGAGGCGTACGCGGTTCGGTACCAGTTGGGTACCGATGATGGGCATCACCATCAGCATCGCGGCGATACGAAACAACGGCAGCAGGAACTGGCCGACCCAGCCGCTGATCTGCTCGTTGCTCAATTCCAGCATCGCGCGCAGCCCCTCAACCTATGAGGTACGGAATGTTCTGTATCAGCGTCTGGGTGTACTCCATCAACTGACTCACCAGCCAGGGACCGGCCCAGATCAGCGTGATCAGCATCACCATCAGGCGCGGCAAAAAGCTCAGCGTCTGTTCGTTGATTTGCGTGGCAGCCTGGAACATCGCCACGACCAAACCCACCAGCAGGCTGGGCACCACCGCCAGACCGACGATCAGCACGATCAGCCACAGCGCTTCGCGAAACAGGTCAACCGCAACTTCGGGAGTCATCAAAGGCCTCGCTATATCGTGCCGAAACTGGCGGCCAAGGTGCCCATGATCAACGCCCAGCCGTCGACTAGGACGAACAGCATGATCTTGAACGGCAATGAGATGATCAGCGGCGACAGCATCATCATACCCATCGCCATGAGGATACTGGCGACCACCATGTCGATGATCAGAAACGGAATGAAGATCATGAAGCCGATCTGGAACGCGGTCTTCAACTCGGAGGTGACGAAGGCCGGCACCAGAATGGTCAACGGCACGTCCTCCACACTGGCCAGGTCGGTGCGCTTGGACAGGCGCACGAACAGGGCCAGATCACTCTCACGAGTCTGCGCCAGCATGAAGTCGCGGATCGGCACCTCTGCCCGGCTCAATGCCTCCTGAGCGACGATCTCCTCGTTCAGATAAGGCTGCAACGCATCGGTGTTAATCCGGTCGAAAATCGGCGCCATGATGAACAGGGTGAGAAACAGCGCCAGCCCCACCAGAATCTGGTTCGACGGCGTTTGTTGCAGGCCCAACGCCTGACGCAGGATGGAGAAGACGATGATGATCCGGGTAAAGCTGGTCATCAGCATGACGAACGCCGGGATGAAGCTCAGCGCCGTCATGATCAGCAGAATCTGCAGGCTGACCGAATACTCCTGTTGCCCCTCTGCGTCCGTCGACAAGGTGATGGCCGGGATCGACAGCGGGCTGTTGCCCTGCTGAATCAGCGAGCTGGCGCCAGGTGGGTCTTCGGCGAACGCCAGCGATGCGGCGAGACTCAGCACCAGCACCAGCAACAAACGCAGCATCAGGATTTGTCCTTCTGATCCTTGCCCAGCAGCTCCATCAGGCGCTGAGCGAATTCTGGTGTGGCCAGCTCGGCGTCAGGCAGGTGCACGGGCTCCTTGAGCACGTGCAGCGGGGTGATCCGCCCGGCGGACAGGCCCAACAGAATCTGCTCACTGCCCACTTGTACCAGTACCAGGCGATCACGCGGGCCCAGCGCCTGAGTGGCCAGCAGCTTGATCACCTGATTACCGCGCGGAGCCAGTTGCTGCATGCGGCGTAGCAGCCAGGCGAGCAGGAAGATCAAACCGATCACCAGCAGCAGGCCGAGCAACAACTGACCGAGCTGGCCGGCTATGTCGCTGCCAGCCATGGGCGTCGCCGCCTTGCCGGCAGGTTCGGCAGCCATGGCCATCAGGGGCATGCTCAGAAACAGAGCGAGAAGACGAGCCATGGTCAGCGCAGCTTCTTGATACGTTCGCTGGGGCTGATCACGTCAGTCAGGCGAATGCCAAACTTCTCGTTGACCACCACCACTTCGCCATGGGCGATCAACGTGCCGTTGACCAGCACGTCGAGCGGCTCGCCTGCCAGGCGATCCAGTTCGATCACCGAGCCCTGATTGAGCTGCAGCAGGTTGCGGATAGTGATATCGGTGTTGCCCACCTCCATGGAGATGGACACTGGAATATCCAGGATCACGTCCAGATTGGGCCCATCCAGATTGACCGGCAGATTGCTGGGAGACGGCGCACTGCCGAACTCTTCCATCGGTGCACGCGGCGCTGCAGGTTGTGCCGCCTGAGCGGAACCGGCCAGCATGGCATCGATGTCGTTCTGATCGGCATCACCTGCCTCGGCCAGCGCTGCGGCCCATTCATCGGCCAGTGCCTGCTCCTCGGGGGAGGTGTTCTCTTCGTCTGCCATCGTCGTTCCTCGCCTGGCTTCTGCTATTCGTTCGCTTCGGGCCTAGCGGCCCTATGGAGTTGCCAGCGCCTCAGCGTTGGCGTTCGATTGGTTCCAGTACCTGCAGGGCCAGATTGCCCTTGTGCGCACCGAGTTTGACCTTGAAGGTCGGCACGCCGTTGGCGCGCATGACCACGTTGTCCGGCAATTCCACGGGAATCACATCACCCGGCTGCATATGCAGGATGTCGCGCAGCTTCAGTTGGCGACGGGCCACGGTGGCGGCCAGCGGCACGCTGACGTCGAGGATGTCCTCGCGCAGGGCCTTGATCCAGCGTTCGTCCTGGTCGTCGACATCGGACTGAAAACCAGCATCGAGCATCTCGCGGATCGGCTCGATCATCGAATACGGCATGGTGATGTGCAGGTCGCCGCCGCCGCCATCCAGTTCGATATGGAAGGTGGACACGACCACCACCTCGCTAGGGCTGACGATGTTGGCCAGCGCCGGGTTGACCTCGGAGTTGACGTACTCGAAATTGATGTCCATCACCGCGTGCCAGGCTTCGCGCAGGTCGACGAAGGCCTGGTCGAGCACCATGCGCACCACACGCAGCTCGGTGGGAGTGAATTCACGGCCTTCGATCTTGGCATGGCGCCCATCGCCACCGAAGAAGTTGTCCACCAGCTTGAACACCAGCTTGGCGTCGAGGATGAACAGACCGGTGCCGCGCAACGGCTTCATCTTCACCAGGTTGAGACTGGTCGGCACGTACAGCGAATGCACGTATTCGCCGAATTTCATCACCTGCACGCCACCGACGGCAACGTCAGCCGAGCGGCGCAACAGGTTGAACATGCTGATGCGGGTGTAGCGGGCGAAGCGCTCGTTGATCATCTCCAGCGTCGGCATGCGCCCACGGACAATACGATCCTGACTGGTCAGGTCATATTGCTTGACGCTCCCGGGCTCCGCGGCGTCCTCGGTCTCGACCAGGCCGTCATCGACGCCATGCAACAGCGCATCGATCTCGTCCTGGGAAAGCAGGTCTTGCACGGCCATCTTCGGCTCCCGCTACTGCAACACGAAATTGGTGAACAGCACCTGCTCGACCACAGTGCTGCCGGTTTCTTTCTGCGCCAGCTCCTGCACGCTGGCCAGCGCCTGCTGCAGAAGCATCTCCTTGCCCAGCGGCGTTTGCAGCGCGGCAAAATCCTGACCGGACAGCAGCATCACCAGACGGTTGCGCAATACCGGCATATGCACCTTGAGCTTTTCCATGCCGGCGCTATCACGGCTCATCAAGGCCATGCTGACCTGCAGGTAGCGGGTACGATTCTGGTGATTGAAATTGACCACGAAGGCCGGCATCAGATCCTGGTAGATGGCCGGCTGGCGCACTGGCGCCGCTGGTGCCGCGGCCTCTGCCGGCTTGGCCTCCTCGCTCTTGTCACCCTTACTGAGAATGAACCAGGTACCGCCCACGGAAAGGCCAACGGCCAGCAGCAGGCCCACCACGATCAGAATGATGAGTTTGAGCTTGCTCTTGCCGGCGGGTTGTCCGTCGGCAGTCGGTGCCGCTTCTTTCTTAGCCATGCCAATAATCCGTCAGTACCTACGTTCTTTCCGCATTCAAAGGGTTAAGAGCAAGTGTTATGCCAGCATATGAGCAGGCTTGTCTAACTCTGGGCTGCGGATTTAACAGCTCCAGCTGCCTGCTGTCACCCAAAATGCATTCGCCCGAGCACCTTTCGGCAACCCGGGCGAATGCAAGTCTAGCGGAGGAACACCAATCGTCGGGCATTGCCCAGTGTCGATACCGGCTTAACCGCCACTCACGCGTAGTAGTCGACCAGCCCACGGCCAGCGGTCAAGCGCTCGCTGCGCACGTCCTGATGGGCACCAGGCTGCAACTCGTCACTGGCCAGCAGATCATCCCGCGAGCCGGACCCACCGCGCCCGCCCTCGCCCTGCCCCTGCCAGCCACGGTTAAGCGACTGATCGGAGACGTTGGCATCCGCCAGGTTCATGCCTTGCTGCGCGAACAGCTCACGCAGACGATGCATCTGCCCTTCCAGCGCTTCACGCACCCCGGCATTGGGGCTGGCGAAGGTCACCTGCGCCTGGTCCTGGGACAGGTTCACGCGCACTTCGAGACGCCCAAGATCTGCAGGGTCCAGCTGAATTTCGGCTGACTTGAGGTTCTGGCTGGAAAGCCACATGACACGATCCACCACTGCCTCACTCCAGCCGCCCTGTTGCATGGCGACCGGCTGACCGGGTACCAGTGGCAGGCGTTGCGCGGCGCCAGCCTGATGATTGAGCGCCTGCGTCAGCGCATTGAGCTTGCTGACGAACTGATCGGGGCGAGTGGGCTGAGCGCTGTCCTTGAGACTCTCCAGGGCGTCCTTGGACAGACTTTCAAGCGGCAGGTCCAGGGTCGGTTCTTCAGTGCTCTCGCCTGACTCCTCGCCTTTGCCCATGGCTGCCATGGCCGCGGCGAAGTCCGTGCTGGTCGCCACACGCGCGCTCTTGATCGCGGCATCCTGCGGGGCCTGGGCCTTGATTGCCTCTTCGGCCGGCTGTTTGAGCAGCGCCAATGGGTCGAGCGCCTCCTCTTCCAGTACTGGCTCGGCAATCTCAGCAGCATCGCTGCCTGCGCCGGTAATCACCAGCGCCGGTAGCGCCGACGACTCCTCGATTAGCGGAGCGTCGTCTACCTGAGCCTGGATACCGCCCAGCGCCATCGCCAGCAACGGATCGAGCTCTTCTGCAGTGCCCTCCTGCGTCGGCAAGGAATTGCCGGGGGCGGCAACCGCAGGCTGCTCGGCGGCAGTTGAAGCGGCATCGGGCTCCCCTGCTGATGGCGCAGATTTTTGTTCCTGGCTGGTTTTGTCGGTACTGCCAGCGCGCTCGCCAGGCTTGGCCTGACGCTCCTTGGCATATACCTCGGCAAAGCTGGAAGCACCGTTATTGCTGGGTTCCGGCGCTTTGGCCGGCTGCTTCGCTTTGCTCTTCACCTCAGGCGTAGCCTGCAGGCGTAGGTCGGGCAACGCGGACATGGACGCTCTCCGTCTGATGGGTCGTGACAGGATCAGAGCAAAGGGCGGGCCAACTCGTGAAACGGCGTCAGACGCGATAGCGCTGGCGCTCGGATTTGAACAGGATGCGGACGATGGCGAACTCGCGCTCGATCTGCTCGATCAGGGCCGGAGCCGGCTCCAGGGCCTCGCGCCGCCCCGCGTCCTCGAGCTCCTTGCACAAACTGGCCAGAAGCACCGCTCCCATGTTGCTGCAGCTGCCCTTGAAGCTGTGCGCAGCCAGGCGCAGGCCCTGCGCATCACCCTCGGTCGCAGCCACATGCAGCAGACGCAGACGCTCCTCGGAATCGGCCACGAAGGTATCGAGCAGAATCGGGTATTCGTCCTCCATGACGTCCTGCAGGGCCGCCAGGACGGCTTCGTCGAGATGGATATCGGACACCGGGTCACTCCCTGAACAACAGCGTCGCATTATGCCTCAGAGGACCAGCAAAACTCCACGCTGACTCCCTGGCCAACCGGGGCAATCTGGAAACCATCGCTGAGCTGACGAACCAGGGCAAGACCGCGACCGCACAGGGCTTCGTCACCAAGCGCCATGACGGTGACCGGATCGAATCCGGGACCACTGTCCTCGACCCGGACGATCAGTCGCCCTCCCCCTTCTTCCGGCAGCATCTGCAAATGAAATCGTACATAGCCATCCTGCAAGGACGCCAGACGCAGACGTCGCTCCCGATAATACTCGGCAAAGCCGCTGGCATCCTGCTTGAGCGAGGAGTCCAGCCCCATTACCCCATGCTCCAGGGCATTGGAATAGAGCTCGGCGAGCACGGTATACAGCTCGCCACCACGCGGCCGCAACGCCCGCACGTCCAGCAGCAGCTGCAGCAAAAATGGCAAAGGGTTGAAATGACGCAGGCTCAGCGCACGAAACTCGAAACTGGCCGACCAGTCCATCACGCTGCTCTGACCGCTGTCGGCAAAGGCCAGTGGGCGAGGATGCTCGTCGTCTTCGGCCAAGCCGACCTGAACCATGCTGACGTCATCCTGTTGCTCGCCACGGAACGCCGCCAGCGCCAACTGGATTTCCTCGAACAATGCCTGCGGTTGACGATTGGCGTCCAGAAGCTCGAGCAGGCGCGCCTCGCCGAATAGCTGCCCTTGCTGGTCACTGGCCTCGAGCACGCCATCACTGAGCAGGAAAATACGATCTCCCGGCGCCAGCGGATAGACCTCGCAACGGTCACTGAACGCCGCTGGTTCGAGGATTCCCAGGGGCAGATGGCGTGACACCAATGACTGACGCGGGCGACCATCGCCATGCAGCAGGTAGCCATCTGGCAACCCGCCACTCCACACCTCGAGCAAGCCTCGCTTGCTGCTGATATTGAGCACGGTGGCGCAGCAGAAAACACCCACCGGAAGGATGCGCTTGAGCTTGGCGTTGATCTCGCGAAGGACCTCGGCAAGGGCATGACCTTTGGCCGTCATGCCGTAGAACACTTCGGCCAGCGGCATCGCGCCAATAGCCGCTGGCAAACCATGACCGGTGAAATCGCCCAGCATCACGTGCATGCCGCCAGACGGTTTGTATGCCGCCAGCAGCAAATCACCGTTGAACAGCGCGTAGGGCGACTGCATGTAACGGATGTTCGGCGCATCCAGACAGCCGGAATGCGCCACCTTGTCGAATACCGCCTTGGCCACACGTTGCTCGTGCAGCAGATGCTCGTTGTGCTGAGCGATCAGGTCGCGCTGTTGCAATACCGTGTCATGCAGACGGCGCAGGCGATCCATCGCCCCGATCTTGGCCTCGAGTATCACCCGGTTATAGGGCTTGGCGAGAAAGTCGTCGCCGCCGGCCTCAAGACAACGCACCAGCGCCTCGCCCTCGGTCAACGACGTGAGGAAGATGATCGGCACCAGCGCCTCGCCGGCCTGATCCTTGATCCGCCGCGCCGCCTCGAAGCCATCCATCACCGGCATCAGCGCATCCATCAGCACCAGGTGCGGACGCTCCTGCTCGAACAGGGCTACCGCCTCCAGACCATTGCTGGCGGTCAATACGCGGTGGCCCTGACGACTGACGATGGTGGACAACAGCATGCGGTCGGCCGCGTTGTCCTCGGCGATCAGAATGGCAAGTCGCTCAGACATGCTCAGCTGATCTTGAACAACTGCTCGAAGTTGGAGATGGCGAGGATCTTGCGCACGTCACTGCTGCAGTTGAGCAGGCTGATCTGCGCCGAATCGCCGCCAGCATGGTCGCGCAACAACAGCAGCATGCCCAGTGCCGAACTATCCAGATAGCTGGTGTCGCGCAGGTCGACCTGATAACGCTTGGGCGTCAGGTTGACGCGCTCGTAGGCGTCACGAAATTCCTGGTGGGAGGCGAAGTCGAAGCGTCCTCGAATCACAATGGTCAGCTCTTGCCCGTCGGCCGAGGGCTGCGAGGTAATGGCCATGTCTACTCCTTTGTCGAGACTTTGCCAGATAGGGCAATTCACGTTTGAAGGTGTAGCATCTGGTCGGCGGCGAAACAACCTCTATTCAGGGTTCACCACGGTCGATCAGGCGTTGCGCCAACTCGTCGAGCAGTTTCTGTTCGCGCTTGTCCTCGGCCAATCGGGCTTCGTCAATGTAGCGCTGGACCAGTTTGCGCAGCCCCTCGAGACGCGCATAGCGCTGCTGCCAAACGGCCCGTACTTTTTCAAGATTGGCGCGATGCCACTCCAGGCTTTGCTGCTGTTGGCCGACCGCCGTCTCCAGCTGCGACAGAAAGCGTTGGTAGTTCATCAGCCACTGGCCGGAAACGCCCTTGCTGCCCTCGCTGATCCACTGCTGCTGGTAGTCGCCACGGAAACGTTCCAGCTCACCCAGCTTGGCTTCAGCCTGGCCGACCAGTCCCTGGCAATGCCCGAGCTGGCGCGCGGCCTCGCGCTCGGCCTTTTCTGCCATCTCGACGACCGGCTGCAGACGCTTTGCGCGACTGAGACTCATCGATGCACGACCTCAGCGATGACGAAAAATATCCTGAGCAACGCCATCATTGCCCCAGCACGGCAGCCAGTTGCTCACGGCTCTGCTGCATGCCCACACTTTCATCCAACCCCTGACGCAGGTACTGAGCCATGACCGGCTGGCGGGCGATGGCCTGATCGGTATCCGCGTCGCCGCCCGGAACATAGGCGCCGACACTGATCAGATCGCGACTCTGTTGATAGCGCGACCACAACTGTTTGAATCGTTGCGCCTGCTTGAGCTGCTCGGGCGGAACCACTTGCGGCATGACCCGACTGATTGAGGACTCGATATCGATCGCGGGATAGTGCCCCTCCTCTGCCAGACGGCGTGACAGGACAAAGTGCCCGTCAAGCACACCACGCGCGGCATCGGCGATGGGGTCCTGCTGGTCATCGCCCTCACTCAGCACGGTGTAGAACGCGGTGATCGAACCGCCGCCGGCTTCGGCATTGCCGGCACGTTCGACCAGCTTGGGCAACTTGGCGAACACCGATGGCGGGTAGCCCTTGGTCGCTGGCGGCTCACCGATAGCCAGAGCGATTTCACGCTGGGCCTGGGCATAGCGGGTCAGCGAATCCATCAGCAGCAGAACGTTCTTGCCCTTGTCACGGAAGTACTCGGCGATGCGCGTGCAGTACTGCGCCGCACGTAAACGCATCAGCGGCGCTTCATCGGCCGGCGAAGCCACGACCACAGAACGCTTGAGACCTTCTTCGCCGAGAATCTCGTCGATGAACTCCTTGACCTCACGCCCACGCTCGCCGATCAACCCGACCACGATGATCTCGGCCTCGGTAAAACGCGTCATCATGCCCAGCAGCACCGACTTGCCCACGCCGGTACCGGCGAACAAGCCCAGACGCTGACCGCGTCCGACGGTGAGCAATCTGCGGATTCCACGCCATCCGGCCACCCAGTCCGCTCTCATCTGGCCAGGCATTCCAGGGCCATCTGGCCACCTGTTCCACGGCCATCCGGCCGGGCAGTCGGAGCGCAGCGACGCAG
>NZ_PGLR01000042.1 GCF_002803095.1 Pseudomonas sp. ZH-FAD | reverse complement strand
TGCGTCGCTGCGCTCCGACTGCCCGGCCGGATGGCCGTGGAACAGGTGGCCAGATGGCCCTGGAATGCCTGGCCAGATGAGAGCGGACTGGGTGGCCGGATGGCGTGGAATCCGCACCAGGGCACAGGAATTTGAGCAAACGCTCATAACCATCCTGCACCATGCGGGCAAAGAGCAGGCGTTGACGGACTGTATGTAGTGACGGGATAGCATAACGATCAGCCAGGCATTCGATGAGAGCAGCCTGTTCATCCTCATCAGCAACACCGTCCAGAATGGCCTCAAGGCGGCCCGGCTGGGTCATCGGAATTTCCAGGCGGAGTTGTTCTGCTGTCAGTTGTTTACGCGTTACAAATGCCAGCGCGTCGGCGAACTGCTCAGCAGGCGAGCGATTGTTGTCGAGGGTGAACGCTCCCTTGAAGTCCAAGACCGCTTTGTCCGAGAAGTACTTGCGGAAGGTGTCGGGGCGGATGTTGGTATCCTTTCGCCAGTTGTACAGGGATCGCCGTAGGCCATCATGTCCGCCTCTTGTGATCTCACTGCGCTGATCGGCAAGCTCCTCTAAAGGCATTCCCAGTAAGTCCAGTAGCCAATCTACTACCTGAGCTACGGGTAGATAGAGGCTCTGTTTTCCTCCCACATTGCGGGGCTCGGGCAGATACCAGAAGCGCCCGCCAGGCATGCCCGTATCTAATGGTTTGCCCAGATTCCAAAAAGCAGCGCGGCGAGCCAGTCCAGGCATATAGAAATAACCGAGCAGCATCCACAGAATCTGGCGCTCATCGGCGGCAAAGGTCCAGGTATTGAGTTCCAGATGTTTGTAGGCGTTCCCAAACTCGGTAAGGTTGTCGAGGGCATCGAGGCGAGCCCGAGGATCCATATCGAGAGCATCGAAGATAGCGTATAGGACTTCTTCGCCCATGGCCTTGTGGGTAGCAAGGCTGTCTTGCCCGGTCGCAAACTTGCGTTTTTTGGTGGTCTGATAGCTTGGGCAGCCGAGGCTCTGATGAATTTCCAGTAGGATAGCTTCGGCTAGCGGTAGGGTGCTCATGGCGCCTGTCCTTGGTGTTGTTGAAGGTGCGTTAATCCTTGCAAAGCGCTGCAACCTTAACACTGAAGAATCGCGTACTCCCCCCTGCTCAGGAATCATGAGGAGGGGGTACGCCGTTCTGCATACCGGGTAATCAGGTGCACTGAGATCCTGCGCGGACCCCAACAGACGGAGTCCGCTTCATGCAATCCCCCACCCAGCTTGTCCTGAACTGGCATCTCACCGAGGCTTGCAATTACCGTTGCCAGTACTGCTATGCAGCCTGGAAAGAATCTGCGTGCCCACGAGAGTTGATCCACGATGTAGAGCAAACTACAGCGCTGTTAAGAGAACTGTATCGATTCTTCCACCCGACTAACCACGCCAACCCGCTGGCTAGGCGAATGTCCTGGAACTCCGTCCGTCTCAATCTGGCTGGCGGAGAGCCTTTGCTACATGCCAGGAAGCTCCCGGCCATTGTTAGTCAGGCCCGGGCGCTTGGCTTTGAAGTCTCCATGATCAGCAATGGAGCAAGTCTGACCCGGGAGCTACTGGATCGTTTGGCAACTCAGTTAATCTGGCTCGGGATCAGCATCGATTCGAGTAGCTCTGAGACCAACCGTACAATCGGCCGAGTCGACCGTCGTGGCAAGCTTCTCAACCTGAGCGATCTGGCCAGTGCCCTCGACAGTGCTCGTCAGTTAAATCCTGGTTTTAGGCTCAAACTCAATACTGTGGTCAACCAGGCCAACCATGCGGAAGACATGAGCGGTCTTTTAGGCCGTTTTGCTCCGCATAAGTGGAAAGTCCTGCGCATGCTGCCCGTGGTCAATCAGCATTTGTCCATCAGCGAAGAGCAGTTCGCCGCCTTTGTCCTACGTCATCGCGCCTTCGCGAATATCTTATGTCCGGAAGACAACCAAGATATGGCCGAATCCTATCTGATGGTTGATCCACATGGGCGCTTCTTCCAGAACAGCCCGCTGATTGCGGGGAACGGTTACGACTACAGTAGGCCGATCCTGGAGGTAGGTGCGGATGCAGCCTTTTCTCAAATGGCCTTCGACATTGAGCGCTTCCTCGCACGCTACACTCTGCAGGCAGGAGAGGGCGCATGAAGTACTGTTCGAACAAAGAAATCGATGCGCTCATCCGTCAACTGGTTCGTCAAGGATGGCGCTTTCATCGTGGAGGTAAGCATGGACGGCTTACTCATCCAGGTGGCCGACCGACAGTGACCGTAGCCAAGTCCCCTAGCGATTTCCGGAGTTTGGAAAATTTCCGCCGCGACTTACGCAAAGCTACTGGCTGATGCTGGAGGCCAGCGGTCTGCTAGTTCACAATCTGATCGCTTGTTCATTGCGGTATTTCTATTTTGGAACTGAAGACGCGCACGTCCGCCAAGTGAACTAGACCGAGGCAGATAAACCGGTCTGTAACTGTCGTGCTGGCAGCAGTCGTGAGGCTATTGGTTCAACTGGGATCACTCGATAGGAGCAGGGATGGGAGTTTTCACGCCGGCTGGAGAAACGCGTGTAGCTGTTTTGGTGGATTGCGACAACGTATCGCCCGAGATTCTGGAGCACGCATTACGCGTGGTCGCCCAGTTCGGACGTGTCGTCCTGAGAAGGGGATATGGCAATCACGGGACCTTGGCCAACAAATGGCAGGAGGCTCTCGTTCGACTGGCCTTCACACCATGCCTGCAATACCAATATGCGGCCGGCAAGAATACTTCCGACATCGCCTTGGCCCTGGACGCAATGGAGGCGCTCTTCGATCACCGTGCGGATACATTCTGCCTGGTAACCAGCGATTCCGATTTCGCCTACCTGTGTCGCAAGCTCAGAGAACGTGGCGCTACTGTCTGCATCGTCGGTGAACCCAAGACCCCCGACGCACTGCGCAACGCCAGTGACCAGTTCTTTGAGTGGCGCCGCGAGGAGCATTTCCAAGAGCCTGTTGCGGAGCATGCCGAGAAGCCTGCGGCCAAGGCTGAGTCGAGCTGCAAGCAGGAAACCGCTAAGCCTGAACCCAGCAAGCCTGTCGTCAAGCGGCGACCAAGGTTCGTGGTGGATGCCGTATCTCTGCTTGCAGGCGGAACCAGCGAAGGCAAGGTCACCCTGAGCGCCCTTGGGCAGTACCTCAAACGTACTGATCCGGCATTTTCGCCAAACGCCTACGGCCATTCTGGTCTACTCGACATGATCAGAACCTACGACCTGCTGCATCTGATCCAAGAAAACGGCGGCCACTGGACGGTGGGGCTGGCAGCGAAGGAAGATGAATCGGCTGAACACGCTGCGCACGCCTGAAAGGGCGCAGCAAAAAGGGGGCTCAGCCCCCTTGGTTCATAGCAACCCAAGCTCAGCGAAAGATACGGTGTGTTGGCCTGCCACGATGACGTGATCCAGCGAGCGGACATCGACCAGCGCCAAGGCTTCCTTCAAGCGTTGTGTTAGCACCTTGTCAGCCTGGCTTGGCTCTGAATTTCCGCTTGGATGGTTGTGCGCGAAGATCACTGCCGCAGCATTCAGGCGCAGTGCTTCCTTGACCACCTCGCGCGGGTATACAGATGCACTGTCGATGGTGCCGCGGAACATCTCGACGTACTGGATCAGGCGATGCTTGGCATCCAGAAACAGCGCTGAAAAAACCTCGTGCTCAAAGCCACCCAGCTTCGCGATCAAGTACTCCTTGACCAGCTCCGAAGACGTAAAGGCTGCACCTCGCTGAACCTTCTGATCGATCACCTTGCGAGCAGCATCCAGGATCTGTTCTGCAGTGGCAGGCAGATAGCGACCTTGCTCGTCGCGAATCATCAGAGAAGCGTCAAAGGCGAGAGAAAGCTGAGACATGATCATGCTCCAGTTGCTCAGGCGGAATTGCCCGGAACTGGCCCAGCACGGCGCAGCGCAGCAGTCAGGGGGCGATAGCCGGCCCAGCCGCAAACGCGCGAAGCGCGTGCAGCCCTTGACGGCGAGAACGCCGTGATAGGGTGAGAGGAGACAGCAAGACCGCCATTCCACCGATCGCACAGGCGCCACCAGCAAGCGAAGCGCGCAGGCTCTATCGATACGGTCTAAAACGCCCAGAGGCGTTGTTGGCGAACAGTAGAACTGCGGATGTGGCCTGCATCAACAACGAGAAAGTAGCGAGGCTGGCCGCCACTTCTAACCAGTGCCCCATCAAAACGATTGGCAGACGGCCGCTACCGAAATATTCTCGGTCTCTGGGCTAACGAAGTGCAAAGAGTCAGTACGCTGCCCCTGCACTCCGTTAGCTCAGAACCTTCCTTCCTGGTCTGTTTTAACAGGCCACTTCTTGGCATTTGCCATGGCTCAGTTCAGCCCTGACAGCTCGCTTCGGCGAGCGTCAGGGTCTTTCTGTGGCCAAAACAATCACCCGCGGTATAGATCTCGGCCTGCTCACCGCAGCGAAGATGCGAGCACATACGCTGGTGGATGCGACTCAGGAAACCCACCTCAAAAGCTCGCCTTTCAATAGCGCAGGGCAGCAGATCGCGCTCCGCGATCATCACTGCCCAGAGCCATCCACTGCGGGCGTTGTCGAGCCAGGTCTGTGCCAGCTTCACGCCCTGGTCGAATGCCTCTCTGCAATCTGCAGCCCAGGTGATCTCCATACCTGGATGGCCGTCGTGAGGCGGTAGGTAGGTCATGACACCCTTGCTCATCTGGCACCTCCTCTAACATCAGAGAGGGCGCGGCGATAGAGCACGACCATTTCATCGAGCAGAGCCAGCGCTGAATAAGCAGCGATGCGCACGCGCAGATCCGCGGGCTGCAAGCCTTCAGGTTCAGCCAGTTGATCGAGCAGATTGCCGAGCATCACGCCACGCAGTTCGGCGGCAGCTTCGGAGGGTAGGGGAGAGCGTTCGGATTCATGCAGCGGGCTTCGCTGCAGTGGGAAAGGTACAACGCAGGATTCGAACTCAGCCATGGCGCACCTCCGGATTAGAGGTGGACAGCAAGACCTGAAGCCCAAGGCGGAGCTCTCGGGTAAAAAAGGGGTAGCGCATTTTCCTTATGCTCCTCGGTTTGATTAAGGAGCCGCCACCCACTGTTCTGACGCAGTATGGTGGCAGACCGTACGGGGGTCAGAAACCGGTAACCGAGGGAACCGGCCAGGCAAAAGCCTGCCCCGCACGGCCTGCCATAGAAAGCGATAGCAAATACTGGAGCATTTGCCGCTTCGCTATGACGCAACCGCGCCCTCGATTGATCGGGTTCTGACGCCCGGCCGTGGGACTTACCACGACGGGCGCACTCTAGCCCGAGGGTTTCAGGATGGCAACCTACTGTGGCGTAGTTCGTGAGGTGTCGAGCCCGTCAATCTCAAGGCTTATGGGGTAGGAGGGCAGAGATCTCACTCCAGCTATGGCTATTGGCTTACAGCCTTGCCTCCGTAATCAGCGAACCCATCGGCTACGCTGGAAATTAGTCTCTCGAGGAATACGCCATGTTTGCCAAGGAAGAGCAGTTGATACGGTTGCTGGGCCTTATGGCTCGCAGCATGACCCACATGACCGCATCCGTAACCGCTATGGCCTTCGAGCAGCTGCGAAGCCAGGATGCAGCACTGCAGAGTTCAGCCAAGCGCATGATCGAGCGCATGCAGACTATCAATGAAGAGCTGGATCAGCAGTGGGAGTTGGTCGGCCAGCTAACCGGCCAGCGGGATCAAGAAGCGCTTGTGGAAGAGCTGGATATCTCTTCGGTTCGAGTGCATCGGGAAGCGGAGGCCTCCTGAGCTCTTGACCATGCTGAAATGGATTTCGCCACCAAGGAAGGTAACGCCATGTCCCATCTCATTCTAACCAGTCGTGTCGGCCAATCCATTGTGCATAGGCCGGGGGATGTCTACCGGAAACGGGGTAGTCCAGCGGATGTCACTCCGATATATTTCAGCGCCATGCATTTTCGGAGAAATGTACTACTCATGCCGAGTTCGTTTGTCCTACGCACCTCCATTTACAGCCGATCACGCGGCCATTCCCTTGAGTGCACTATTTTCCTTTCGACGTGACTTTGCCGACAACAAGATGATCCGAGTAGTCAAATGAGCAGATTGGACGAAATCAGGACAGATTATGAGGGTCTTGCAAGCGTGCCTGTCGATGCTGACGGAAACGCCAAGCGGCGGCGTGGATTTGCTTTCGAGCGATTCTTGAACAGGCTCTTTGTGCACGAGGATCTTGAGCCACGTACAGGCTACCGGCCATCGGGTGAGCAGATAGACGGCTCCATCTACCTTGACGGTAGGATTTATCTTCTCGAAGCCAAGTGGCATGCAGATCCGTTGCCGGCGTCTACGCTTTACCGGTTCAAAGGTAAGGTAGACGGAAAACTTGCCGGCACTATCGGCATTTTCATCTCTATGTCCGGCTATGCGGAAGATGCCGTCGACGCGCTTATTCTTGGGAAGGCGCTGAACATCATTCTTCTTGATCAGCGTGACATGGACGCTGCGATCATCCGCGGTGGCGGCTTCAAAAATATTCTCAAGCACAAGCTACGCAAGGCTGCGGAAGAGGGCGCTATCTACTTTCCGACAGAGGGTGAACTCGTTACCGCTACGAAAACTCGAAGCATCGAGATTGATTTGCTGCGCTTCGACCAGACGACCGGGAGCGTGTTCGCCACTCTGCCAGCCGAACCGGACACAGCCGATCTTCTCATCGTATGCGAGGGGGATTCCGACCGCGTCGTAATCGCTACGCTCGCTGAGCGGATCCTCGCCGGCGCAGGCTCTAGCCGTTCGATCAAGATTCTGACCGCCATGGGCAAGATCACCATCCCCCGCGTCGCCAATGCCATGTGGAACACATTCCACTCGGAATCCAAGGTCCTTATCGTCATTGATGGCGACAATGACCCAGCCGGTACGGCTATGATGCTCGCGAATGGTCTAGAATTTGGAGATTGGGTCGCAGCGATCCCGAATCCATCAATCGAGACATGGCTCGGTCTCAAACTTGACAGTTCCCGGCGGCCTGGAAAATCTTGGATTGAGGTCTCTCGGAGAGCCGCTGAAATGCTCGACATCGACGCGCTCCGTCAGCAGGACGACCAATTCGATAAGTTCTGTGCGGTAATCCTCGATGGCTGATCTTCTTGTTGGCCCTCGCGAAATATAAACTTGGGTTGCGCTTAACTTTTGGCCTGGCGACGCTATGCAAGGTTACAAAGTGACTCGTCCGATGTGGAGGCTTACCGGGTCGTGACATCCCTCCCTCATAAAAAGTACGCAAACTGCTTGCTATTTTCCTCTCTGGAAGAACCCAAGAAATATCCATGACAGATCGCGTTGATATTCTCCTCTATGTTGCACTGAGCGAAGAGGCTGAATCGGTGCTTGAAGTATTAGGCGACCAATTCCGGCCAAGGGAGCTCAAAGATGCCAACCTCACTGCTTTTTTTGGGACTGTCCGTGGGCCCATTCCTGGCCGAGATTTCAACGTGGCGATGGTTGCTGCCGGAAAGATGGGGAACACTCACTCCGCTACGGTCGTCTCACTTTTGATCGAGAAATTTAAGCCAGCGGACGTAGTTGTAGTTGGGATCGCAGGATCACTCGCTAACGACATGGAGCCGGGTGACGTTTTTATCCCAGACGGAATCAACGAGTACCTAGCTAATTCGGCTGCCCATGGTGAAGACGGTGACTGGACATTTCGAATCTCGGGAAATCACTTCCTGACTTCCCGGCGGCTACTTAATCGCTTCCAGAACTTTGTACATACCAGCAGGTCGCAATATCAAGCTTGGCAGGACAGTACGCGCAATCTGAGGTCGTCCCTGATTTCACTCGAGACCGAGGCGGCACTTGCGGACGCTGGCTTGGAAATGCGCGGAGAGTGCAAACTCTATGCGGGCGATGATCTTCAACTCGCCAGCGGTCCGGCCGTGGGTAAGGGCAAGGCCTTTATAGAGTGGATCAAACGGGACGTGGACCGAAAGGTGGCTGCGATGGAGATGGAGACAGCGGGTGTTTATGATGCAGCACTCGTCCATGTGCCGGCACCCAGAACCATTGCGATCCGTGGTATCTCTGATTATGCCGACACTCGTAAGGAGAAGATTGAGGCGACAGCCAAGGGCGTATTCCGAGCTTTGTCCGCCAGAAACGCCGTTGCGCTATTCATACGTGCAGTAGAAGCGGGACTGTTTGAAGTCGAAAATTCTGGTGCCCCTAATTCAAGTGGATCCTCAGATTCCGACCGCGTGGATTCGCGAGCAAGGTCGGTCTTCGTCGTCGGGGGAACAACGGGCGAGACTGTGGATGTCGACGCTGAACTGCCTCGACTGCATCGTGCTTCCATGAAGCTAGGAACCGCACTGGCGCAGGGTGGCGCTCAGCTTGTCATCTGTAGTCCCTTTCCCGACTCTGCCGACTACTATGCTGCAATGGGTTATGCCGACGCCAAGGCTGGCGGCGTTATTCATTTCCACAGTCCAAGTCATCCAAGGGTCGAGGAAAAGCGGCAGCTTTTTCGGCAGACATTCGGACAGCCTAATTTGGCGATTCAGGATTGGAACTATCCGGTGCCTGAGGCGGACGAACAGGATTTCTGGTCCCAGGCTTGGCTCCTCGCGCAGCTTCAGGCTCTCGAAAAGGCCGACGTAGTTGTGGCCCTCGGTGGTAAGGCATCAAAGACCGCAAGCACACTGCTCCATTTGGCTGAGGCGAAGGGACTGCCGATTGTTCCTTTTGCTTTCTTGGGCGGGGCGGCAGGCCGCGCTTATCAACGACGAAGCTGGGCGCGGTGCAATCCCGGGTTTGACGCATCTGTTCTCGAGAGCGAGGGCAGCGTCGAGCAGGCAGTGCGAATCGTTAATCACGTGGTACTTGACCGCGTTCGGCGGTCAGTAGTGAGCGGTGCCCGGCCCAAGACCATCTTTATCAGTGTTGCGAGGCAAGACGCTGCCATGGGCGCAGCTTTGGACGACGCGCTGAAGAGCTATGGCATTGAGGTGGTGTTGGGCGAATGCGAGATCGTATCTGATCAACTTATCCCTGCAACGATAGAGCACGCGCTTCGCCGCAGCGACATCGTTGCGGTTCTCTGGAGTCGATCCTATGCGCAGAGCCCCTGGTGCTACGATGAACTTGCCCTCGCGCTCAATCTGGAAGCACTTGGTGGGATGAAGGTCTGGTTGTTCAACTTGGACGACTCATCCATCGTGCCTACCAGAGCTCGAAAATTGCCCGGCGTTTCGGTGCGAAGTGAGGAGGGGCTTCGAAGCGCTATAAAGGACTTATTGTTGTAACGGCGTTTCGACCGGCTGACAGTCCAGGCACCCGCTGACACCAGCAATTTTCTGGGCAGCGCAGTGCGGTAGAGTCTGAAGTCTTGTCGCCTATTCGGTACGATTGAGACCTCCTTGCCCGGGCTGCGCTCGCAGGCCGGGCCATAGTCAGCCTTGGTTAGTGAGTTCGAAGAAAGGCAGTCCCCGTATGACCTCTCCAGCCACATCGAACGACTTGTAGAGGCAATGATGGTTTGGAAGAGTCTTCACTCGCTCTGATAGCTCTGCTAGATCCGAGGTGAAGCCGAGTACCCCAAGTTCCGCGGGTGTTGCGTTCGGTACCTTGTGGATGAACCAGGTCAGCAATGGTTCCCGGTAGTCGGTTGCGCCAGCCTTGAAATGCCGCAGGTACTGCGAGGCCAGGATGACGCCGGTCCCGAACTCACGGCCCTGCAGCAGCAACTTGCGGAGCACGTCGAACTCATAGCGCATGATGTTGTCCGCCTCGTCCACCAACAGGTACGAGTCGATGGCCCGGAGCTGTGGGGCCGTGCCAAGGAAGGGGCGCTTCGGCGTGCGTAGCATGTTCTCGTAGAACATGTTCAGCA
This sequence comes from Pseudomonas sp. ZH-FAD, assembly GCF_002803095.1. Taxonomy (GTDB): domain Bacteria; phylum Pseudomonadota; class Gammaproteobacteria; order Pseudomonadales; family Pseudomonadaceae; genus Aquipseudomonas. Next base: position 43,022 of record NZ_PGLR01000042.1, on the reverse strand, counting down.
TTATGGCGACGAGCATGTTCTTGCTCCTGTCATCCTGCCCCATGGAGTCCAGGGATATCACCACGACGCCATCGAGGAACTCGTCGAACGGCTTCGTTTCCCCTGAGCGCGCGAAAACCTCCATGTCCACGAGGTCGTCGATGATCGCCATCGGTGAGTCCGACTTCCCGGCAAGTAGTTCTCGGTACTCGGCATGGATATCGTAGATCGTTGGTTGGCGGCCTTGCGCACCGGCCACCTCGTAGGCGCTGCGGACTGCACCCTTGAGCTTGTCCCGCTGCACGGGGCCGATGCCGGAATACACCTTGTCTAGTACATCGGCGAAGAAGCGGAACCTGTCCAGCCAAGGTGCGGAGGACTCTCCCATCCCGGTGGTATCGAAGAGATTCAGGGGCAGGCGATAGGGTTTCACCACCTTGGCGCCCGTGGCCTCGACAAAGTCCTGGCTGCTGTAGTCGCGCTTGTAGTCGAAGATCAGGAACCTTGGCGTGATCCCGCGGTTAGCCTCGCGGGCACTGGATATCTGCAGGATCAACGACTTGAGGAACTGGGTCTTGCCTGTCCCGAGGTCGCCAACGACACCAATGTTCAACTGGTTGAGACGGGTATCGGAGATGTTCAGGCAGAGTGATCGGGGCTCGAAGCCATCGACAGTCTTGCCAACGGACAGGATGATCCCCGTCCCTGGCTCGTCGGTTGGGCTGGCAGGGCTTGTCCCTGCTTCCGCCATGCTGGTAGAAGGCTGCTCTACCAGCCCTGTGGATACCCCAGGGATCGCTTCTGCTAAGGCTACTGTGGATCCGCCCGTCTGGGCATCGTCCGATGGAGTGATGTCGGGCTGCACGATTGGGGTGCCGGCGGCACTTGCCTGGCTGGGTAGCAGCCCCCAGTCGTCGACCTTGGCACGCACGCCGTCATAGAACGACTGTGCGTCATTCCCGGCGATGATACGACCTGCATCCCGACTGGAAATGACAATGGTCTCAGTGTACTTGTCGCCATCGCGATCATGCGGGCTGCTCTGGAGCGATGCATCCACCACGATCAACCGCCCTTTCTCATCGATGCTGATCGGTGGGGTTGGGCTGAGTATGGCTGCGGCGATACGCTCGTGGTAGCTAGCCCAGCGGCCTGCATGTCCACCAACTGCCTGGTGCTGGCTGTAGACGCGCAGGCCGAAGCCAACCATTGAGAGCAGCAGGTGCTGGAAGGCAAGGCGCCATGCCAGGGAGCGACCTGCGCGCTCCTCGATGGCGCGCAGCAAGGACGATAAGGCCTTGGCCTGGGAGAGTGCCTCGGCTGATTCGCCTGTACCGAAGACAACTCCTTGCCTGCACTTGACCTCTATGGGCGTAAGGTGCAGCTGGATTTTGTCGCTGCATGCGCGTACTCCCACTACAAGTAGGTCGGGGCGCGACAGGGACGTATCCTTGCGCTCCTTGCCAAGGGAGCGGGCAAGGTCGGAAAGATAGCCTCGGAAGGGGTCGACGGGGATGATTATTGCTATCGTCGAGTCCTCCGGCGATCCGGCAAGCACCGGCAGCAGGCTTTCCTTGTTGCCTGTCACGCGGAACTGGTCCTGCAGGAGCCGGACGGCGAGGAACAGGCCAAGATCGCCCGTTGCCCCCGTATCGTCCCCGGAGAGGCCGCGCACCGTCGGAATCCCCCTCCGTGCTACCTCGAGGAGGATTTGCTCAACCTGATCATCGTCCAGATCCTCGCATCCCGGCAGGGGCTTCAAGACTCGCCGTAGCGCATCGCGATCAGCCTGCTTGACCTGCGATAACAGGTAGTAGCCGCTGGTGTCGCCTGCGCGATGCGAGTACGAAGGTAGGTCGTAGTCCCATAGATACGTCCCTTGTATCCAACCACCGAGGAAGCAGGCAGGGTCGATCGCCGACGAAGAGACAGCGACGAACCCAGCGCTGTTTTCCTCGAGCATGCTTGATACTGCATGGACATTCGGGGAGAACTGCAAGCCGACCTTGCCGTCCCTGAGTCTTTCCATCATGAGCATGCATGCGGAAACTTTGTCGGCGAACGGGTCGCCGGAGGGTGGCATCTGCAGGCCTTGCCGGGACTCGCTGAGGAAAGAGGCCTGGAGCTGGCGCCTGACGCGGTGTCTGATCAGTCCGCCGGTCCCCATCGGCGAGAGCATTCCGACTTCCTTGGCCTCGGGTTGGGCCGAATCTAGTTGGGCAATGATGCCCAGGTCGGGCTTGGATCCGGTGGGTTGCTTGTCATACCAGCGAACGTGGTTGCCTGTGTCCTCGGAGAGGTTGGCGATCGTCGCCTGGTCGGGGCGGCCAGCCTGCCTGGTATCGAATACCTCCACAATTCTTGGCCCGACACCGTGCCGCATGGTCTCTTGGTCCCCGTTGCCGAACCGCTTGGTGCACCAGGTGGCCAACCCTTCGTTGCATGCATCTGTGGTCCCACCAGCGCTGGACACTACTAGGCTGACGATAGGCTTGGCTGCCAGGAGGTCGGTAACGTCGTCGAGTGCTCGTGAGACCTGGGCGGGGCTAAACCCGCTCGATATCCCTCCGACTGCCAGTCCGAAGCTACTGTCGAACGGGGCCCGGCGAGAGCGATCGGGTATTTGTCCAAGCCTTGCGCCATTCCAAAGCACGGACCAGTAGTCGGAACTACATTCGACGGAAAGGAAGTCGACCTTGTCCACCCCGCCCGGTGCCTGCAGAGTGATGGTCAGTAGGTCGGGGACGCAGTCCGGATCGAGGATGCTTGCCGCCGGGCACGGGGAGTCGCCCTCGGCCTCGTCACGGAGAACTTTCTGGGCGAAGCAGTGCCATGCGAGGCGCAATGGATGCAGGGGGGAAAGGATGATGGCATCTGGGATCCTTCCGAGAGTACGACCATCCGACTCCAGGGAGCAGACAGCAATGGTGTCGATCCAGCAGGCGATACCCGGGTCGGCGTCCAGCCATGACATGAATGCACCGAGGTAGTCCTCGACAAGGAGGCGGAACCCAGGATCTTCGGATAGCCAGGCACCAAGCTGCGCGGACTCAAGGAGCCCCGACTGGTCGTCGCTACCCCGTATGTACTGGGCGATTCCCTGTCGTGCCTCGACGAAGCCCTTGGGTGGTTGGAAGCTCGTGGCCTCGGGGCGGGGGTCATGCAGGAAACGCCCGTTCGAGAGTACAGGGCCGTGCGGGGCGTCCCAGTCAGGGGGAGCCCACCGGGACGCATAGTCGTCTGCGATTACCAATGGCCTAAAGGAGTTAGATACGTACTGATCCTCCAGCATCCATGACTGCAGGCTGGAGGAGCGCGCATTCCGGTCCAGATGGACAACAGCCTTGGTATCGAACTTCTCGAGATGTCGCCGGTTGAGCTTGATGAGCCGCTCGAATTCGCTCCTGCAGCCTTCCTCCTTTGCCTCCTCGCAGGCCAGGTGGACCCGGCAGGCCTTCGGAACATGCTCGCCAGCTGGAGTGAAGGCGATGTCCAGCTGGTACTTGCCATCGGCCTCGATCTCTACCAGATATTCGTCCTCACCAACCTGCCGGGGTTCGATTGTTTCTCGCTGCTCCTCGAACTCGGTGGCATCGTCCGGCAAGCCTTCGACCTTCCCAATGCTTGCCCCTGGAGCAAGATGGAGCCGGAGCTCATAACGACCGGAGCCAGGCAGCGACAGGGACGTTTCCCAGTCGATCGCCGCAGAGTTCTTGCGGGGCTTCCTCGGTGGAGAGAGCTTTGTCGCGAGCCTGCAGGTAACAAGTATCCCGGGCTTCCAGCTCGCGAGGGAGATGACTCGGACGCTTGCAGGCTTGCAGCCGTCCGCGGAGACCTTGTAGCTTATTGGCGCTTTGTGGGGGGTGGGGAACAGGTCAACGTGGCTGGTAATCCCGTTGGAGCCCGCTGGCAATGCCATCGGGACCTTGCCGTGGGAGCCTCCTGTCAACAGGAACTCCTTTGGCTGGCTCTCCTCGCTTGTGGATATCACTAGCTCGACTTTGTCTCGCACTACGGCCGGCAAACCCTTCCCCGTGGGAATCACGCTATTGGTGCACCGGATCGTTAGCTCGCCGACGGCTTCTTCGGGCTCGTCGGTAAGTAGTTCCATCCATTGCTCGGTGGTGAGCGTCGTCCACCAGGATGGAGGGGGCGCCAGTTCAATATCGGCGCAGGGCAGGTAGAAAGCCGCTGTGGCACGCTCGAAGGCTGTAGGTACGTCGCAGTTCGACTGGAGATGGGAAAGCAGGTTACGTAGCGCTTGCGCAACCCCCTGCTGGGCGTCTTGTGCTAGGCGTTCGATGCCAGTCTTGAAACCGTCTGCAAGCTCGTCGGCGATTTTTCCCAGGACCGAAAGCTGTGTCTTGGCGGAAATTCCTCCCTCCTTCATCGGGGGGAGGCCACATGCCAGTGATAGTGCTGTTCCTGCAGGCAACCCTTGATTCGCGTTTGCCATAGAGTAGATGCGGGAGAGTAGGCGCCAGGCGGCGCGATGACCGCCCTTGTCTGGATCTACCTCGTCGACCGACGCCGCGGCTGCACGGACCAGGCTCCTGGCGTCATCCCTCTGGGCGTCCATTATGCCGGCGGCGAGCAATGCCTCGTTGACTGCTTGCTGGACAAAGCCATCCTCCCACCATTGTTCGAAGGATGCATGCCCTGTGCTGGTAGTTGCCCCCAACCCGAATTCGTCGGTCGTGGACTCGATCGAAAGGTTGTTGTGCAGCCCTGGAGGAACCAGAGCAATAAAACTAGGGTTGACAGGGTCGTTGCGCACATCCAGCAAGTGGTCGTTTTCGCACTTGCCGGATTCTCCAATGCGGGGCCTTGGCCCCTGCAACTGGCCGGCCGGATACTGGAGCAGTACCGGCAGTGTCACCAGTCCACCGTCCGACCCGCTTGGTACCTGGATCCCTCCATCGCGGGCCAGCTCGTCGTAGGCTGGCTCGAGGAGCTCTAGGGGAGGGCCGCGGAAGATCAGCCGGTACTCGAGGTTGGTACCTCCGAACCCTTGTGTCGAGCCTCGGACCTTCTCGTGGACTGTGGCGGCAAGCCAGTGTGCGAGTCTATTCATGTTCCGGGCCCTGGCTGGCTTGGTTTATGGGGAAAGGGGGAAGTAGCAGCATGCCGCTCTCGGCATCGGGGCTATCAAGCACCAGTCCGAGCATCCGCAGCTGGTGACCCAGGTCGTTCCTGCCGATGTCATGCTTGTCCACGGCCATGCCATAGGCCTCGAGGTGTTGCCCAAGCCGCTGGACCGAGCGGGGGCCGCCCATTCCTGCGAGGGCGCAGTGGACCAAGGCAAGCACAGCGACGGGACCTAGGGAGACGATCCAAGGGCTGGATGGGCTGTTGCCTTTCTTCTTCAGGATGTATCCCTGGTCGTACCCCCTCAGCAATGGGACTGCAGCCTGGCGTTGCCCAAGGACGTGTCGTGCAAACTCCAGCAAGTTGGAGCCTATGCCTTTCTTGCAAAGCAGCGCACGGCCTTCTTGCCCACGCACATCGGCAATTGTCTCAAGCGTGCCTAGGCGAGCAAGCTCGGCTTTGTGCTGGCGGATATGTTGGCAAAGTGCAGCAATCCCGGAGCTTGAGGAGAGGTTGCCAGTGTAGGGTGCCCCTATCTGGTCCAGAGACCAGAGGAGGGCATTGATCCCCAAACGGGCATTTAGGTAGCTGGAAACCTTGTCCTTGATGCCTTGGAGGGCCTTCCCCCCGTACGTCATGTACTGGGGGGCTTCCGGGAACAGTGCGCGCCTTGCATCCAATTCGTTAGAAGGAGCACTGCCATCTGTGAGTGCGGCCCAAAGGCAGCCCCATGTTCTGGCGTGGACGTCGCACAACCATGTCACGTGGGATGCGGCCGCCAAGCGAAGCAATGCCTCGAGCAGGCTGGTCCACTGTCGGCGAGTCATGGAGCCCTTGGCCTGCATGATGGCCTGTAGGTCCTTGGTAAATCGTCGGGCAGGGAGGAACGGGATAACCTGGAAATCCGACCTTTCCAGCGTTGCTATCTCATCCTCGGGTATTGGTGAAAGCGCCCAGCTGCTTGCTCCTGGGTTCCACGCCGAGGTCTCTTGGTCGAGCCAGCGTGCGAAGACATCGTCCTCGTCGTCGACGCTCAATGCAGTGAAGAGACTTTGCCAAAGTCGTTGCGCAGACTCCCGGTCCTTCGATCCCAGGCAGACCATGCGGCGAATCAAGCTACCGGCGGGCCAGGAGTTACTGCTCAGTCGGGCAGACCCAGAGAAGAGTGCCGTCCCGGGTACGATAGGGGTTACCTGTAGGAACCGCTTGGACGACTGGTTGGGAAGCTTTGGGCTCTCCAAGATCCCATGAAGCACTGTATTCCAGGCCTCTACGCCGACGACCGCTCCCGTTGGTGGGGGTTGGCGTTTCTCGCGGAGTTTCTGGATGCGCCTGTCCATATCTCGTCCGGCCTGCGGTACGCCTCCTTCGCTGGCTGATGCGAAGCCGATGGTTCGATAGAGCGAGGCAAGCAGGACTTCCGAGCTCGCATACTCAGGGGCGGGGCTGATTGCCAGGGCTGACCTCTGGTAGCTTGGGTGCGACTTGCTCCATGGGGTCTGCTTGAAATCCTCAAGGCTCATTCGTCGTCCTCCCGGCTTTCAACGAAGCCATTCCACGAGCGACCTACCACCGTGCCATCTGCGCCGACACGGATCCGGGCATCATCGAGTAGTACATGGTCGCGGACAATCGGGCCGGATAGCCTGGCCTTTGTCGTGTCAAGTAGTGCAACGACCGTGCGTGGAAGGGATGCGGGTGAAAGCCCCCTTTCCAGTTCCTTCACGGCCTTGAAAAGGTCATAGGTCAGTGGGACTGGCTGGACTGATTGCCCTTGGCCGACATGGAGGTAGCAAATCGGTGGATGAGGGCGTCCCTTGGTGTTCTGGGGGGACATCCTGACCGGGCTCTGTTGGACGACCAGCGTTGCCTGCCGTTGCCGTGGGGGGAGTGGTTGGCCGAAGGTAGTGGTTAGCGACACCTCGAACTCCTTGCCAGTGTTCAACAGTTCCCTCACTTGCCTCACCACCTTGAAGAGGTGATGGTGCTTGTCGCTGTCCTCGACGACTTGCTGGAATGCCTCCAGGACTGGAGCGTCCGCCACCACGGCCGTCCGCGTGCATATGCTTCTGCGTACCAGGCGGCACGCGAAATCACGGAGGATGTGCTGGACTCGGCTGGCTGCTACTGGCCTCTTGCGCCGTATGCTCGGCAGGGAAAGCATTGCGTCTGACGCGGATAGCCGCCGGAGTAAATCGAGCTCGTTTGGTGATAGCACCTGGTACTTGCGAATGAACTCAATACCGCCTGCCAGGGAGCGACTGAAACGCATGTCCAGATCGCCGAGGACGATCGTCTTTCGACTGCTCACTGCAACTTCGCTGTCTGGGCTCGCGAAAGCTGGGTCCAGGGTTTCGACCAGTCCTTCCAGTAGGGGGGCGATGGTCGCTGGGAGGTAGTGGTTTTTGCGTTCCGAAAGGAAATAGACGAGCCCCATTAGGGTCCGCCCTTCTTCTATGTCGAGTTCCTTCTCGAGGCCAAGATCCTTGATGTCCCGGCGGAGCGAGGTGGCTGCTTTCCTATCCCAGCGATGGAAGAGCGCATGTTGGTAGCCCGAAGTCGCCAGGTGGAAAATGGCGGTTAGCGATTGTCTGCCATGCCTCTTCGCCGTTAGCGCCTTTTGGTCGAGGTCGACAAGGTGCGCCGCCCATTGGCAGGGAGTGGACTGGTGTGGAGTTCCCGACGGGTCGTGCGCTACAGGGTGGTGGCCTGCCAGCAAGTACGAGGTGAGGGAGAACAAGTCCCGGAAACTCCAACGCTTGCCACTGGCGAGCTCATACCAGCGTAGTATTTTCAACAAGGATGCCCTGTTTTCATCGCGCGCAAGGATGGCCTGGCTGGAGCAGAAGGGGCACTTGTCGCCTGCTGGGCATCCCCCTTTTGCTGGCCACATCTCGGAGGCGGTGGCCTGGCCTAGGAGTATCTCGGCAGGCGCCACGGGCTCGTCGTCCGGCTTAACCAGAAGTGATTCGGCATCCATCGGCCAGACAGCAATTGATGGGAATCCATCGAGGGGCCAGCAAGAGGGGGCGTCATACGCCAGGCTTACAGCCCGGGTAATTGCTTCGAGAAGACTACGTGCTTGTTCTAGATTGTTGTCTATTGCGTGGATCAGGGCGTCATCGAGGACGCCACGATTGACGCAGCAGAGATAGGCTTGGGTGGATGGTCCATCCAGCAGCCTAGTGAGTTCATCTATGAGGAGGGCGGGAGCTGTATTTCCCTCGTGCCCGGAGGTGGCAGACGCGTCCTGAACGATGTCAATGCTAAGGCTGTCATCACGCCTGGCAAGACGGCCAGCATCTACCCTTGCTAGTCGTGGGACTGCTGAGCCTGGAGAGGGATGGAAGGCTTTCGAGAGTTCGTCGACCAGCCGGCCATTGCAACCGAGGCTTTCGTCGAGCCAGCGAATGGTGCACTCGATCGCCTCGGTCTTCCCATTTCCAGGGCCACCTACCAACAGGACTATCCTGGGGGAAGTTGAGGCCTCTGTGGGAAGCCTGTTGGCCCAATTCTGGAGACGGGATAGGAGGTTTGTCCGTAGCAACTGCTTGTTCGGCTGGCCGCTTTTCTCGTCCAGCAGCCGTTTTACCCCTCCTGAGTGATGGCCGGCCCAGTCGACAAGCGCGGCAGGGTATTGTGCCCCTTCCAGTTGGGAGCTATCCATTCCCCTTGACTCCTATGTATTTAAGCGATGGCTATCATTTTTTCTTCTAGTTCACACTCTGCCTGTTGGCTGGCGAGCATCACTGCCTCGTCCAGCATCGCCTTGATAGCCATGCCGACGGCTCGTGCCAAATAAGGAGGTACCGCGTTGCCCACTTGGGTGTAGCGCGGACATTCCTTGGTCCGCTGGCTCCCGCCAGTGGTGAACTTTCCGCGGAACTGGAACCAATCCGGAAATGACTGCAGTCGAGCAGACTCCCGTACGGTCAGTATCCTGGGTTCCTTGTAGTGGAGGACATCGTCCGGCAGTGTCGTGATAGTCGGAGCCGGAGCGCTAGCTTGCATTGGATAGATGCGGTGCTTCTTGAGTCCATATGCTTGACGTATCTCGGCGTTCATACGTACGCCCTTGGCACAGTTAGGGTCGTCGATGATCGCCCGGAACCTGGCCTTAATTTCTGGTCTGTGTCTGGCGAGGCGCAGGCTATCTATGGTGCCGTCACAGCCTAGATGCATGAGCCTTTGGAACGCCGTTCGAGGACCGGTATAGGCGATCTCTTCGAATTTCTTCGGAGAGTCAGGATCATTGCACGGTCTCGTACCGCCATGGCCTATCTCCATATCCGAGATAGCATCCTCAGCATGAATGACTTCTGGAAGTTGAAATTCATGTAACTGTTTAATCCGGGAGTCTTCTAGCAGCTCAAAGGCTCTTGCTACCCCACCTGCAAGGTGCTGGGCCAGATCTTTCCTAAGTCCAATTACTATAAGTCTTGGACGCTTCTGAGGCACCCCGAATCGTGAGGAGTCGACGATTTTGCCTAGGACTTCGTACCCGATTCTGTCCAGACCTTCTACCAGCTTTTCGTAGTAGGACTGGGGTTTGATTGAGAGACCCAGCTGCTTCCATTTTTTTGCGGCGTGCGCGACTTTCATCCCGGGTACATTCTCAAGAACAAGGGCTGAAGGTCGGATCGACTGGACCATTTCTACATATTTTTCAAAAAGCTTGTTGCGAGGATCGGATTCATTCCGTTTCCCCGCAAAGCTGAAACCTTGGCAGGGAGGGCCTCCTGCCAGAACATGTACTTTGCCCTTGAGCTGGGTCAATTCGTTCGGGTGCTGCTCCAGAACTTCGTCGATTGCCCAGGCTTTCTTCTCTAGCCATGATGGCCATGAAAATTGGTTCACTGGTACTTTCCGCCCTTCAAGTAAGTTGGCGGATAAGGTCGAGAAAGCCATCTTGTCGCGTTCGATGGCAAACACACCATTCATGCCTGAGAGCGAGAGCCCGAGGGAAAGGCCGCCGCAGCCTGCAAACAAATCTGCAAACATCAAAGGCTGATCGGAGGCGGGGAGTGGGGGAAAGTCTTGGGTTTTCATGGGCTCCTGCCCGGGCTCATCGAAATTAAAGGGAAGGAGCGTCTGGAGCTGCTCTTTGCTAGAGCCTGTAAATCCTTCGTAGGGGATTCCCTTCTCCATAAAGCTTCTCCACACCCGTTTGAGGGGCTTCTGTCGGGGCTGCACGTGGCGCGCTGCTTCTGCAGTTCTTACGGGGGCGCCGACCGTGAATGATGGATTGCCTGGAACGCAAACGCAATGACTTCCTGTGTGTTCTGGCAGGGTGCTATGCGCTGTGTGAGGCTGATATGTGTTTGATTTTTTTGATATTCATATTCTCTTACTGGCTGGAGGATCCGAGCGGGCTCGCTAATTCATCGTGTTTCTAGATGACGACGGCCGTGTGATCGGTACGCAGCCTAAGAGCAAGACTTTGCTGTATTTTTATACAGTAATGTGTGCTGGTGTTCAATCCTGCACGTGGTTCCCTGGGGGACAAGAAATTTCCTTGTCTGGCTCGCGCTGTTTTTGCTCCGGCGCGGCTAGCCGGTCGCGCTAACAAGCTTGGTACGAGGTCCAGTTTCATGCTGTTAAGTACTGCTGTCGGGGCTGACGGTTTTGCCTAGGCGTAGGGACTTTTGCGGGGAATCGTTGAAAGCCGTTGGGTAGAGCAGAGCAATAGCTGCAGCGAGCGCTCAAATTTACTCTAATAAAATCAATGTTTTATAAGCTCTACCTCCGGCATGGGGTGCAAGGGGTCGAGTGTTCGAATCACTCCGTCCCGACCAAAAAACCCTAGAAAATCCAGCCACTTAACGGTGACTGGATTTTTTTATGCCTGTAGGTTTTTGATGCTAGTGCTATTTTTATCTTTCTGGTTGCCAATTGGTTGCCAATTGAGATTGGCTAGGCTGTGAGGGCTTCCGGCAACCTGACGTGCTTGGCGCTACTGGAGCGGGGGACGCCATCCGAGCATTGGTTTGGCTTGGCGAGGCAAGCGCGGGGGATGCAGTTTCCAAACTTCATGAGCTGCTACCCGAGAGCGAATGGGGTGCTCTTGTGTCAGCTCACCGCTCGTTACCTATCTGGATGGCGAATGCAATCTGCGCTCAGTCGAGTTGCACCTGCACCCACCCTGTCAAGTTGGGCTAGCGGTTAGCTGTAGCCTACTTACCGCCAGACCGGCATTATCTGGGATGGGGCAATTCGATGTGAAAGCCCGTGAGGCTAGCCGCTGAGGTGCACCAGATGCGGCCTTTGTGAGCCTCAATGATGGATCGGGTGATTGCAAGCCCGAGCCCGGCGTTGCTCGGGCTGCCCTCCCGCCGAGCGGGGTCAACCCGGTAAAAGCGGTCGAAGAGCTTCTCTAGATGCTCTGAGCTGATTGTGTCCCCTGGGTTCTCGATACTGAAGGTAGTGGAGTCCTCTGTCTCGCGGATCAGAACCGAAATTGTCTGTCCCGCCGGCGTGTAGCGCAGCGCATTGGACAGCAAGTTGGATAGCGCGCGATCAAGCATCAGCCGATCTCCCAGCACTTGGCCTTTGCCTGTGAGCGATAGCTCAATGCCGCGCTCTTCGGCCAGAAGGTGGTAGTAGTCAAACAGCTTGAAGACTACGTCAGCCAGTTCGATCCTGGCCTGCTCGGGGATGATTAGGCCATTATCAGCCTTGGCCAAGAAAAGCATGTCATCAATCATCCGAGACATGCGCTTCAAGTCCTCCAGGTTGGAGTAGAGATTCTCTTCATAGGCATTGATATCGCGTTTCTTGCTCAGCACCACCTCGGTGTGGGTCATCAGGTTGCTAACGGGCGTGCGTAGCTCGTGGGCAATGTCGGCCGAAAAATTGGAGAGCCTAACGAAGGCATCCTCTAGCCGAGCCAACATCGCATTGAAGGATAGAACCAGTTGCTGAAGTTCCCGCGGCACTGGTTCGAGAGGGATTCGTTCCTGTAACGAGCGAGCGGACATCCCGGAGGCCACATGAGTGACTTGCCGCAGAGGCCTAAGGCCGCTGCGAGCAACCACCCAGCCGAGCGCGGCACTGAACAGGGCACTGATGACCAATCCAATCCAGAACCATCGTTGCAGCGTGTCGAAAAAGTGTGTGTGATTGGTGACGTCAAGAATCAGCAAAGCTGTGAGCGGCTCAGCCTGATCGGCTACCGAGATTTGCGCCGTCATGCCGCGGTACATGTGTTGGCCGTTCTGCCACTCCCACATGCTCTGCTCATTTTCACGTCTGAAACGCTCTGGTACTTCGACTGCTCTGGGGTCGGAAAACAGTACAGAACCGTCACTGGCCAGGATAGTGGCCGCCAGATCCTGATGGGCTCCTAGCAAGGCTCGCAACTGCGGTAATTCTTCCGAAAGGCTCGCTTCACCGCGAGCATTGTTGAGGATATGTTTGGCGGATTCGAGTTTCTCCACCAGGGCCTGCCGATCCAGCATCTTGAAGTGGTGCTGGCTGAGCATATTGAAACTCAGCCCTGCTACCGTCAGGACTGCAATTACCGCGGACATGAACATCAAGCTCATGCGTGCGGTCAGCGAAAGGTGCTTCATATTCACTCCGGAGCATCCATCATGTATCCCATGCCGCGGGCGGTATGAATCAGCTTGAGATCGAAATCGTCATCGATTTTTGCGCGTAGCCGGCGTACCGCGACCTCAATGACATTGGTGTCGCTGTCGAAATTCATGTCCCAAACCTGAGAGGCAATCAGCGACTTCGGGAGCACCTCACCGCGCCGGCGCAGTAGCAGTTCCAGCAGTGAAAACTCCTTCGCGGTCAGGTCAATTCGTTTACCGCCGCGGATGGCGCGACGCTTCATCAGATCGACTTCCAGATCGGCAATTTTCATCGTTGTTTGCGTGGGTGAGCCATTGCCTCTACGCAGCAGCGTTCTGACCCTGGCCAGAAGTTCTGAGAAAGCAAATGGCTTGATCAGGTAGTCGTCCGCGCCCAGCTCCAACCCTTTAACGCGGTCCTCCACACCATCGCGTGCCGTCAAGAACAATACGGGGACGTCTTTTCCTGCGGCGCGCACCATGCGCAGCACTTCCCACCCGTCCAGCCCAGGCATCATCACATCCAGGATCAGGAGGTCATAGGACTCACTCAGCGCGTGCTGTAGAGCATCTGTACCGGTCATAACCCGGTCGACATTGAAGCCCGCTTCACTGAGGCCTTGCTGCAGGTATGCACCGGTTTTGGGTTCATCTTCAGCTACCAGTAGTTTCATGCGAGCAGACTCCAAATATCGGGTGGCCTGAGTTTGCAGGCAAACCGCGGCCCCAACCAGAAGCTTACGAAAATGTAATTCTGACTTCAGGTCACTGACAGGGTGGCTTGTCTAGGGTGCAAGCATGAGTACTAGGTTGTGCTCTCGGCCCTCGACAGACCAAAAGCAGAGGTGCCGGCCATAGTTTGCACTGATGGAGACTGCCCCATGAAATCGCTGAAACCTTTGCTTCTGGTTGGTTCGCTACTGCTGTCTTCTATGGCTTGGGCCGAAGGGGGCAGCGACCGTGTATTCGAGCGCATCCAGCAGATGCGCGACAAAGCAGAAGCCGTGCTGATCCAGGCGGAGAAGGCCCCGGTCGGCGAGCGGCATGTGCACATGAAGGAGCATATGAACATGCTCGAAGACATCATGAGCCAGCTGCACAACGAACATCCCGCGCCAGATATGTCTGCCGAAGAGCATCTGGCCTGGATGGAAAAGCATGACAAGCTGGTAGACGACGTGCTGGGTCAAATGATTCGAGAGCACAAGCTGATGATGGCCGACAAGGAATGCCATCAGTAAAGATTTCCCCCATCTTCCAGGCCTTTCGTGATTGCTCCTTTGGCCTAGCGGCGCCTTTATGGCGCCGTGCTTTTTCCCAGCTGACGCAATTGTAGTTTTGGGGTCAGCGGCCTGGCAGCAAGCGGGGAATAGCATGAGATTTCCAGCACCCATCGCGAGGTCTCACCATGAAACGCTTATCCCTTGAACTGCTGATCAGCACTCTGTTCATCAGCACCACCTTTCCGGCATTTGCCGAGGTCGGCGGCAGTAGCAATGGCATTGGGCAGCAGGCCCAGGCGACGCCAGCGACTCGTACCATCTTGGTAAAGATGGACGACATCAACTACAGCCAGAAAACGATCGATGTGAAGCCAGGTGAAACCGTGCGCTTCGTTCTGAAGAACGAGGGCGCGTTGATGCACGAGTTCAACATCGGGCAGGCAGCGTCCCAGCTGGAGCACCAGCGCAAGATGGCGTCCTTGTTCAAGGACGGCACACTGACCCCGACCGGCATGGCCGAGCGCATTGTCTGGCATGAGCGTTATGGCACGGGAGACTCCAACCCTCCAGGCTATCCGGAAGTCATCAAAGCCAAGCATGACGACCCGAACGCGGTTCTCGTCGAGCCCGGCACAACTAAAGAGTTCGTGTGGACCTTCCCTCAGGCGGGCAGTTTGAGCTTCGCCTGTACATTGCCTGGGCATTACCAGGCGGGAATGGTCGGTGAGTTTGCTCTGCGTTAGTCCGGCACCGGTGCTACCCGTTGGCCGCGGGCTGGGTAGCACCGATCTGACGAACCTTACTGCGATGTAGTTTTCGCGTCAGCGTACCGCCAGCTGCACCTCATTAGCATCGGGACTCATCCCTCCTCAACACCTCAGAGGCACACCATGAAACTCAGACCCGCTTTCATAATCACCACCCTTGGTTTGCTGCTCAGTGCTGCCAATGCGCTGGCCAGCCCGGGCCACAAGAAAGACAGTATCGGGCAACCGGGAGACAGTCAGGCAGTAGATCGCACCATCGAAGTCCGGATGGGGGACATCTTCTTCGAACCCAAAGCAATGGAGATCAAAGCAGGCGAGACGGTTCGCTTCGTACTGAAAAATGACGGCGCACTGCTACACGAATTCAATCTTGGCAAAGCGGCATCCCATGCCGCGCACCAGAAAGAGATGGCCGCGATGTTTCAGAACGGCACGCTGTCCCCTACAGGTGCACATGACATGAGCAATATGGGCCATGCCATGGGCGGCATGAAGATGGTCGGTATGGAACACGATGACCCCAACAGTGTTCTTGTCGGACCTGGAGCACGCGAAGAGTTGATCTGGACCTTCTCCGCCGCCACCGAACTGGAGTTCGCCTGCAATATTCCAGGACATTATCAGTCGGGAATGGTCGGTAAGGTGACCGTACGCTGACGTCTATTGATACTCGTCAACTCCGTCCAGTCTGAGACATCTATGCTGATCCGGCCGCCATTGAAACGAGGCTATTGTCATGGACCATACCCATCACACCAGTACCACTGAGCCGCCTTTTTGGAAGAGCAAGATTGGCATTGCGCTGATCATGCTGGCCGTAATCGGCATCTTCTATGTAGCGCGTGAGCATTACGGTCATTTTTCGCAGGCCCTGCCGTACCTCATCCTGCTTCTGTGCCCGCTGATGCATCTGTTTGGCCACAATCACGGCGGGCACTCCCACTCCAGCAGCACCGCTGTTTCCAAGGACGAAGAAAGGACATAGATCGCATGCAAAAGACCTCCTGCCATCATGACCAGGATCATGCACATAACTCGCACGCTCACTCCGAGAGCCAGCGCGACCCGGTGTGTGGCATGGAGGTCAAACCTGATGGCCCTTATCGCGAGAGCTTTGAAGGGAAGGCATATCATTTCTGCAGTGCGAAGTGCCTAGAGAAATTCCAAGCAGATCCTCATCAGTACATGAGCCATCAGTCTCATGGGGAGCATCACCAGCACGCGACTCCAGCACCCACATCGACACCTGTAGGTGCTGAATACACCTGCCCGATGCATCCAGAAATCCGTCAACCGGCTCCCGGAAACTGCCCGATCTGCGGGATGACGCTGGAACCTGTCATCCCGGAGCTGGAAGAGGAGGAAAATCCAGAGCTGAAGGACTTCTCGCTGCGGTTCTGGTGGACCCTACCGTTGACCGTCATCGTGACCGTATTGGCGATGGCTGGCCATTCCTTGCAACTGTTTCATGGCACGACCCAGAACTGGGTCGAGCTTGCTCTGGCGACGCCCGTGACGCTATGGGGTGGCTGGGTATTCTTCACCCGCGGCATTGACTCCATCCGGCACCGCAGCCCCAACATGTGGACGCTGATCGGATTGGGAACTGCAGCTGCCTACCTCTACAGCGTGGCCGCTACCTTGGTTCCGCAGTGGTTTCCGGCGGCTTTTGCCCAGGACGGACGTATCGGCGTCTATTTTGAAGCAGCCGCGGTGATTATCTCACTCACGCTGTTGGGCCAAATGCTCGAACTCAAGGCCCGCTCGCAGACTTCGGCAGCCATCAAGTCACTGCTGAGGCTGGCACCAAAGACTGCGCGTCGCATCAAGCACGATGGCCAGGAAGAAGATATTCCGCTGACACATGTCCATCAGGGCGACCACCTACGTGTCCGGCCGGGAGAGAAAGTCCCGGTGGACGGTACGGTTCTAGAGGGGGAGAGCGCCGTCGACGAATCGATGCTTACCGGAGAACCGTTACCCGTGACCAAGCGGGTAGGGGATGCCCTTATCGGTGCCACCCTGAACACCCACGGCAGCCTGGTGATGGAGGCGCAGAAGGTCGGTGCCGAGACCATGCTGTCGCAGATCGTTCAGATGGTGGCCAGAGCCCAACGTTCCAAGGCCCCCATGCAGCGTATGGCTGATGCGGTGGCAGGGTATTTCGTGGTCGGGGTGATCCTGATCGCGATTCTGACCTTCTTCGGCTGGGGGCTATTAGGGCCGGAATCAGGCTGGGTATTTGGCCTGATCAATGCGGTGGCGGTGCTAATCATTGCGTGTCCCTGCGCTCTGGGTCTGGCAACCCCGATGTCCGTCATGGTTGCGACTGGCAAGGCCGCTAGCAGCGGTGTGTTGTTCCGCGATGCCAGCGCCATCGAAAATCTATGCAAGATCGACACGCTCATCGTCGACAAGACTGGAACCCTGACTGAGGGGCGTCCCGTATTCCATAGTGCGGAAGGGACAGGCGGTTACGACTCCAATGAAGTGCTGCGCCTGGCTGCTAGTCTCGACCAGGGTAGTGAGCACCCGCTGGCTCATGCCATCGTCGATTATGCGCGCGGTCAGGGCATTGCACTGGTCAAACCGGACACTTTCGAATCTGGCTCGGGTATTGGTGTGCGCGGCCAGGTCGATGACCATCAGCTGCAGCTTGGCAACACCGCACTGATGGACGAGGCGGGCGTCGATATTACCCCGCTGCGCAATCGCGCCGAGCAACTGCGTCTGGAAGGCATCAGCATCATCTATTTGGCCGTTGATGGTCGCCTGGCGGGACTCCTGGCCGTTTCCGATCCGATCAAGCCTACTTCTCAACAGGCTGTCTCCAAGCTTCAAAGCGAAGACGTAAAGGTCATCATGGCCACTGGTGATGGCCTCACCACAGCAAGAGCCGTGGCGAAGCAGCTCGGAATCGAGGAAGTGCATGGTGAGGTCAAACCGCAGGATAAGGAGAAACTGGTCGCCGATTTGCAGGGCTATGGCCGTCGTGTCGCCATGGCGGGTGACGGCATCAACGATGCGCCCGCCCTGGCTAGGTCTGACGTAGGTATCGCCATGGGCACCGGTACCGATGTGGCGATGAACAGCGCCCAAGTGACGCTGGTCAAGGGAGATCTGATGGGCATCCTGCGAGCGCGCACCCTGTCAGTGGCAACCGTGAAAAACATGAGGCAGAACCTCGCCTTTGCGTTCCTCTACAACGCGATGGGAATCCCGCTAGCAGCGGGGCTGCTGTACCCGCTGACGGGGCATCTTCTGTCGCCCTTGATTGCTGCGCTGGCAATGAGTGTCAGCTCGGCGTCGGTGGTCTTCAATGCTCTGAGGTTGAAATCAACGGACATCGGATAGGCTTCCATACCACCGACCATGTGATTATTCAGAAGCGCATCTGACCGGAAAATGCCGTACGGTAGTTTCCTCTGTCGCAACACATAGTGACGAGGTGACGTTCTATGGACTGTTGCCGCTGCGGGTAGGAGACTGGTCGTCGTTAACCCATGAGGACTCTCCGTGGCCCGCATTCGCAGACTGATTATCAGCAACTTCCGATCTATCCAGGCGCTCGACTGGGTGCCGGCCCCAGGAATTAACTGCCTCATAGGTCCTGGCGATAGTGGAAAGTCCAGCATTCTAGATGCGATTGACCTTTGCGTCGGTGCCCGCCGGGGCGGCACGTTCGGCGACATGGACTTCTTCGCTCTGAACGTCGAAACACCCATCACCATCAGTGTGACGCTTGGCGATTTGCCGGTATCGCTGATGGATATCGATGTTTACGGCGAGTTCTTGCGTGGATTCAATCCAGGAACGGGAGAAGTCGAAGACGAACCGCGAGCGGGGCTGGAGACCGTTATCACCTTGCTTCTGCAAGTTGGTGCCGATTTGGAACCTACCTGGACACTTTTTTCTGAGCGTGCGGAGCAGCAGCAACTCGAACGCACTCTTCCCTGGAAGGAACGAGCGGCACTAGCACCCGCCCGTATCGGCAGCTTTGCGAGTTCGAACTTGTCGTGGAGTCGTGGCTCAGTGCTCAATCGACTTACTGACGAGCGTGCAGAGCTAGGTGCCGAACTTGCGCGCGCCGCGAGGCAAGCAAGAGCGAACTTTGGCAATCAAGCCGCCGGACATCTAACTCAGACGCTTGAGGTGGTGCAACGCACGGCTCAGCATCTTGGGGTTTCTGTTGGAGCGATGCCACAAGCACTCCTTGACGCACATTCTGTGTCGATTGGCGAGGGTGCGATCGCGCTGCACAGCGACACAGGCATTCCCCTTCGCTCCCTTGGCACGGGCTCGTCGCGATTGCTAGTGGCAGGGTTGCAAAGAGCTGCAGCTAGCGCCGCGCCAATTGCTCTTGTCGATGAGGTGGAATATGGGCTTGAACCTCATCGGCTCATGCGATTCTTGGACTCCCTGGGAGCAAAGGACGCTGCCGCTCCGCTGCAGGTCTTCATGACGACTCACTCACCGGTCGCGCTGCGCGAATTGTCCGGCAGCCAGTTATTCGTTGTTCGGTCTGGGCCTCAACGCCACAGCGTTATGGCGGCAGGGGAGGCCAACGAAGTACAAAGTACCCTTCGGAAGGACCCAGAGGCATTCCTCGCCAAATCCATTATCGTTTGCGAGGGTGCCAGCGAGGTTGGCTTCGCGCGTGGCCTTGACCAATGGTGGGGCAGCCTTGGCGCTACCTCATTCCTGGCTCATGGTGGCGCTTATGTGGACGCCGGCGGGGGAAGTCCCGATAACAGTCTTATCCGTGGAACGGCACTTCAGAACCTAGGCTATCGCGTGATGGTTTTTGTAGACGCCGACAAACCTTCGACCGCAGGGCTACCTGAAGCATTCTTGGCCGCAGGCGGACAAATTCTGACATGGCGACCAGGTCTCACTCTGGAGGACGAGATCTTCCGCCATCTCAGTGACCAAGCACTCGATGCACTTCTGGCGAAAGCCGAAACAATAGTGGGTGCAGAGCTGATGAATACGCACATCCAGACGAAGTCCCAAGGACGTGTGACACTACATGACATCAAAGCTGAAAGACTTATTCAGGGCTACTTGCCCGCGACGCGAGAGCTTTTGGGAGCTGCATCTCGTATCCGCAACAGCGGGTGGTTCAAGTCGTTGACAACCTATCAGGAGGTTGCAAGGGACATCGTCGGCCCGTCTCTACAGAACGCCGACCCGGGCTTCATGGCAGTCACGAATCAGCTCTGGACGTTTACAAGTGCCCCTTGAGATCGATCTTTTCGCTATTGAGCGTGGCTCCATAACAGCCCCCGCAGGTTGTGGAAAAACGCAATTGATTGCCGAGACGCTCATCGCGCATAGGCAGAGCAAACCCATACTCGTACTAACGCACACGAACGCAGGCGTTGCGGCCTTACGGGCACGCCTGAGACGAGCCGGCGTTCCTAACTCCGCATATCGAGTCTCCACCATTGATGGATTCTCGATGCGCCTCATCGCTAAGTTCCCAGCGCGAAGCGGCCATAACCCACAGATCTTACAGCTCCACCAGCCCAACACCGACTACCCGGCAATTCGGCACGCCGCCATGCTGTTACTGCAGGCAGGCCACCTTGCTCAGCCTCTCCGTGCCACTTACGCGCGCTTGCTTGTCGACGAATACCAGGACTGCAACGTCGTCCAGCACGCCATCGTGTCAGGTTTGGCCCAGGTGCTACCAACCTGCGTGCTCGGTGACCCAATGCAAGCCATCTTCGACTTCCGTGGCAATCGACTAGTGCATTGGGCGAATGAGGTGCAGCCCCTGTTCCCCGCGGCGGGAGAGCTGAGGATACCCTGGCGCTGGCGGCTGGCCGGAGCTGAGAACCTTGGGCAGTGGCTGCTCGCCATACGGCAACAACTTCAAGCTGGCCAGCCGGTGGACCTGCGCACGGCTCCGGCAGAAGTGCGCTGGGTGCAGCTCAACGCCGGGACCGAAGTCCAGCAGCGGCTGGTGGCCGCGAGAACCGAGTCACCCAACGCTCGGGGCAGCGTCCTCATCATCGGGGACTCCATCAACGTGCAAGGTCGCCATCAGCTCACGAGCCAGACACCCGGCGCCATGGCCGTCGAAGCCGTCGACCTAAGGGACCTCGTCAACTTCGCCAGGAACTTTAACCTGCAGGGTGCCAATGCTCTGGCACAACTTGCGGAATTTGCTTCAAGCGTGATGACGGGGGTAGGTGCAGCAAACCTGCGAACGCGTGTGGAGTCTCTGCGCACAGGACGTGCCCGAACGCCACCGACCCCGGCCGAGGCCGAGGCCGTCGCATTCGTCGGGGAGCCAACACTGCAGCGAGCACTCCTTGTGCTCAACGCCCTCGCCGAACAGCCGGGGGCACGGGTGTACCGACCGGAAGTTCTGCACTGCTGCCGGTCCGCTATGCAAGCTGTGGCGGGAGGTACAGCCGACTTTCTGAGTGCAGCCATTCAAGCGCGAGAACGCAATCGACACCTTGCCCGCTCCATCGCAAGACGCTCGGTAGGCAGCACATTACTTCTCAAGGGGCTCGAGGCGGATGTCTCGGTTGTTCTGCATCCTGAACTTATGACCGCTCAGAATCTGTATGTCGCCCTGACGAGGGGCGCAAGGCACGTAGTGGTGTGTTCATCGAACCCCATCCTGATGCCTGTGAACAACGGCTGAGCCTT
This sequence comes from Pseudomonas sp. ZH-FAD, assembly GCF_002803095.1. Lineage (GTDB taxonomy): Bacteria > Pseudomonadota > Gammaproteobacteria > Pseudomonadales > Pseudomonadaceae > Aquipseudomonas. The sequence goes on along the minus strand of NZ_PGLR01000042.1, from coordinate 21,722 downwards.
ATTGTTGCGTTTGCGCACTTGACCTTGCCATCGTGTCAAGGTCGATGCTGTCTGTGCGGTAACTTGAGCCGCGGACGAAATGAGGTGAGAGAGATGTTCAGCCTGAATGTTTCGGGTATGGGTTGTGGCAGTTGCGTCAGCAAAATCACGAAGGCCATCCAGACGCTGGATCAGGACGCACGCGTAGAGGTGGATCGGGCAGCCGGCAAGGTCACTGTAGAGAGCACAGAAAGTGCCGAATCGATCCGCGAACTCATCCAGGAGCTTGGTTATGCGGCCCAGGTCAGCGCTTGAGCGCTGGCCTGCCGACCGACTAAATCTCCAGTTCTGAGAGCTCTTTCAGCCCGTGAATACTGGTGACCTCGTTAGTAATACCTTCATCCCCATCTCGGCCGCGAAGCCAGTTTGAGTGATCGCCTGGCTCGCGCATTTCCAGCGTGTCATAGGAGTAGCGCTTTCGCTTGAACAGGCTTTTCAATGCGGCGAACTCGTGGCTTTTCTCGTCTTCTATTCCGACGACTTTTCCTACAAGCGCCTCCCAATGACCGACGCCGTCGGCCAGCATCGCCTGGTAAGTCTCTGGGTCCAGCAAGGCTTGCTGTTTGAAATGAATGATGCGGTGTGTCATAGACGCGCTCGGGAGTGGCCAAAGAGAAGCCGCTAGCCTATAGGTTCCGGGTCATTCGTGAATAGTTGCCCTGAGCTTTAGCAAACCTTCGTTGACCCACAATTTCAACCAAGTTGCGGCCTGCAGGGGGGCTTGCTCTCCATGTGTTGCGCTCAATGACTCGCAGAGTTCGGCGAACGATCCACCCTCGACGAAAAACCGCAATGCTGACGCCTCTTCTGGCTCCAGGCTTCGGTACTGGCATACGAGGTTATGACGCCAGACCAGACAGTCTCGATTCCCGGCTGGTTGGGTGGCAACGGGAAGCAGATCCCCAGACTTGGCAGCCTTCCACAGCGCCAGGGTGTTGTACTGCAATCGCAGCCATCTGGCAGATGGAGTCAGGGAAACCCTGAATGAAACCCAGTCTTCAGCCGAAAACTCACTGATGGCCTGCAGTGAAAGCGCTTCGACATCCTGAGCATCGAAAGCCAGTGTAAAAGCCCACTCCAGCTCCGCGAGTTCGCGTATCGGTGAAAGTTGAGGTTCCGCAATGTAGCTGCGAATGAACTCGGGCAGCTTTTCACCCAGCCAGCGAATGCTGAAATGCCGCGGTGGCCAGGCGGCGATATAGGCCAGTGCGAGTTGCTCGAACGACTCTTCTCCCAGCCATTGCTGCAGCGCCGGGAAATCCTCGCGCAGCACCGCCAGCAGGCGCGAGCGATAGGCGTTATGGTAGATCCGCAGGCCTTCGAGGGCACTCAGCGCAGTGCAACCCCGGACTTGCTCCAAAAGCTCGTTGGAGGGCAGGGCACCATCTGTCAGGTAAGTTTCAAATGCAGTCTGTAAGGCGCTTAGGCTCAAAGGGTTGCCCTCGATATCACGCCATTGGCGATAGCTCGGGCATGCTCCAACTCGGATAACAGATCCTCGAACGGTGGAAAATGATCATCCCGCTCGATCAACGTCGACGTTGGACCCAAGTAGCTCAAAGTCTTGCTGTAGAGCGCCCAAACCGGGTCAGCGATGGGCTGGTCGTGGGTGTCGATGAGGTATTGCCCGTAATCGCTATGCCCGGCCAGGTGAATTTGACGAATCCGATCGTGCGGCAATTCCAAGATGAACTGCCATGGGTCGAAATCCTGATTTCGTGCGCTGACGTAGACGTTGTTCACGTCAAGGAGCAATTCGCAACCGGTCAGGAAACTCAGTTCCGAGAGAAACTGCGATTCGCTCATGCTGGACGTCTTCCACTGTACGTAAGAAGAAACGTTCTCCAGCACAATGGGACGTTCCAGAACATCCTGCACTAGACGCACCCGCGCGGCGACATGCAGCAGGCTTTCTTGGGTAAACGGCAGCGGCAGCAGGTCGTGGAGTTGATGGGCGTTGCCGCGACTCCAGCACAAGTGGTCGGAAACCCACTGGGGCTGTACCCGGTCCGCCAGTTGCTTGAGCTGTCGTAGGTAGCCCATGTCCAGGTTATGCGAACCGCCGATCGACAGCGATACTCCGTGCATCACCAACGGGTATTGCTCGCCAATCGCATCGAGAAAGTAGAGGGCCTTGCCACCGCCCACCAGGTAATTCTCGGAAATGATCTCAAACCAGTCGACCGCAGGTCGCTGTTCAAGAATCTGCTGGTAATACTCACTGCGAAGGCCAAGACCGAAACCCAGTGTTTTGCGCTTACTCATTCAAGACTCCAGCAGGGGAGTGGCAGGCACTCCCCGCAACGGCATTATTCGCTGGTCTTGCCACCGGCCTCATCGCACTTGGCCTGAGTCATCAGCTTGAAGCCCTGGCCTTTGCATTCTCCCTGGCCTTTGCAGGCATTTTTGGCGGTCATGCAGTCGTTCTGGCCCTTGCAACCGTTGACGCCGAAGCACTTCACTTCAGCTGCTTTGGTGTCCTGGGCGGCCTGGACAGGCAGGGTAGCAAACAGGCTGGCGGCCACGAGAGCCAGAGCGGCACCGGTAGCGACGTTGGATTTATTCGACATAGTGACAATCTCTCTTAATTGTTGGTGGTCTTATCCGCGGGTGCGAATGACCCTGAGTAGCTTAGGCATCGCTGCCGAGCATGCCCTCTCAAGAAATTCGCAAGGCTTTATGAGGGCATGAAAGACAGTACCGAGCCTTCTGGATGGGCTACAAGAAAGAAATAGCAACCTGACAGAACTGTAATGTTCGGCTCAGGTTGCTGACAGGCCCTCTTAGTTAACGTGACATCGAGCCTAAAGCTCGGCCTCTGCAGTTGCAGGGACCACTTAACTTACGAGGAATACCCAAAATGAAATCGATCAAAGCTCTGCTTGTAGTTACTGCTCTGAGCATCTCCAGCTTGGCAATGGCTGAAGGTGGTGCTGACCGAACCTTCGCGCGCATGGAGCAGGCACGCCAGACGTCTCTGGAGGCCTACCGGGTGGCCCAGCAGCAGAAAGTTGAGGCTCCTGTAGCCAGCAGTCCAACCGAGCAAGCAGAGCACACCAACTGCTGAAGTCATCTACCTTACAGAAATGTAATCACCCGGATGGTTGGGATATGGCAGTTTCATACTGCTCATCGTCGGTAAGGCATTGTGCAATGCACCGACGTGGAAAGTTGAGGGGTAAATCCCCGACATTGAAGCAGCCATGAACCCGAGACCGGGCACACCATCACCGGCTCATTTGACGGATTGGACAAAACGGCATGCAAAGCAAAACCACAAGGCGCACCTTCGTCAAAGGCCTGGCAGCCACCGGTATTATCGGCGGACTTGGCCTGTGGCGCACGCCGGTCTGGGCGGTGAACAGCCCCGGCCAGCCCAACGTACTGACTGGTAACGAATTCGACCTATTCATCGGTGAAACCCCGGTGAACATCACCGGCGCAGCGCGCACGGCCATGACCATCAACGGCTCGCTCCCTGGGCCGATTCTTCGTTGGCGCGAAGGCGATACCGTCACATTGCGCGTGCGCAACCGCCTCAAGGAGGACACCTCCATCCATTGGCACGGCATCATCCTGCCGGCGAACATGGATGGTGTTCCTGGCCTGAGCTTCCATGGCATCGCCCCTGACGGCATGTATGAGTACAAGTTCAAGGTCAACCAGAACGGTACCTACTGGTATCACAGTCACTCGGGGCTGCAGGAGCAGGTCGGCGTATACGGCGCGCTGGTCATCGATGCCAAGGAGCCCGAGCCCTTCAGTTACGACCGTGATTACGTCGTGTTGCTGAGCGACTGGACGGATGAAAATCCAACGCGGGTACTGGCCAAGCTCAAGAAACAGTCGGACTACTACAACCAGCACAAACGCACCGTTGGTGACTTCATCGATGACGTAAGCGAGATGGGTTGGTCCGCCGCCGTAGCCGATCGCAAGATGTGGGCCGAGATGAAGATGAGCCCGACGGATCTCGCTGACGTCAGTGGCTACACCTACACCTACCTGATGAATGGCCAGGCACCCAATGGCAACTGGACCGGCATATTCAAACCAGGCGAAAAGATCCGCCTGCGCTTCATCAACGCCTCGGCGATGACCTATTTCGATGTGCGCATCCCGGGCCTGAAGATGACTGTGGTTGCGGCCGATGGTCTGCACGTCAAACCGGTCAGCGTCGACGAGTTCCGTATCGCCGTGGCCGAGACCTACGACGTGATCGTCGAACCAGACAGCGAACAGGCGTATACCGTGTTTGCACAATCCATGGATCGCACTGGCTATGCGCGCGGCACCCTTGCGGTACAGGAAGGGTTGAGTGCACCGGTACCAAGCCCTGACCCGCGCCCACTGATTGCCATGGGTGACATGGGCATGGACCACGGCAGCATGGGCGGCATGGATCATGGGAGCATGGCCGGGATGGATCAGGGCAATATGGCGGGAATGGATCATGGCAGCATGCAGGGTGGCATGGCTGGTATGGATCACAGCCAGATGGCCGGAATGGATCATTCAAACATGGCTGGCATGGCTGGCAACATGCAGGCACACCCGGCCTCAGAGACCAACAATCCTTTGGTCGACATGCAGACCATGACGCCGACGCACAAGCTGGACGACCCAGGTATCGGCCTGCGTGATAACGGCCGGCGCGTCCTGACTTACTCTGACCTGCGCAGCACCTTCCCTGATCCGGACGGGCGTGAGCCAAGTCGCACCATCGAGCTGCACCTCACCGGGCATATGGAGAAATTCTCCTGGTCCTTCGATGGAATCAAGTTCTCTGACGCCGAGCCTCTGCGCCTCAAGTACGGCGAGCGTGTTCGCATCACGCTGGTCAACGACACCATGATGACTCACCCGATCCATCTTCATGGCATGTGGAGTGATCTGGAGGATGCGAACGGCAATTTCCTGGTGCGTAAACACACCATCGACATGCCGCCAGGTTCCAAGCGCAGCTATCGGGTGACCGCCGATGCGTTGGGGCGTTGGGCCTATCACTGCCACCTGTTGCTCCACATGGAAATGGGCATGTTCCGTGAAGTCCGTGTGGATGAGTAAAGGAGATTTCTGATGAGTACTTTTATGAAGCGTAATGCCCTGTTTGGCAGCGCAGCGATGTTCAGTCTTTTGGCTGTTCTGCACGCGCCGACGTCATTGGCAGGTGAGGGGCACAGCGAGCACGAACAACATGCTGCCGAGTCGGCTGCGCCCGACGCCAGTGACAAGCCTGCAGATCAATCGAAAGGCAAGGCCGCTGGCCATCAGATGGATCATGGCGCCATGGATCATGAGGGTATGAACCATGACGATATGGGGCACGAGAAGATGATGGATAAGCATGGCGGCACCGAAGCCGAAGCAGGTTCGAACCATGACCACTAGGTTTTCACGCCCGTCCCTCATAGCGCTGGCCGTGTCGCTGAGTGCACTCAGCGGCGGCGTTACCCAGGCTGCGGAAGAAATGGATCATTCGGCAATGGGGCACGGCTCCATGTCGATGGACCACAGCCAGATGGGCCACGGCCAGAGCCAAGAGAAGGCCCAGGCTATGGATCACAGCAAGATGGGGCATGGCGCCATGCAAGGACAGATGGAGGGCATGGATCATTCAAAGATGAACCATGGCTCCGCTGAAGCCCCGAGAACCACCAGCCGTACGCCGATTCCCGTTCTGACGGATGCTGATCGCCAAGCGGCTTTCCCGCCATTACCTGGCCACAAGGTTCACGACAGCGCCATCAACAGTTTTTTCCTGCTCGATCAGCTCGAATACCAGGACGCAGATGAGGGCAGCACCCTGGCCTGGGATGCGTCGGGCTGGGTAGGCGGTGATATCAACCGGGTCTGGTTCCGCTCCGAAGGCGAGCGTACCAACGGCGTGACCGAGGATGCTGAATTACAGCTGCTGTACGGCCGCTCGATCGGCCCTTGGTGGGATGTCGTCGCGGGCGTTCGCCAGGACTTCAAACCGGAGTCGCCGCAGACTTGGGCCGCCTTCGGTATCCAGGGCATGGCGCTTTACGCCTTTGAGGCCGAAGCCACGGCCTTCGTCGGCGAGAATGGCCAAACTGCTGCCCGACTGGAGGGCGAGTACGACATTCTGCTGACCAACCGGCTGATTCTCCAGCCAACTGCCGAAATGAACTTCTACGGCAAGAACGATCCTGAGCGAGGTGTGGGGTCTGGGTTGGCAAATACCGAGCTCGGCTTGCGTCTGCGTTACGAGATTGTCAGGCAGTTTGCCCCCTATATCGGGGTTTCCTGGAGCCGCTCCTATGGCAACACGGCAGACATGGTGCGCGACGAGGGCGGTGATGTAGACGAGGCGCGTTTTGTCGCCGGTATCCGGATGTGGTTTTGAGAACCTGACATGAAAAGAACAATTAAAACTTTGGTGGCGGCCGGCGTGGTCGGTAGCACAGCTGTCCTGGCCGGCGCCTACTTTGGCGTGGTCAACGTGGGGGCCGACGATCCCCATTTTCCTGCAGTGTATGCGTTTCTCACGATGGCCCGTGACCGCTCTATCGAAGTCCGTTCGCGGGACATCGAGGTTCCCAACCTGGATGATCAAGCTCTTATTCGCGCCGGTGCGGGCAACTACAACGCCATGTGTATCGGCTGTCATTTGGCGCCAGGTGTGGCGGAGACCGAGCTAAGCCAATCGCTTTATCCTGCGCCCCCCAACCTCGCCAAGATCGGTGTCGATGGCAATCCGTCAGCAGCGTTCTGGGTGATCAAGCATGGCATCAAGGCAACGGGTATGCCTGCGTGGGGCAAGAGCATGGGAGACGAGTACATCTGGGGCATGGTTGCCTTCCTCAACCAACTGCCGACGATGGATGCCAAGCAATACCAAACACTCGTCGCATCCAGTGGCGGCCATCAGCACGGTGGTGGGGAAACGCAGATGCATAACCATGAAGGACAGCACGGCGACAACAAGCCTGGCCATCATGACAATAGTGGCGGAGGCGATGACCATCATGGATCAGGTGATGCTGGAGAGCCTGGTCATCACGATGCCGCGGCTACGGATAGCGAGGGTGGCTCCGCACCTAAGGCAGGTCACCATTCGGATATGAGTGGCGATGACCACCATGCTGGAGATGAGGCGTCGTCCAACGGAGGTGATCATCACGCCGAGCAGGCTCCGAATGCCTCGCCCAAGACCCACACCCACGCCGATGGCAAAGAGCACGTACATGAAAGCTAAATATCTGGCCTTACTGGCCGCTCTCTCCGTCACGTCTGCGGTTCAAGCAGCTGATGCCCTGACGATTGATGCCCATCGTGATGCCAATTGCGGATGTTGCAAGAAGTGGATTTCACACCTCGAAGCGAATGGCTTCAAAGTCGTCGACCATGTTGAAAGCAACATGACAGCAGTGAAGCAAAGACTGGGCGTCGCGCCGCGGTTGGCGTCTTGCCACACCGCGGTGATTGACGGCAAGTTCGTCGAAGGTCATGTGCCGGCGGCTCAGGTCATCGAACTCACCAAGCGCGATGATCTGCTGGGCATCGCTGTTCCCGGGATGCCGGCGGGCTCCCCCGGCATGGAAGTCGATGGCGTACAGCATGCCTACCAGGTCATTGGCTTGACCAAGACGGGTTCTGATCAGGTCGTTGCAGAATATCCCGCCCAGTAGTACTGCCTGCCAGCACGGCCGCTTGTGTGTAGTGGCCGACTCATTTTCATACGTCCTTTAACCTAAGTAAAAAAGGCGCCCTAGGGCGCCAAGGGCTGTCTCCAAACCAAAGGAGCACTACGAGGGGACAGCAGGACCAAGGAGCGAGCGGGCAATCAACCCGCTCGCTTGCCAGGGTTAGAGAACTTCCAGCGGGTACTCGACAATCAGGCGGAACTCATCCAAATCCGACTCGAAGTCGGTGGCGCGAGTCGTGGCTTGTCGAATGCGAAAGGACATGTCCTTCAACGACCCTGACTGCACAACGTACTTGGCCTCGATGTCCCGCTCCCAGCGCTTCTGGTTGGTCAACGGATCGCCGTTGTCATCACGGCGCATATAGACTTCGTTGGCGTTGCTATAGTCGGCATCCCAGCCCTGGGCATATCGAGTCATGAAGCTCAATCCAGGCACGCCGAAAGGCTCCATATCCAGGTCATAGCGCACTTGCCATGACTTCTCCTTCGGCGAGTTGAAGTCGCTGTACTGGATGGAGTTGTCGAGGTAGATGGAGTCCGATTGGCGCAAGTAGTCGAAGTCATCATCGCCATTGTTGCGCTGGAGACCCACCAGCACTGTATGAGCGCCGAATTGGATGCCGACCTTGCCGCTCCAGATGTTGTTATCGAAGCTCCCGAGGAGCTGCTTCCCTTCATCGACCGCCTTGTAGTAGTTCAGCCCGCCGATCAAGGCGACATCGTCCGCAAGCGGGTAGCTCAGCGTGGTGCCCGCGTAATATTGATTCCAGGCATCCTTGAGGCGGCTGGTGTAGAGACTAAAGCCGACGTTGTCATTAAGCGTGTAATCACCACCGAAATAGGCGATCCATGGCGAGTCCACTTCGCCCGCGTAGAAGGTAGCGAAGCCGTCGCGCATGCTGCTGGTATTGGGTTGGCTCATCGAGTGGAGGCGACCGCCCTGAAGCGACAGTCCTTCCACGCTGCTGTTGACCACGGTGACACCTCGGAAACTCTCCGGTAAAAGCCGTGCATCACCGTATTGGACGACCGGGCTGACGGGAAAGACGTCGCCTACCTTGATCTCGGTATCCATGAACCGAGTTTTCACCGCGCCCCCCAGTTTTGAGTAGTTGTCCTCAGCCTGCCCGAGGCTGTTGTAAGGCATCACGTCGACTGTGCCGCCTGCTCCAGAACGGCCGTCGCCGGTGTCAAGCTTGAGCCCTAGCATGGCAAAGGCATCGACACCAAAACCTATGGTGCCCTCGGTGAAACCAGACTCGAATCGGCCTATCACGCCATGCGCCCACTCTTCCGAATAGCCATTACCCGAGCTGCTGGACTGGCCTTTACGGAAATCGCGGTTGAAGTAGAGGTTTCGATTGAGGATGGTCAGGCTGCTGCCTTCGATAAATCCCTCGCCTTTCTCGCCGGCGGCCATTGCAGCTTGCCCGGTACTGACGCTCAGAGTGAGCAGAGAAAGTCCTAACAGGGTTCTGTTATTCATAAATGCTCCTGATGTTATTGGCAGTTGTCATTGTGTGGTCGCATATATGTGCCAAGCGCGCCGGGCATAGCCAGGCACGCCTTGGTCATATTTCCACATGCCAAATAACGTCAGGGTGACTTGGAAATTACATTTCAGTCAGCGCGATGTCATTTATCTAGTTTTGATTACGGCAACCTGTCCCGGCTGCCCGGTATTCAAGAATATTCAGATCGCCATTGGAGTCCTCGTAGGTCATCTGGGCCGGCATCACACCGCAGCTAGAGTCCGTCGGGGTAGTGGCCACGACCCTGGCGATATCGAGTTTCATGCCGTAGCGGTAATGAATAACTTCAGGCGGATTCTTTCCGTTAGCGGCAGCATACTCTTGCATGGCCTGCTCATTGGCCTGAATCATCCGACCATAAACACGATCAGCGCCGCCTTCTGCCAGAGTGGCAGAGGAAACAACCATAGCGGCAAGGGCTGCAATAACTTTGAGGCTTTTCATGTTTAATCACTCCTTCAAGGTGGTGATTAAAATATATCCGCTCAACCTGTCATAAAAATGAAGTCAAAGTTACATCGCCGTAATGCTTCCTGCCGCGTTACCCGGGCGAGTCAGCTTGGCGCGTGGCTTGCCCGGGTTTGTAAAGCTATAGCTCCTGCGGTGCGCGAACCTTCTGTGTACGCTGCCTTCGCATCAGCCAGTAGGCGGCCGGCAAAACCAGCATGGACATCAGCGGCGCGGTAATCATGCCGCCGACCATGGGCGCGGCGATGCGCTTCATCACCTCGGAACCGGCACCACCGCCCCAGAGGATCGGCAGCAGGCCGGCGATGATCACGGCCACCGTCATCACCTTGGGCCGCACGCGCAGCACTGCACCTTCACGAATTGCCTCCAGTAGGGCCGGATCACCGCTGCGCCCGGAATCTATACGTGCATGCCAGGCATTCTTCAGGTACAGCAGCATGATTACCCCGAACTCTGCCGAGACGCCGGCCAGGGCAATGAAGCCCACGCCGGTGGCGACCGAGAGGTTGAAGCCGAACCAGTAGAGCAGCCAGATGCCGCCCGATAGGGCGAAGGGCAGGGTGGCCATGATCAGCAGGGCCTCGCTGAAGCGGCTGAAGGTCAGGTAGAGCAGCACGAAGATAATCAACAAAGTCGCCGGCACCACCCAGGCCAGCCGCGCATTGGCACGCTCCAGGAACTCGAACTGACCGGAGTAGGAGACGGTCATGCCAGCATCGAGTTGTACCTGCTCAGCTACGCGTTGCTGCAACTCGCGCACGGTCGATGCCAGGTCGCGCCCACGGACATCGACATAGACCCAACCGGACAGACGCCCGTTCTCGCTGCGCAGCATTGGCGGCCCTTCGGTCAGACTAACCTGGGCGACGGTGCCCAAGGTGATCTGCTGGCCGGCTTGCGTGAGGATCGGCATACGCCGTAGTGCCTGCGGACTGTCTCGCCACTCCTTGGGATAGCGCAGGTTGATCGGGAAGCGGGCCAGTCCTTCAACCGTCTCACCAATATTGCTGCCGCCGATGGCGCCCGATACCACCGCCTGCACATCGGCGATGCTCAGGCCATAGCGCGCCGCGGCCAGTCGATCGATCTGGATGTCCACGTAACGGCCGCCAGTAAGGCGTTCTGCCAAGGCCGAACTCACCCCAGGCACCTCTTTGGCCACGGCCTCGATATCGCGCGTTATGCGCTCGATGTCGACCAAGGAGGTTCCGGACACTTTCACCCCAATGGGGCTCTTGATCCCCGTCGCCAGCATGTCGATGCGGTTGCGGATGGGCGGCACCCAGATATTGGACAGCCCCGGAACTTTTACCGCGCGATCCAGTTCCTCGATCAGCTTTTCGGGTGTCATCCCCGCGCGCCATTGATCGCGTGGTTTGAACTGCACCGTGGTCTCGAACATTTCCAGCGGTGCTGGATCGGTGGCGGTCTCTGCTCGCCCGGCCTTGCCGAATACCCGTGCCACTTCGGGCACCGTGAGGATCATCCGGTTGGTTTGCTGCAGCAGCTGGGTGGCCTTGCTGGCCGGCAAGCCGGGCAGGGCTGATGGCATGTACAACAGGTCGCCCTCGTCCATCGGCGGTAGAAACTCTCCTCCGAGTCTGCTGAGGGGCCAGAGACTGGACAAAAACACTAGCAAGGCCAGCGCTAGGGTCACCTTAGGCCAAGCCAGCACCCACTCCAGCACCGGCCGGTATGCACCGATCAGCCAACGATTCAAGGGGTTCTGTTGTTCGCTGGGGATATGCCCACGAATCCAATAGCCCATCAGCACCGGTACCAAGGTGATCGAGAGGCCAGCAGCGGCAGCCATGGCATAGGTCTTGGTGAATGCCAGCGGGCCAAACAGGCGACCCTCCTGGGCCTCCAGGGTGAAGACCGGGAGGAAAGACAGGGTGATGATCAAAAGGCTGAAGAACAGCGCCGGCCCGACCTCGGCCGCAGCTTCGCCGATCACCCGCCAGTGCGCCTCGCCCTGAAGCGGTTCACCGGGGTGTCGAGCCTTCCAGGCCTCGATGTGCTTGTGCGCGTTCTCGATCATCACCACGGCGGCATCGACCATGGCGCCGATGGCGATTGCGATCCCGCCGAGCGACATGATGTTGGCATTGACGCCCTGGTAGCGCATGACGATGAAGGCCATCAGGATGCCCAGGGGCAGGGTGATGATCGCGACCAGCGACGAGCGCAGGTGCCAGAGGAAGATCAGGCAAACCAGGGCAACCACCGCGAACTCTTCCAGCAGCTTGTAGCTGAGGTTATCGATGGCGCGGTCGATCAATTGCGAACGGTCATAGGTGGTGACCACCTCGACGCCGGCCGGCAAGCTGCCCTTCAGGCTGTCCAGCTTGGTCTTCACCGCAGCGATGGTATCGCGGGCATTCTTTCCGGAGCGCAAGATGACCACGCCACCTACAACTTCACCCTGGCCATCCAGCTCGGCAATGCCACGACGCATCTCTGGCCCCAACTGAATGGTGGCCACCTGACCCAGCAGCACCGGAACTCCGCTGGCCGAAGCCCGCAGCGGCACATTGCGGAAATCCGCCAGGCTCTCTAGATAACCTGAAGCCCGGACCATGTACTCGCGCTCTGCCAGCTCCAGGATGGCGCCGCCGGTTTCCTGATTGGCGCTCTTCAGCGCCGCTTCGACCTCCTGCTGAGTTACCCCATAAGCCACCAGCTTCTGGGGATCGAGCAGCACTTGGTATTGCTTGACCATGCCGCCGAGGGTGGCCACTTCGGCTACGTTGGGCAGGCTCTTGAGTTCGTACTTAAGGAACCAGTCCTGCAGTGCCCGCAGCTGGGCAAGATCATGCTGGCCGCTGCGGTCGACCAAGGCGTACTGGTAGATCCAGCCCACGCCGGTGGCATCCGGCCCAAGGGTGGTGGTAACACCCTCGGGCAGGCGTTCCTGCGCCTGGTTGAGGTACTCCAGCACCCGCGAGCGTGCCCAGTAGAGGTCGGTATCGTCCTCGAACAGCACATAAACGAAGGAGTCGCCGAAGAACGAGTAGCCGCGCACCGTCTTCGCCCCCGGTACCGAGAGCATGGTTGTGGCCAGTGGGTAGGTCACCTGGTTCTCGACGATCTGCGGTGCCTGTCCGGGAAAGCTGGTTCTGATGATGACCTGGGTGTCAGATAGGTCCGGCAGTGCATCCAACGGCGTGTTGCGCAGCGACCAGATGCCCAGGGCGGTGATGAACAGGGTCGCCAGCAGCACCAGAAAGCGATTGCCGATAGACCAGTGGATCAGGCGTGCGATCATGGCTGGTCTCCTTCCTTGCTGAGCTGCTCGATCATCAGGCCGGAGTTTTTCTGGCGGGCGCCGATACGTACGTGATCTCCTGGCTTAAGTCCCACAGCTACTTCTGAGCTGACCAATGGAAAAGCCATGGTCATACCTGGCATATTCAGGCTCTCGAAGGGCCCGTGCTCCAGGGTGACTGACTCCGCGTCCAGAGCACGAATCACACCATGGGCCTCATGTAGTTCCTTCTTATTGTCCTGCTCGGCATGGCTGGCCATGACACCCTGTAGGCTGGCCTCCGAATCGATGAGGAACTGGCCGGAGGTAACGACCGCCTGACCCTCCTCAAGACCGGACAACACCTCCAGACGCCCATCAGCCTCGCGGCCCAAGGTTATTTCCAGGGGGCGGTAGCGCCCATCGCCTTCTACCAGCATCACCAACGCACGCTTCCCGGTGCGAATCACGGCTTCACTCGGCACAAGAAGCGTGGATTGTTCGACGGCACTGTTCAGGCGTACGGCGGCGAACATGCCGGGGCGCAACTTACCGGCAGGGTTGGGTAGCTCGCTGCGTACCGTGAGCGTGCGTGTTTGCGGATCGGCACTCGGCAGCAAGGCTATGACGCGGCCCAGCAGCGGTCGATCAGGAAAGGCCGTCAGGTTGGCGCGGATCTCGTCCCCGACCTGGATACTTCCGGCCATGGCCTCGGGTATCGCCGCATCGAGCCAGACACTGGATAGCCCGTTAATCAACGCCAGATCCTGCCCGGCTTCGACGGTCATCCCGGCGCGTACCTGCAAGGCTTGGAGCTCGCCGCTGATAGGTGTGGTGAGGGTTTGCACCGCCCGTGGTTTGCCGCTGCGGCGGACCTGCTCGATCAACGTTTGAGGCATGCCAAGCAGGCGCAGGCGCTCTTGGGCCGCACTTATCAAGCGAGTGTCAGCGGTACGCAGTACCGCCAGGAACTCCAACTGCGCGGCGGACCATTCGGGAATCAGCAGGTCGACCAGGGGGGCTCCGGCAGGCAGCACATCGCCCGGGGCGCGACCGTAAACCCGCTCGACGAATCCGCCGGCGCGGGCCTGGAGGTTCGCCACTTCTCGCTGGTTATAGGCCAGGGAACCCACCGCCTCGATATCCGAGGGCAGTACACCTCGGATCACCATCGAGGTTCGCATTCCGAGGTTCTGCACGGCTTGAGCGGGGATGCTCAGGACAGACGGATCCTGCTCGGATCCTGCGTATTTAGGGACAAGTTCCATATCCATGAAAGGTGACTTGCCCGGTTTATCGAAGCGCTGCTCAGGCTGCATAGGGTCGTACCAATAGAGCACCTTGCGCTCGTCCGTCGGTGCGGAGCTAGGCAGTAGCTCGTGTTTGGCTTGCCGCTGGGCCAGCCAGTAGCCACCGCCCGCCGCGCCAATGCCCACGGTCAGCACGGCGACCGCAAAACCAAATGTCGATATCTTCATTTCAGGCCCTCCACATAGGCGTAGTACAGGCTTGCGGAGAGCTGGCTCAACTTGCGCTGCTGTTCAATCTGCCGCAGCTGCGCCTCAATCAGGTCGCGCTGGGCAGTAATAACGGATGTGAGCTGGCTGTTACCGGCTTGGTAGGCGGCCAGTTCGAGATCGGCCCGTTTGCTTGCAAGCGGGATCAAGGTTTTTTCGGTGCGTGACAAGGTCCTGCGCAGTTGCTCAAGCTCGGCAATACCGCCTTCCAGCTCAGCCTGATGGGCGCGCAGTAATGCTTCCTGCTCGGCTTCCATCTGCGACACGCTTTGTTGTCTGGCGTTGATCTTGGGCCCCTGACGTGTGCCTACGAACAACGGCAGGTCGAACGTGAATTGCACCATCACCATATCGCCGAACTGGTTGTCGCGATTGTTGTAGGCAAACTCAACACCCCAGTCGGGGGTCTTCTCGGCGATGGCCTCGTTCAGCTCGGCGCTAGCCTCGCCGACTCGGGCGGAGGCAGCGCGCAACTCAGGGTGTGAGGCAATGCGTTGCTGCAGGTGCGGTGCCACCAGGTTCAGATTGGGAACACCTCCTTGCAAAGGCTGGTCAGCCTCGTTGCCTATCCAGCGGCGCAGCTTGGCACGAGCTACTGCCACATCGCGATTCAGTTCATCTCGCCGATCTTGTAACGCCAAAGCTTCCTGGTCGGCCTGCAACAGCTCGCCAGGCTGAGCACTACCGCCGGCAATCAGCGATTGCACGGTCGAGCGGAGCATCTCGATCTGACGGTCCAGTTGATCGAAGAGGCCAACACTGCGTTCGGCGTAGTACACGTCCAGCCAGCTCACTGCCGTCTGGCGCTTGATTTCCAACTGCATGGCACGCTGCTCGGCCTCGGCCCGCGTCATGGAGGCTTCGGCCAGTTGGCGACGGGCCAGACGCTTGTCGCCGTTTGGTACCTCCTGCATGAGTCCAATGCGGCGCATGGTCATGGAGTCACGATTAAGTGTGTAACGGTCAGGGCCTTCGATCGGCAGGTTGTCGATGCCTATAATCAGCTTGGGATCGGGCAAGGCGTCTGCGGGCCCTACAGCCTGCTGTGCCGATGCCACCTGCGCCTGGCGCGCGAGGTTCTCAGGGGCACTCTGTTCGGCCAGAGCTTGGGCTCGTTCGAAGGTTAGGGGCTGTGCCTGCGCGGCAAGCCAGGGAGCTGCCCAGAATGCGGCAGCCAACACGCCGAGATAGCCACGGCGTGGAAAAAGGAAAGCGGACATGCTTTCGCCTCCAATGCGATTGATCGAGGTCGCAGCTACGAAACGTGGTCGCGACGATGCGCCTGACTGTAAGGCGCGGGATGATCACGGCATTAGACGAAACGAGGAGGGCGCCAGAGTCCTGCGGGCTCTCGCTTAATCACCGACTGGGTCAGCAATATCTCGGGGCGTGAGGGGAGAGGGGATATGCTCTTGATCACGGTGGTCTGGAGAAGTCCTCCGGTCTTGCATTCCTGGCCGGATTTGCAGGGGGACTTATTGGCCACCCCATCAGACGTGTCCATTTGCTCGCAGCACGGAGCATCGACCATTGCATGGCCCTGATGATCGGCGCTCTGCATCGGGCAAGGTTGTGCCGGCATGCTGAAAGCCATACCGCCGAAGGTCGGCAGCACGAGGCTAGCAATCATTACCAGGATCAATCCAATCCGACGCACAGCAATTCACCAAGCGGGGCTATAGGGCGACGATAGCAGATTGCCTCGAGGCATGAGCGCTCCTTTTGACGATAACAGCACTTCGTTGATTTGGATCAAATAGAGTGTCTAATCTCAAAGGGGGAGCTGATTTTGTAGCGGCGAGGATTGAAGCGCGGGAAAGGATCTGAATGACTCTGTTCGACTAACCAGAGGGCGTTGTGCATCAGGCTCTAGCGAGCCTTGGCCACCATTAACTGAGACCAGCGAGTGGTGAATCGCCCCGGGTTTCGTGGAGGCCGTTTCGTTAAAGTCAGGCCGCCATGGCCTGACCTGCTTGTTGCTGGTGGAAGTTTGCCTCAGCCTCCGCAGGCGGGATATAGCCGATTGAGCTCAACAGGCCCTGGTGGTTGTACCAGTGCACCCATTCCAAGGTCGCCATCTCAACAGCTTCGCGGCTCTTCCACGACTGACGGTAAATCAGCTCGGCCTTGTACAGTCCGTTGATGGTCTCAGCCAAGGCGTTGTCGTAGCTGTCGCCCTTGCTACCGACCGAGGGCTCAATACCGGCCTCTGCCAGTCGCTCGGTATAGCAGATCGAGACGTACTGACTGCCACGGTCGCTGTGATGGATCAGGCCGCCAGTGCGATGCGGTTGGCGGGCGTATAGGGCCTGCTCCAGGGCATCCAGCACGAAGTCGGTCTTCATGCTGGTACTGACTCGCCAGCCGACGATCCGTCGCGCAAATACGTCAATCACGAAGGCCACATACAGCCAGCCCTGCCAGGTCGACACGTACGTGAAGTCCGACACCCACAACTGGTTCGGGCGATCGGCATGGAACTGGCGCTGTACGCGATCCAGCGGGCAGAGCGACTTGTCGCCGGCCACCGTTGTCCGCACGACCTGGCCGCGCCTAATGCCCTGCAATCCAGCCCGACGCATCAACCGTTCCACCGTACATCTGGCCGTCTCGATGCCTTCTCGCCGGAGCTGCTTCCAGACCTTCACCGCGCCATAGCACTGCATGTTGGTGTTCCACACCCGCTGGATTTCCAAGATCAACGCGTCATCGCGCCGAGCACGGCAACAGCGCAGTTCCGGGTTGCGCTGCTGCGCCGCGTGCCGGCGGTAACCGGACGGGGCGATCTGCAAGACACGGCAGATCGACTCGACCCCGAGACGGTCACGATGCTGATCGACAAATGCCCTCAGGACTTGGTGCGGCGGTCGAGCTCCGCCTGGGCAAAATACGCACTGGCCAGGCGCAGAATCTCGTTGGCTTTGCGCAACTCACGGTTCTCACGCTCCAGGGCTTTGATGCGTTCGCGCTCTTCGGTGGTCGGCCCAGGACGCTGACCGGCATCAGTCTGGTGGCGACGAATCCAGCCATGCAGGGTTTGCGCTGCACAACCAATCTTCGGGGCGATGGCCTCAATGGCCGCCCACTCGGAGGGGTAGTCGTTCAGGTGCTCCAGAACCATGCGCACAGCACGTTCACGGACTTCGGGGGAGTAGGTCGTAGTCTTTCTCATAGCCTCATCTTCTCAAGAGTTGAGGCCTCCACGAAACCCGGGGCGATTCAGTAAAACAAAGCGCCGCAAGGGCACGAGCATCAAGTCTACAGATATCCTGATAGCTCCGCCGCAGAGACCCATCTTCTATCTGCCTCCACTAAGAAAGCCCGAGTCAAAAGGCTGAGCTTTGAGATCAATGGCAATCAATACGGCCCCGAGCTGTACCGGCCAGAGAACAGCTCGTGTGCGATGCAACAGGGTTCTCCCTCCCGTTTAATTTCATCACGGTCTAGGCTCTTACTCGGGCAATCGGCCACTCGCTACGTTCGGGAACACGGGGTAGCTGTCGATCCAGATAATCAGGCTTTCAATGCCAGGATTCGGCGCGCACCATTCAGTACGATGAGGCCAACGACCGTACCAATCACCAAATCTGGATAGGGAGAGCCTGTCCACGCCACCAGAGCTCCTGCAGCGATAACACCAATATTCGCAAGCACATCGTTGGCCGAAAAAATCCAACTCGCTTTCATGTGTGCACCGCCTTCGCGATGGCCATAGATCATCAACAGACAGCTGACGTTCGCGACGAGTGCAACTAAGCCAATCCCCATCATCAGCATCGACTCAGGTTCGCTGCCATACATGAAGCGTCTAACCACCTCCACGAGTACCCCCAGAGCCAACACGATCTGGAAGATACCCGCCAGGTGCGCAGCGCGAACCTGCAACCGCGCAGCTCGACCGACCGCAAAGAGAGCCAGGCCATAGACGGCTGCATCAGCAAACATGTCCAGCGAGTCGGCGATCAGGCCCGTCGACTGAGCGATCAAGCCTGCGCCCAGCTCGATGACAAACATCGCAGCATTGATACCGAGCAAGATTTTGAGCGTGCCGGCCTCCTTGGAAGCAGTCAGCTCTTCACTGGCGCTATTGGCCGAAGCTGCTTCCTGGCTGGCCGGTTGAGTACCGAGCAATGTTGCCCCTAAACCAAGTGATTCCAGCTTGGTCGCGATCTGGTCAACCGGACCGTCATGGAAAGCGCGTACCTGTCTGCTGCTCAGATCAAAGGACAACGAATTGAGCTCAGGAAAGCCATTGAGCGCGAGCCGAATCATGCGCTCTTCTGAAGGGCAATCCATCTTCGGCACAGAAAAACTGCTGACCCAAGTCCCTTCATTCGAAGGCGCGGTTGCCGCTTCAGTGGTTGCCGGCTCAGGGCCACAGCCACAGGATTTATCACAAGAAGTCATGACTCGCCTCTCCTATAGGACTTGATTCTACCGATTAAAAACCATGTAGTGGCTATAGGGTCAAGCCTGGATATACTGGCTTTTTTACCAAGGGACAGACCATGCGCATCGGTCAACTTGCACAGCAGACAGGAGTGGACACTCAGACGATTCGTTTTTATGAACGTCAGGGACTGCTTCCACCGCCCGAACGCGAGGACAATGGCTATCGAACCTATAAAGCAGGCCATGCGGACAAACCGCTGTTCATTCGCCGATGCCGCTCTTTTGGCATGTCACTGGAAGAAATTGGTGTTTTGCAGAGCTATCAGGAACAGCCGCAGCAACCCTGCGTTGCGGTCAATGAGCTCCTTGATAGACATATCGCACAGGTAAGGGCTCAGATCGCATCCTTACATGCTCTCGAAAACCAGCTGGTGACGTTGCGAGGTTGCTGCGATAACGAACGACAAAGTCTGGACTGCGGGATACTTTCGGGCCTGCTGGGGGGCGACAAACCTCTTTCGTAATCCGGCATAAAGTCATTTTTGCGTCGTCTTGAATCGCCCATAGCGCTTGACCCTATAGCAGCTATAGGGTGTTCACTCGGGCATCTACTGCGTAAGTGAGATCCAGATGAATACCGCTCTCAGCATTGCCATTGATGAGGCCTTCTTCCAGGCTAGGAAAGCACTTAATGAAGAGGCGCCAACCGAGGCTTTCTCCTGGCTGGAGCGAGCCCACATATTGAGCCAGCGAATGCCTATTCTTCATGCTCAGAGCCATTGGCTGATGCTGAGGGCCGGCTGGCAGTTGCGCGACTTACGAAAGGTGCTCAGCCAAGTACCGCGAATCATGGCGGCCCTGCTGTTCTCGAAGATCTGGGTGCCGCTCGGAAACAGCGGGCGCGCCAGGGTCAGTGCTTTTGCGCCGATGCCTATTTCACCGGAGCTGCAGCGACTTCTTCAAGGAGAAATGCAATGAGGTCGTCTCCTAGATCACCTCTTGTTGCTCCTGGGTTCTGGTGGATGCTATCGCTAGCCATTGCCTCGGCCGACCTAGCGTTGAAAAGCGCAATTACGGGTTCGCTCCCGGTCGGCACCGTGATTCCTCTCACCCCGTTCTTCAACCTGGTTCACTTCTGGAATACCGGTGCAGCGTTCAGCTTCCTGGCTGACGCGGGTGGTTGGCAGCGTTACTTCTTCATTGTCATAGCTTTGGTCGTTTCGATCGTGCTGGCTCTGATATTGCGTAAACGCAGAGCCAAAAGCGAAGCCCTAGGCTATAGCCTTATCTTGGGCGGGGCAGTTGGGAATCTGATTGATCGCGCATTTCGAGGCCATGTAATCGACTACCTGGATTTTTACTGGCTGTCCTGGCATTGGCCTGCGTTTAACCTGGCGGATATTGCTATCGTCGGTGGCGCCGCCATGTTGATCCTGAGCAGTTTACTAAGCCCAAATGCGGAAGCCGGCCGAGTCAACGAATGAAAGGCTCGCTCTCAACGGATACCGTACGCTGGGCAGGCCAGGCCTGGATAGGGCCCGGCATCGGCATCTTTCATGGCCGTGCCGTCCACCAGGAGTGGCACCACCATCAGGCGCATCAGATTTCAGTGGGCCTCGATTCACCTGTATCGGTTGAAACCCCGTTGGGCATTCAAACAGGGGCTGCCATCTTCATCGCCGCGGGCCTGAAACACCGGATCAGTGCTGGTCGAGTGCTGTCGATCTATCTGGATGCACTATCCGATGAAGCCCCAACTATGCGGGGTACCGAAGAAGCAAGGGTAGTCGTGATCGCCCCGGCGGACGTAGTAGCGATTATCGATATGCTGCGCGAGACAGGACATACCGCTCTCCAGGTTAGGACGGGGGTGCGCCAGGCACTGCGGCTACCCGATCCACCGATTCCAGATCCTCGCTTGACAAAGGTGATTGAAGCGCTGCATAGAGGCCAAATGAGGCGCGAAGAAATGGCCGCGTTGGTGCATTTATCCCCTACACGGTTTTCCCATTGGTTCGTGGAACAGACAGGCTTGCCGCTGCGCAGCTATGCGAAATGGTTACGTCTCACACAAGCCCTACAGCACCTAGCCAAAGGGGGTCTACTCACTGAAGCGGCCCATGAGGCGGGCTTTTCTGACTCGGCACATTTCTCCCGGACATTCCGGGCACTGCTGGGCATCGATCCTTCCTCCGCCCTGGCTGAAGTCGATCTTCAGGGGTCGTAGCTCTTTCGTTCAAGCCGAAAGCGGACCTTCCCACATACAGTCATGGCTCCCTACTCAGGAGCTGAGCGATGTCTATTCCCTTGCGATTCGCCATACGGTGGCTGAGCTATCCACTTGTGTTTGGCGGCTGTGCCTCCTTCATGATTTGGGCGCTGTATGCAGGTATACCGTATTGGCCCACCACACCCATAGTCGCCGCGGCGGGGCTGCTACTCATTGCTGGCTTGGAGCGCATCCAGCCTTTTCGGCGAGCCTGGCTGGAAGATCATCAGGACACCCTGACGGATCTGCTGCACATGCTGGTGAACCTGTCTGTCATTCAATTTACTGCAGAATTTCTGGCTAAGTTAGGCGATGCGGTACCGGCTTCGGTTCGGCTCTTTCCGATCGAGAGCCCATTGTGGCTGCAATTGCTACTAGTCGCCGCCGCGCTCGACTTGAGCCTGTATGTGATGCACCGCATCAGCCACCGGGTGCATTGGCTGTGGCGCTTTCACATGATCCATCACAGCGCTGAGCGGCTCTACTGGATGAACGGAGAACGTCGACATCCTCTGCATGCGGCGTTGATGGCCGGGCCGGGGCTGGTGGTTTTGCTCATATCTGGAGCTCCGTCTGCCGTAGT
>NZ_PGLR01000041.1 GCF_002803095.1 Pseudomonas sp. ZH-FAD | reverse complement strand
CGCAAGCGCTTCAATTGGAAATGCCCGATTGAGGTCATGACAGAAGTAGTGGCGTTGCAGCATGATGCACCTGCTTCAATCCAGTAACCGTGTTGCACTCAGCTTCTGCAACCGCCCTGGGTTAGGTAAACTGTGATGCCAGCTATCGAACCACCAGATGCACCAACTACCACACCTTCCCAAATACTACTTTCCATGGCTGTTTTCCATTTTATGCATAACTATAAATAGACACCAAAGGGTGCATAACCTGCGTGTGGCTTTGGTAGATAACCTTCCTGGTCATTTTCAAGATCCTTCTCTAGCTCGCGGGAGGTAGCGAGGCGATGGGGTGATTGGGATGTTATACACCAAGCCGGATAACTGCTGGCAAGTGGCAATCACGCGAAAGCGGGGGCGGTTGGAAAGGGCGTAGGGAAGATCGCGAGCAAGCTCGCTCCTACAAAAAGCGGGGCGGGGAGGAGAGGAGGCGCAGCGGTGAGCCGCTGCGCCTTCTGTTTCAGCGGTTGAAGCGTTCGACCAGCGCGTATTGGCCCTGCGCGGTATTGGTCAGGGCCTCGCTGAGTTTGGCGGTGCTTTGCGCTTCGCCGGCGGTCTGGTCGGCCAGTTGTGCGATGGTGGTGATGTTCTGGTTGATCTCGTCGGCGACGGCGCTTTGCTCTTCCGCCGCCGCGGCGATCTGGTTGGCCATATCGGCGATATTGGCCACCGAGTCGCTGATTCCGGACAGCGCCTGATCGGCCTGCAGCACGCGCTCGACGCCTTCGTCGGCTTGCTTGCGGCCGATTTCCATGGTTAGCACGGCCTCTTCGGCGGTGCGCTGCAGTTTGGCGATCAGGGCGTGGATCTGTTCGGTGGACTCGGCGGTGCGTTGCGCCAGCGAGCGTACCTCGTCAGCCACCACAGCGAAGCCGCGGCCCATTTCGCCGGCGCGGGCAGCTTCGATGGCGGCGTTGAGGGCGAGCAGGTTGGTCTGGTCGGCGATGCCTTTGATCACGTCGACCACGCCGCCGATTTCGCTGCTGTCCTGGGCCAGGCGAGTCACGGTTTCGCCGGTATCGCCCACCGATTGCGACAGGCGCTGGATGGCTTCGCGGGTTTCCGCAGCGATGGTGCGGCCTTCGCTGGTCAGGCGGTTGGCTTCCTGGGTGGCGATGGCGGTGCGGGCGACGTTGCTCGCCACTTCCAGGGTGGTGGCGGCCATTTCGTTGACGGCGGTGGCGACCTGCTCGGTCTCGCTGCGCTGGCGCTCGAGGCCGGCCGAGCTGTTGTGCGCCAGCTTGTCAGCTTCACGCGCTTGCAGGGTCAGTTGTTCGGCGGTGTCCTGCAGGCGGGTGAGGCAGGTTTTCAGGCGCGCTTCCTGGCTGAGCATGGCCATTTCCAGGCGTGCTTCGGCGCCGCGGCTGTCGGTGTACATCTGCGCGATCAGCGGGTCGGAGGTGGTTTGCTCGGCAAGGCGCAGCAGGCGTTTGACGCCGCGCGTCTGCCAGGCGATGCCAGCCAGACCCAGCGGCACGGAGAGCACGGCAGCGAGGATGAAGCCCCAGTTGCTGCCCATCCAGTGGCCGATCATGAAGCCGATCTGGCTGACCAGGATGAAGGGCATCCACGCCTGGACGATGGGCAGCCACTGATTGCTGGCCGGAACGGCCGACTTACCGGCGTTGATGCGGGCGTACAGCGTTTCGGCGCGGCGTACTTGCTCGGCGGTCGGTTTGACGCGGACGGATTCGTAACCGACGACCTGGTTGTTTTCGGTCACGGGCGTGACGTAGGCGTTGACCCAGTAGTGGTCACCGTTCTTGCTGCGGTTCTTGACGATGCCCATCCACGGGCGGCCCTTCTTCAGGGTCGTCCACATATGCTCGAACACGGCCGATGGAACGTCCGGGTGGCGCACGATGTTGTGTGGCGCGCGCATCAGTTCTTCACGACTGAAGCCGCTGATGTCGATGAAGGCGTCGTTGCAGTAGGTGATTTGCCCTTTGAGATCGGTGGTGGATATCAGGCGTTGTTGTGCAGGAAAGGTGCGCTCACGCTGAGTGACCGGCTGGTTGTTACGCATGGCAGGTATCCGTCGTTGTAATGCCCTGTCATCGGCCGGCGAGCGGCGAAGTTGAGGGCTGAATCCGTTTTGGCGAGTTTAATCGCTTTTTGAATGACGTCACATTTTTGTCACGGCATGAACCGTCCTTGGCCCGACGGTGAGGCCCTGCCGCATGGCGCGGCAGGGCAGGTGCATCAGTTGGCGATCATCTGGCGCAGCACGTAGTGCAGGATGCCGCCGACCTTGAAGTACTCGACCTCGTTGAGGGTGTCGATGCGGCACAGCACTTCGACTTCCTCATGCGTGCCGTCTTCACGGGCGATGATCAGCGTCAGTGGCATCTGCGGGCGCAGCTCCACGCCTTCCAGACCTTCGATGGCCAGCACTTCCTTGCCGGTCAGTTTCAGGCTGGTGCGGTCGGTACCGGGTTTGAACTGCAGCGGCAGCACGCCCATGCCCACTAGGTTGGAGCGGTGGATGCGCTCGAAGCTTTCGGCGATCACCGCCTTGACCCCCAGCAGGTTGGTGCCCTTGGCCGCCCAGTCACGGCTGGAGCCAGTGCCGTATTCCTTGCCGGCGATGATCAGCAGCGGCGTGCCTTCGGCCTGATAGCGCATGGCGGCGTCGTAGATCGCCAGCTTCTCGCCACTCGGCACGTGCAGGGTGTTGCCGCCTTCCTCGCCGCCGAGCATCTCATTGCGAATGCGGATATTGGCGAAGGTGCCGCGCATCATCACTTCGTGGTTGCCCCGGCGCGAGCCGTAGGAGTTGAAGTCGGCCTTGTCCACGCCGTTATCGCGCAGATAGCGCCCGGCCGGGCTGTCGGCCTTGATGTTGCCGGCCGGCGAGATGTGGTCGGTGGTCACCGAGTCGCCGAGCAGGGCGAGGATGCGCGCCTCGCGGATATCGGTGATACGTGGCGGATCGCCGGCGATGTCCTCGAAGAACGGCGGATGCTGGATGTAGGTGGAGTCGCCCTGCCAGGCGTAGGTGTCGGCCTTGGGCACGTCGATGGCCTGCCATTTCTCGTCGCCGGCGAAGACTTCGGCGTATTCCTTGCGGAACATGGCGGTATCGACCTGGGCGATGGCCTGAGTGATCTCGGCCTGTGTCGGCCAGATGTCCTTGAGGTAGACCGGCTGACCATCTTTGCCGGTGCCGAGGGCGTCGCGGGTCAGGTCGAGGCGCACGCTCCCGGCCAGGGCGTAGGCGACCACCAGGGGGGGTGAGGCCAGCCAGTTGGTTTTCACCAGCGGGTGCACGCGGCCCTCGAAGTTACGGTTGCCGGAAAGCACCGAGGCGACGGTAAGGTCGGCCTGGGTGATGGCTTTCTCGATGGGCTCGCGCAGCGGCCCGGAGTTGCCGATGCAGGTGGTGCAGCCGTAGCCCACCAGGTCGAAGCCGAGTTTCTCCAGGTAGGGCGTCAGGCCAGCGGCATTGAAGTACTCGGTGACCACCTTGGAGCCGGGGGCCAGCGAGCTCTTCACCCAGGGTTTGCGTTGCAGGCCTTTTTCCACCGCCTTCTTGGCCAGCAGGCCGGCAGCCATCATCACGCTGGGGTTGGAGGTGTTGGTGCAGGAGGTGATGGCGGCGATCACCACGGCGCCGTCTTTCAGGCGATGGGTATGGCCGTCGTCCTCATAGTCGATTTCGCCGCTCTGCTTGTCGCCGCCGACGGCGGTACCGCCGCCGCCTTCGCTGAGCAGGCGACCCTCTTCCTTGGCGGTGGGCCTGAGCTGCAGACCGACGAAGTCGTCGAAGGCCTGGCTGACCTGGCCCAGCGAGACGCGGTCCTGCGGGCGCTTGGGCCCGGCCAGGCTGGCTTCGACGCTGCCCAGGTCCAGGCTCAGGCTGTCGGTGAACAGCGGCTCGGCGCCTGGCTCGCGCCACAGGCCCTGGGCCTTGCTGTAGGCCTCGACCAGTTGCACGGTGGCGTCCGGGCGGCCAGACAGACGCAGGTAGCCGAGGGTGATCTCGTCCACCGGGAAGAAGCCGCAGGTGGCGCCGTATTCCGGGGCCATGTTGGCGATGGTGGCGCGGTCGGCCAGCGGCAGATCCGCCAGGCCGTCGCCATAGAACTCGACGAATTTGCCCACCACGCCTTTCTTGCGCAGCATCTGGGTGACGGTGAGCACCAGGTCGGTGGCGGTGATGCCTTCTTTCAGCTTGCCGCTGAGCTTGAAGCCAATCACTTCGGGAATCAGCATCGACACCGGCTGGCCGAGCATGGCCGCTTCCGCTTCGATGCCGCCGACGCCCCAGCCGAGTACGCCGAGGCCGTTGATCATGGTGGTGTGCGAGTCGGTGCCGACCAGGGTGTCGGGGTAGGCGAGGGTGACGCCGTCTTCCTCCTTGGTCCACACGGTGCGCGCCAGGTACTCCAAGTTGACCTGGTGACAGATGCCGGTGCCTGGCGGCACCACGCTGAAGTTATCGAAGGCGTGCTGGCCCCAGCGCAGAAAGGCGTAGCGCTCGCCATTGCGCTGCATTTCCAGCTCGACGTTGTCATGGAAGGCGCTGGACGAGGCGTAGCGGTCGACCATCACCGAGTGGTCGATGACCAGGTCCACCGGCGACAGTGGGTTGATCCGCTGCGGGTCGCCGCCGGCCTTGGCCATGGCGTCGCGCATGGCGGCCAGGTCGACCACCGCCGGAACGCCGGTGAAGTCCTGCATCAATACGCGCGCCGGGCGGTACTGGATTTCGCGGTCGGAGGCGCGCTGGTCAAGCCAGTCGACCATTGCTTGCAGATCCTGCGGCTGCACGGTCTGGCCGTCTTCGTTGCGCAGCAGGTTTTCCAACAGGACCTTGAGCGACTTGGGCAGGCGGTCGATGTTGCCGAGGCGCTGGGCGGCCTCGGGCAGGCTGAAGTAGTGGTAGGTGGCGTCGCCGACTTTCAGTTCGCGGCGGCAGTTCAGGCTATCGAGGGAGGGCATTGCACATCTCCTTGGGCCCGCACGGTTCGGGCTGTGTCTGATGGCGGCAGACCTTCAAGCTAGTTCGGCTTGAGCAGTCTGGCTAGCGCATATCCTTTATCGGTTGCTATGCGCTGCCTGTCCTGGGGAGCCGGAGGTCATCGAAACGCGATGGCTGGCGGCTCCCTATCTGTGGGCAGCGCATATGTAGCTGGACAGGTTTAGCGGCTCTGGGTTCCGGTCTCGGGTATCATGCGCGCCTCGAGGAGATCCTTTGATGAATACCCTGTTTCTGCATTGCCGCCCCGGTTTCGAAGGGGAGGTTTGCGCCGAGATCACCGACCTCGCCGCACGCCTGGATGTACCGGGCTACTCCAAGACCAAGCCCGGTAGCGCGTGCGCCGAGTTCGTCTGCAGCGAGGCGGCCGGTTGCGAGCGGCTGATGCGCAGCGTGCGTTTCAATCAGCTGATTTTCCCGCGGCAATGGGCGCGCGGGGCCTACGTCAGCCTGCCGGAAAGTGACCGTATCAGCGTGTTGCTGGAGGCGCTGGCCGACTACCCGGTATGCGGCAGCCTGTGGCTGGAAGTGGTGGATACCAACGACGGCAAGGAACTCTCGACCTTCTGCAAGAAGTTCGAGGCGCCGTTGCGCAAGGCGCTGCTCAAGGCCGGCAAGCTGGTGGACGACGCGAAGAAGCCGCGCCTGCTGCTGACCTTCAAGAGCGGTCGTGAGGTGTTCGCCGGCATCGCCGACGCGGACAACCAGGCGATGTGGCCGATGGGCATTCCGCGCTTGAAGTTCCCGCGCGAGGCGCCGAGCCGCTCCACGCTCAAGCTGGAGGAGGCCTGGCACCATTTCATCCCCCGTGAGCAGTGGGATCAGCGGCTGGCGCCGGGCATGACCGCCGTGGATCTGGGCGCCGCGCCGGGTGGCTGGACCTGGCAACTGGTCAATCGGGAAATCCGCGTCACCGCCGTGGACAACGGGCCGATGGCCGAAAGCCTGATGTATTCCGGTTTCGTCGTGCACCAGCGCGCCGATGGCTTCACCTTCCGTCCACGGCATCCGGTGCACTGGATGGTTTGCGATATCGTCGAGAAGCCGGCCCGCACGGCGGCGATGATCGAAACCTGGCTGGGCGAGGGGCTGTGCCGCGAGGCGGTGGTCAACCTCAAACTGCCGATGAAGCAGCGTTACGCCGAAGTGCGGCGTCTGCTCGATCGCATCGAGTCGGGGCTGGTGGAACGAGGCCTGAAGGTCAGCATCGGCTGCAAGCAGCTCTATCACGATCGTGAGGAAGTGACCTGCCATCTGCGCCGGCATGGCAAGTGATGATTTGCGCGTAGGTCTGAGGGGCTGTGCGCGCAGGTGACCTGAAGGTCAGCTTTGCGCGACAATGCGCGCCTGTTTGTGGAGCCCCTTATGTCCGAAGCCCTGACCCTCAATCACGATGACCTGCTCGACGCCAGCGGCCTGAACTGCCCGGAGCCGGTGATGATGTTGCACAACAAGGTGCGCGATCTGTCGCCGGGCGGCCTGCTCAAGGTGATCGCTACCGATCCGTCGACCCGTCGTGATATTCCCAAGTTCTGCGTGTTTCTTGGTCACGAGCTGCTCGGCCAGGCCGAAGAAGACGGCACCTACCTGTACTGGATTCGCAAGAAGGCCGACTAGCTGCCGGTTGTATGCGGTGTGCCGGATATTCTGGCGGACTGTTCGCTTACCTACGGCTCTGCGGCGTTCTCAGCGTTATTCCAGCCTGCCTGTCCCGGCGCCAGGCCGCAGCTGTTCAGTAGTGTCTGCCAGGCTTTGACGTGACGCGCCGTGGCTGTGCGGAAATCCTGCCATAACGAATCCTGCTCGCCGGCCAGTCTCTGCAGGTGCTCGCGGGTGGCGGCGGGAATACCGTCGATGCGCTGCAATTGCAGCAGCGCCGCCTGCCACTGCTGGCCGCGTTGGTCGACCTGTGCCAGGTAGGGTTGCAGGCCGCCAGCGTAGAACTTGATGAAGATGTTCTGCAGGATGCGCCCGCGTGGCGTCGCCTGGCCCAGCGGGCAGAGCGGGCGGCTATGCTGGCGTTGCTCCAGCAGATCACTGCCGACATCCAGGTTGTGGCGCAGGCTGGCCAGGCTGGTTATCAGCTGGCTGCCCTGTTCGCTGGCATAGAGGGCGAAGAACAGCGGTTCCAGTTCGTCGGTACTCGGCGGCAGCTGTGCAGGCAGGGCGGTGCCGATGCTGGCCAGCCGCTGCAAAGCGTCCAGCGCGGCGCTGTCTTCCAGCGTGTCCACCGGCAAGGCTTTATCAGCGAAACGCAGGTAGTTCTCGAACTCCGGACTGCCGTTCAGCGCATTCCAGAATACAGCGGGCAGTTGCTGGCGCTTGTCGCTGGCCAAGCGCTGCAGCGTGGCCTTCAGGCTGGAGTCGTCCTGCAAATGCGGCAGGCAGGCATCTATGGCGCGCAGCAGATCGCCTTCGTAGCCCAGGCGCTGGCTGGGCATCAACTGTTTGCCCAGGCTGCTGTTGCGTTGGCTGATCAACTGCTGCAAATGCGGACAGCGCCGTGCGTCGATCACCAGATCGAGCAGGCCGATGCGCAGTTCGGGGATATCCGAAAGCCGCTCGCGCCGGGCCGGTAGGCGGTACTGGCTGACACTGCGATTATCGAAGGCGTTGAAGTCAGCAGCATCGAGCGAGCGCTGCAGGCGTTCGAGGTAATCGCTCTGCAGGGCCAGGCCATCGTTGGCCGGGCCGCAGCCGGCGAGCAGAAGGAAGCAGAGGAGCAGGGCAGGTCGAATCATGCGCTCAGTCTAGAGCTGATCTCCCGCCTATCCAATGACTCAGGCGGCCCGGCGGATGCGCTTGCGCGCGCTGCGCGCCAGACGCACGGTGAGCATCGCGGCGGCGCAGGTCAGCCCGACCACCAGCCCCTGCCACAGGCCACTGGGGCCGCTGGGTTCGCCGAACAGGTCGGACAGCCCCAGCGCATAGCCCACCGGCAGGCCGATGCCCCAATAGGCGAACAGCGTCAGCAGCATGGTGATGCGTGTGTCCTGATAGCCGCGCAGTGCGCCGGCAGCGGTTACCTGGATGGCATCGGAGAACTGGAACAGCGCCGAATAGACGATCAGCGTTGCCGCCACGGCGATCACCGTCTTGTCCGGGGTGTAGATCTGCGCGATCTGCTCACGCAGCAGGAACATCAGGCTGGCCGATACGCAGGCGTAGCCCAGCGCCGCCGCCATGCTTACCCCGGCAGCGAAGCGTGCCTCGCGCGGCTGACCACGGCCCAGCGCCTGGCCGACGCGCACGGTGGCGGCCATGGCCAATGAGTAAGGGATCATGAATACCATGGAGCTGAAGTTGAGCGCGATCTGGTGCCCGGCCACCACGGTGGCGCCGAGGCCGCCGATCAGCAGGGCGATCACTGCGAAGATGCTCGATTCGGCAAATACCGCGATGCCGATCGGCACGCCGATGCTCAGCAGGCGTTTGATCACTGTCCACTGCGGCCATTCGAAGCGGGTGAACAGCGCGCTGGCACGGTAGTAGGGCGCCCACTTCACCCAGACCAGCATGCCGATCAGCATGAAGCCCATCACCAGCGCGGTGGCCCAGCCGCAGCCAACGCCACCCATGGCCGGCAGGCCGAACTTGCCGTAGATGAAGATGTAGTTGGCAGGAATGTTCAGCAGCAGGCCGAGAATGCCCAGCACCATGGCCGGGCGGGTATGGCCGAGGCCATCGCTGAAGCAGCGCAGCACGTGGTACAGCGCCACTGCCGGGAAGCCGCAGGCCACCGCGCGCAGATAACCCATGGCGGGGGTGATCAGCTCTGGCTCGATGTTCATGGTGCGCAGGATGAACTCGGCGTTCCACAGCAGCGCCGCCGCGCTGCCGCCCACGGCCAGTGCCAGCCAGAGTGCCTGACGCACCAGCGGGCCGATATCGGCCTCTTCGCCAGCGCCGAAGCGCTGCGCCACCTTGGGCGTGGTCGCCAGCAGGATGCCGGTCATCAGCAGGAAAACCGGCACCCAGATCGAGTTGCCCAGCGCCACCGCTGCCAGGTCCTGCGGGCTGACGCGCCCGGCCATCAGCGTATCGACGAAGCCCATGGCGGTGTGCGCCAACTGGGCGATGATGATCGGCGTGGCCAGAATGAGCAGGCTGCGCAGTTCCGTGCGCACGCGGCCAAGGCGGGTGTCGGTGGACATTTCGATTCTTCGGGATAGCAGGAAACCGCGTAGTCTACGCTTTGACGTGTCGGTCAGGAAAGTGCGATCTGCCCCTCTGTCTGGCGGCTCCCGGGGCGACGCTGGCGGTCGTGCTGGCTTAGAATGGCCGCCTGCCCGATGGAGCCCGCCATGCACATAGTCGCCGACGAAAACATTCCCCTGCTCGATGAGTTCTTCGCCGCGTTCGGCAGCATCCGTCGCTTGCCCGGGCGCGCCATCACGGCGGCCGATGTGCGTGATGCCGACCTGTTGCTGGTGCGTTCGGTGACCCAGGTGAATCGCGCCTTGCTCGAAGGTAGCCGGGTACGTTTCGTCGGTACCTGCACCATCGGCACCGACCATCTGGATCTCGATTATTTCGCCGAGGCCGGCATCGCCTGCAGCAGCGCGCCGGGCTGCAACGCCCGTGGCGTGGTGGATTACGTGCTGGGCAGCGTGCTGACTCTGGCCGAGCGTGAGGGCGCTGACCCGGCTGCGCGCGTCTATGGCGTGGTCGGGGCGGGGCAGGTTGGTGGGCGTCTGGTCAATTTGCTGCGTGGTCTCGGCTGGCAGGTACGGGTGTGCGATCCGCCGCGCCAAGCTGCCGAGGGCGGCGATTTCGTCAGCCTGGAGCGGATCGTCGAAGAATGCGACGTGATCAGCCTGCACACCCCGCTGGACGCTTCGACCCGTCACCTGTTCGATGCGGCGCGTCTGGATGCACTCAGGCCTGGCACCTGGCTGATCAATGCCAGTCGCGGTGCTGTGGTGGACAACACCGCGCTGCGCAACCTGTTGCCACAGCGGCTTGATCTGAAGGCCGTGCTGGACGTCTGGGAAGGCGAGCCGCAGGCCGATGTCGAGCTGGCCGCGCAGTGCCAACTGGCCACGCCGCACATTGCCGGCTACAGCCTGGACGGCAAGCTGCGCGGCACGGCGCAGATTTACCAAGCCAGCTGTCAGGCGCTGGGCGTGGCCGAGCAGGTGAGCCTGACCGATCTGTTGCCGGCGCCCTGGTTGAGTGAGCTGAGCATCGACGGCAGCGCCGATCCTGCCTGGGCGCTGGCCAGTATTTGCCGCGCGGTCTATGACCCGCGCCGGGACGATGCGGATTTTCGCCGCAGCCTGGTTGGCGATGCCGATACCCGTCGCGCCGGCTTCGACCGCCTGCGCAAGCATTACCCCATGCGCCGCGAGATCGATGGCTTGCGCGTACGTATTCAGGGCGATTCAGCGCCGCTGGCTGCTCTGGTGCGAGCCCTGGGCGCCACCGTTTCGTAGATACAAGGGTGGGTTAGCCGCCTGTCACGCTTGCAGAACAGTTTGCTAAGCCCGGTGCGGCGTAACCCACCTTACGGATAGCGCGATATCTGCACGACTTATTAGGTGCTAATTAAATTGCATGCAATTTAATTGCTCGCTACTTTGTTCGTCACTTCAAGCCCATTCAGGACGATTCCCCATGAGCAACGCACTTTTCGATATTCCGGTCACCACCATCAAGGGCGAGCAGAAGACCCTGGCTGACTTCGGCGGCAAGGCCGTGCTGGTGGTCAACACCGCCAGCAAATGTGGCTTCACCCCGCAGTACAAAGGGCTGGAAAGCGTCTGGCAGCAATACAAGGACAAAGGACTGGTAGTGCTCGGTTTCCCCTGCAATCAGTTCGGCAAGCAGGAGCCGGGTGACGAGGGAGCGATCTCCGAGTTCTGCGAGCTGAACTTCGGCGTCAGCTTCCCGCTGTTCAAGAAGGTCGACGTCAACGGCGCCGATGCCCATCCGCTGTTCGTCCAGTTGAAGAAGCGCGCGCCGGGCCTGCTGGGCAGCCAGGGCATCAAGTGGAACTTCACCAAGTTTCTGATTGGCGACGACGGCAAGGTGGTCAAGCGCTTCGCCCCGACCACCAAGCCCGAAGAACTGAGCAGCGAGATCGAAGCCCTGCTCAAATGACCGCTTTCGACACCGCCGGGCTGCAGCTGGACAACCAGCTGTGCTTCAAGCTTTACGCTGCCTCGCGTGCGGTGATCCGCGCCTACAAGCCGATGCTCGACGCCCTCGGCCTGACCTACCCGCAGTATCTGGCGATGCTGGTGCTGTGGGAATGGCAGGAGCGGGCGCCCGAGCAGCCGACGCTCAAGGCGCTCGGGCAACGCCTACAGCTGGATTCCGGCACCCTGACGCCGCTGCTCAAGCGTCTGGAGCAGATGGACCTGGTGCAGCGTCGTCGCGCGCAGACGGATGAACGCGAGGTGCATCTGGCCCTGAGCGAGGCTGGCAGGGCGCTGCAGGCGCAGGTCCTGCCGCTCAAGGCGCAGTTGCTCTGCCAGTTCGGTGATCAGGATCTGCTGGAGATGGAAGGGCTGCGGCGCAGCCTGGATCGGCTACTGGCTCGGCTCAGCGATTGACCTCATCGGGCAGCCAAGTGTCGAGCATGACAGCCAGCTCTTCACGGCGGAAGGGTTTGGCCAGGTAATCGTTCATGCCGGCAGCGCGGCAGCGCTCGCGCTCGTCGGACAGCGCATTGGCGGTCAGGGCGACGATGGGCAACTCCGGCCAGCGGCCATTGCTGCGGATGCGTCGGCTGGCTTCGTAGCCATCCATCACCGGCATGTTGCAGTCCATCAGGATCAGATCGATTGGCTCTTGCTCCAGCACCTCCAATGCTTCAGCGCCGTGCGCGGCGACCAGCACTTGGTAGCCGAGCTTGGCCAGCATGCCTTTGGCGACCATCTGGTTGACCGGGTTGTCTTCGACCAGCAGCACGCGCGCTGTGCTTTCTCGCGCAGCTTGCGTCTGGGCGCTGTTGTGCAGGTCGCCGTCGTCGCTGTGGAGAATGTGCCGCAGCATCTGTAACAGGCCATTGCGCGCCAGCGGGCGGGCGATCTGCAGCAGCGGCATGAGACGCTGCGCTTGCTCGTGCGGCAGGAAGTTGCCATAGGCGGTGACCAGCAGTATCGGCGTGCTGATCGCCGGGCGAATACCCAGCAGGCATTCCGGGCAATCGCTGATCAGCAGGTCGGCATCCACGCCGTGCAGGCTGGCATCGGTATCCAGGCGCTGATAACCCAGGCCCCAGGTTGGCAGCCACTGGCTGAGCATCTGCTGCAGGCCGCTACTGGCCGGTGTCATGGCCACGATGCGGCCTTGTAGTGAGGGTTGGGAGCTGGCTTGCGCATGGGCCGGCAGCGGCAGTTGCGCGCAGAACTCGCTGCCGAAGCCTTCTTTCGACTGCAGGGTCAGCTTGCCATGCATCGCTTCGCACAGGCGCCGCGTCAGCGCCAGGCCGAGCCCGGTGCCGCCGTACTCACGGGTGATGCCGACTTCGGCCTGGGCGAAGGGCTGGAAGATGCGCGCCTGGGCATCTTCGGCGATGCCGATACCAGTATCGCGCACGCGGATGCTGATGCCGTCCTTACCGCAGGCGACGATCAGGTCGACACGGCCGAAACGGGTGAATTTGAGCGCGTTGGACAGCAGGTTGCTGACGATCTGGCGCACCCGTGTCGGGTCGCCCAGCACCTGGGTCGGCAGTGCCGGGTCGATCAGGCAGGTCAGCTCGACTGCGCTGGCGGCGTTCTGAGACAGCAGGCTGGCGGTTTCCTCTGCCAAGGCGCCGAGGTCGAAGGGAATTTCCTCCAGTTCGAGCTGGCCTGCTTCGAATTTGGACAGGTCGAGAATGTCGTTGAGCAACTCCACCAGCACCTTGCCGGAGTCATGGGCGATGCCCAGCTGCTGGCGCTGCTCGGCGCTGAGCGGGCCGTCCAGGGCCAATGCGAGCATGCCCAGCAGGCCGTTGAGCGGCGTACGGATCTCGTGGCTCATGTTGGCCAGAAAGGCCGAGCGCGCCTGCGCCATGTTCAGGGCGGTGGTACGCGCCACCTCCAGTTCGCGGTTGGACTGGCTGAGGCGGGCGTTGGTGGCCTTGAGCTCGGCGGTGCGCGCCGAGACGATGTTTTCCAGTTCATTCAGGTACTGGGTCAGGCGGTCTTCGGCGTTACGCCTTTGTTCGATCTCCTGGGCGATGCTCGACAGCTGGCGGTTGGTGACCTCCACCAGGGTGCCGATCTCGTCGCGCTCATGGCCCTTGGGGCAGGGCACGGGACGGTGCTGCGGGTCTTGCGGGTTGCGCTCGCTGAGTGCGCGAATCACCCCGGTCAGGGGCTTGGTCAGCATGAAATAGAACAGTACCAGCAGGATCAGTGACAGCAGCAGGCTGCGCGCAAAACCGGTGAGCAGAGTCAGCAGCGAGCGTCTGAGAAAGTGACTGCCGAAGGCGTAGGTGTCGACTTCCAGGCGTAGAAAGCCCAGGGCTTCGTTGGGGGCATGGCTGACGTGGAGTGGGTCCTGGAACTGCCGTTGGGCCCCGAACAGGCTGTCGCTGAAGACCCGGTAGCGGCTTTCCCGGCGTGGGCGGCTGACGCTGGCCAACACCAGGCCGTTGTTGTCGATGAGTTCGGCGCGGGTCACCGCGGGCGAGCGCAGCAGGCCGAGGACCAGCTCCTGCGCCAGTTCCGCGTCGATGTTGTAGGCGATACGGGCGGCGGGGTTGTGGCTGATTTCCAGCAGCGCGCGAATCTCGCGGTTGATGGAGGCCTCTTCGCTGGCATAATCGACCGCCACCTGGGTGACGCTCAGCAGCGTACCAAGGATAAACGCCACCAGGACGGTCAGGCCGGCCTGTTTGAACGACAGGCGATTGGTGAGCGAAATGTCCATAAATGCGTGCGTGGTCTCTGATCCTTGGGCGCCTGCCAAGCATAGCTGATAGCGACCCTGTACCGGCAGAGCCTGCAACGTGCGGCTCTGCGCAAAAGGAGTAGTAGATCGTGGATTCCCGGTTACTGGATTTTCTTGCCCGCGCCGAGCAGGTGCTGGAGCGCATCGAACCCCTGTTGCCTGCACTACGTCCGGAGGTGGACTGGAGCAAGTGCGTGGCGGCACGCTGGGTGCGTGATGGCCGCAGCGGCTACCTGTTGCCGCTGGATGTCAGCCTCGACCTGTCGCTGAGCGATCTGTTGGGTGTGGACGCCCAGCGCGAGCAACTGGCGCGTAACACCCGTCAGTTCGTCAGCGGCATGCCGGCCAACCATGCCTTGCTCTGGGGCGCGCGTGGCACTGGCAAGTCGTCGCTGGTGCGTGCCCTGCTCGCCGAGCACGCCAAGGCCGGCCTGCGCCTGATCGAGATCGAGCGCGATCATCTGGCCGACCTGCCGCGCGTGGTCGAGCTGCTGGCCGGCTTGCCGCAACGCTTCGTGCTGTTCTGCGACGACCTGTCGTTCGAAGCGGGCGAGGGTGACTACCGGGTACTCAAGAGCGTGCTCGACGGCTCGTTGGAGCAGGCGCCGGACAACGTGCTGCTGTACGCCACCTCCAACCGTCGCCATCTGGTGCCCGAGCATCAGAGCGATAACGAGAACTGGAAGCGGGTCGACGGCGAGCTGCACCCCAACGAGGCGGTGGAGGACAAGATCGCGCTGTCCGACCGTTTTGGCCTGTGGCTGTCGTTCTATCCCTTCAGCCAGGATCATTTCCTGCTCGTCGTGCGTCACTGGGTAGAGGTGCAGGCGCGTCAGGTCGGGCTCGACTGGAGCTGGGACGAGGCGCTGGAGAAAGCCGCCATTCGCTGGGCGCTGGGTCGCGGTAACCGCAATGGCCGCTGCGCCTATCAATTCGCCCGCCACTGGGTCGGGCTGCAACTGCTGGAGCAACAGGCATGATCGATCTTTCTCAGGCTGGTGGTGATCTCAACGGTTACCCGCTGCTGAGTGCACAATTGCAGGCATTGCTTAGCGGCGAGCGCGACTTCATCGCCAATGCTGCGCAGTTTTCCGCCTTCCTGTTTCACGAGCTGGCCGATCTGAACTGGGCCGGCTTCTATCTGGTGAAGGATGGCGAGCTGGTGCTCGGCCCATTCCAGGGCAAGGTGGCCTGCGTGCGCATCGCCTTCGGTCGTGGCGTCTGCGGCGCGGCGGCGGCCAGCCTGCAAACGCAGCGGGTCGAGGATGTGCATGCCTTCCCGGGGCATATTGCCTGCGATAGTGCATCGAACAGTGAGCTGGTGGTGCCTCTGGTCAAGGAAGGGCGCCTGATCGGCGTGCTGGATCTGGACAGCCCGTCGGTGGGGCGGTTCACCGAGGTGGATCAGGCCGGTATCGAAGCGCTGGCAGCGATATTCCTGGCCGCCAGCGACTGCTGAGTACGCCTTTGGCGATGCAGGGAGACTCGATCCGCTAGGGGCGCCACGCGCACCGCTGGCTTGAGACGTCGCCGAAGCTGATTTCGCAATAGGTGCGCACGGCGCACCCTACGAAGCAGGCGTGTTCAGCGCTTGGCGCCGATCTTCTCCAGTGTGCGCAGTTCACGCGGCAGCAGTTGCTGTGTGGATGCGCGGGCCTTGATACGCTCGTAGTGCGCCAGCAGGTTCGGCCAGCGGCCGGCATCCAGGGTTTCCCCGCCGTGCTCCATGTTGATCAGTTGGCTGGCCAGCGCCAGGTCGGCCATGGACAGTTGTTCGCCAAGAAAGTAGGGCGCGTCACCCAACGTGGCCTCGAAATAGTCGAAGTGGTTGGGCAGCTTGTCCTTGAGCGTCTGCTGCACCTTTTCCTCATCGCATGGCTGACCCATGGTGGCTTTCAGCACGCGGTTGCGAAACACGGTGAAGGTGCACAGCGGCGCCAGCTCATAGTCCGCGTATTTTTCCAGCCAGCGTACCCTGGCGCGTTGCTCCGCACCCTCGCCATACAGCGGCTTATGCTCTGGATAGCGCTCTTCCAGGTACTGGCAGATGACGCTGGAGTCCGCCAGCTTCAGATCACCATCGCGAAAGGCGGGAATCCGGCCTAGCGGATTGAGCTCGCGAAACCAGTCCGGCTGGCCGAAGGGCATGACCACCTCGAGCTCGTAATCCAGGCCCTTTTCGATCAGGCACAGGCAGAGTTTGCGGACGAAGGGGGACAGGGGGGCCCCGTAAACGGTCAGGCTCATTGAAGCTCCTATCGGCGGTCAACGTGCTCGACTGAGCGAAGGCGGTGGTCTGCTCAGTCGTAGATGTTCTTCTTCTTCCAGTCGTCTTCCAGGTCCTTCAGACCTTCGGTCAGCTGGCTGGGTTCATCCGCGTTGGGTGCGCTGTTGTTGAGCACCATGGCATTGGCGCGCGCCAATTGCTCTTCGAAACGCTTGAGCTGCGTCTGATAAGGGGTCGGGTCAGATTGCTTACGCAGGTACTGCACACCGCGTTCGAAGGCCAGGCGGGCCTGGCCAGGTTGGTTCTGCTGCATGGCCGCCTGGCCCAGGGTGCTGAAGAACTCGATATGCACCAGCACCAGCATCTGACGAATCTGTTTGAGCCAATGCTTGCCATCGTTGACGGGCAGCAGGCCGCCCTGTGCCGAGCTGGTGATCAGGGCGTGCAGGTTTTCCAGCAGGAAACGTACGTCCTTGGCCTTGGCTTCGTTGGCGATGGGCTGTGGTGGGTTCTTTACCGGGATGGATTCGCCCTGAGCGACCTGGGCCCTGAGGGTGTCAATATCGGTCTTCAGTCTGGCGTTCTGCTTGTCCAGCGGCAGCAGGCGTTCGCTGACTTGCAGCTGCAACTGGCTCAGCAGCAGCTTCAGTTGCGGTGTCATCAGCTGCCCAGGCATGCGTTCGGAGATATCCTGGCAGCGACGAATGCGGTCGAGCAGATCAGCGCGCTGGCGCGCTTTTTCCAGCTTGCTGTTCTCGACGGCGTGGTTGATGTAGGCAATCACCATCAGCAGGGCGATGCCGCCGACGATCAGCATGGTTATCACGAGTGCGGACACTGCTTGGGACCTCTCGAGAATCGACTTTTCGACCGAGTGTAGTGGCTTGGCTGCATGGCTCCTAGTGGCATATCAATTTATAGGCTGAAGTCTTTGATTTTAAAAATTTTTTAGAGAGAGGTTGACGACCCTCGAAAGGCTCCATAGAATGCGCGCCACTTCCAGAGCAATGCTAGAAACAGAGCGAAGGAAGCCGGAAAGTTGCTTGATGTTCCGGGGTGTGTCCCCTTCGTCTAGTGGCCTAGGACACCGCCCTTTCACGGCGGTAACAGGGGTTCGAGTCCCCTAGGGGACGCCACTTTCAAGCTGTAATGCGGGAATAGCTCAGTTGGTAGAGCACGACCTTGCCAAGGTCGGGGTCGCGAGTTCGAGTCTCGTTTCCCGCTCCAAAATTTGGAAATTCTGCTTCGGCAGGGTTTCAAGCGAA
This sequence comes from Pseudomonas sp. ZH-FAD, assembly GCF_002803095.1. Classification (GTDB taxonomy): domain Bacteria; phylum Pseudomonadota; class Gammaproteobacteria; order Pseudomonadales; family Pseudomonadaceae; genus Aquipseudomonas. The sequence continues at coordinate 36,743 of NZ_PGLR01000041.1, read as the reverse complement.
GTTCCAGGTCCCCTTCGTCTAGTGGCCTAGGACACCGCCCTTTCACGGCGGTAACAGGGGTTCGAGTCCCCTAGGGGACGCCAATTCAAGTTGTACCGCGGGAATAGCTCAGTTGGTAGAGCACGACCTTGCCAAGGTCGGGGTCGCGAGTTCGAGTCTCGTTTCCCGCTCCAAATAAACGAAAACGCCGCTCAATCGAGCGGCGTTTTCGTTTCTGTCGTTTGTGCAAGCACAAAACAAAAGGCCTGCCGGTTTACCGTGCGGGCCTTTTGTTTATTGGCCGGTCAGTGCTTGGAGCTGTCGGTGGGCAGGGCCAGCAGTTGTTTTTCCTGATTCCAGTCGAAGGGTTCGTCGTTCTCTTCGGCCTCGAAGCGACGCTCGTCGAGGGTCTGGTACAGGGCGATTTCCTCATCGGGCATGAAGTGCAGGCAGTCGCCGCCGAAGAACCACAGCAGGTCGCGCGGCACCAGGTGGGCGATCTGCGGGTAGCGATGAAACACCTGGCTGATCAGGTCCTGGCCAAGGTACTGGCTGGACACCGGGTCGCTCGGCAGTTCGGCGAGCAGCTCGTCGTAGCGCTCAAGGAACAGGGCATGGCTGTCGTCGAGCACCTGTTCGGCTTCGCCCAGGGCGACGAGTATGCCGCGCAGGTGGTTGAGCAGGGCGAGGTGGTGTTCGAGATGGCTGGCCATGGTGCAGGTTCCTGAAGGTTAAAACGGGCGCAGGAGTATAGAGTTCCTGGCGCCCGCTGTCCTGCATAGCTGGCTTTCGTGGGAGGGCTTTCGGCTCGGGCATCCTGCTTCGCTCTACCTCCTGCATCCCTGCAGTCGTAGCCGCGACGCAAGAAATTCGCGGCTAAAAGCCCCTCCCACAAGCGGTTCGACTCAGCGCACCTTGCCGCGGCTCAGCTTGAGCTCTTCCTTGGCGAAGTCGTCGACGTCGATCACCCGACGGCGCGCCGCTTCGGCGGCTTGCAGGCGCTGGCCCTGTTCGCCGTCGAGGATGCCGGCAGCGATCGCCGCCTCGATGGCGTCCTGGCCCGGAGCCGGTTGCAGGCTGCCATCCTTGAGCGCCTGGTGCAGACGCTTGCGTGCATCCTGGCTGGCTTGCACCAGGTTCAGCGCATGTTGCAGGGCTCCTACTGAATCCTGGTCCGCCTGCGGGCGGTAGCAGCCTTCCAGTACCGATTCCAGCGCCGGGTCGCCGGCCTGGCGGCCAATGATCGCGGCCACTTCGGCGTCCAGTGCGTCGCTCGGGCCGTGATGGCGGCGACCCAGCGGGAACACCAGCACTTTCAGCAGGCAGCCGAACAGGCGGTTGGGGAAGTTGCTCAGCAGGTCATCGAGTGCCTGCTCGGCGTGGTAAAGGTTTTCCTCCATGGCCCAGCGCAGCAGCGGACGGATGGCTTCCGGGTAGTCCAGGTCGTGGTAGCGCTTGAGCGCGGCCGAGCCCAGGTAGAGATGGCTGAGCACGTCGCCCAGGCGTGCAGACAGGCGCTCGCGGCGTTTCAGGTCGCCGCCGAGCAACATCATGCTGCTGTCGGCGCATAGGGCGAAGGCCGCGGCCAGGCGGTTGAGGGCGCGGTAGTAAGGTTGGCTGAGGTCATCGCCGGGCACCTGGCCCAGGCGGTTCAGGGTCAGCCCCAAGAGGAAGCTGCTGGCGGCGTTACCGACGGCGAAGCCGATATGGCTCATCAGCAATGAGTCGAACTCGGCCAGTGCCTGATCCTTGTCCTCGCGGTCGGCCAGGGCCATTTCCTTGAGCACGTAGGGGTGGCAGCGGATGGCGCCCTGGCCGAAGATCATCAGATTGCGCGAGAGAATGTTGGCGCCCTCGACGGTGATGAAGATCGGCGCGCCCTGCCAGGAGCGGGCCAGGTAGTTGTTCGGGCCCATGATGATGCCCTTGCCGCCGTGCACGTCCATGGCGTGGCCGATGCACTCGCGGCCACGTTCGGTGAGGTGGTACTTGAGAATGGCCGACAGCACCGAGGGTTTCTCGCCCAGGTCGACGGCGTTGGCGGTGAGGATACGCGCGCTGTCCATCAGCCAGGCGTTGCCGCCGATGCGCGCCAGGGCTTCCTGGATGCCCTCGAAGGCGGCCAGCGGCACGTTGAATTGCTCGCGCAACTGGGCGTACTGGCCGGTGGCGAGGCTGGTGAACTTGGCCGCGCCGGTGCCGACTGCCGGCAGCGAGATGGAGCGGCCGACCGATAGGCAGTTCATCAGCATCATCCAGCCCTTGCCGAGGTACTCCTGGCCGCCGATCAGGTACTCCAGCGGAATGAACACGTCCTTGCCCGAGTTCGGCCCGTTCATGAAGGCAGCGCCCAGCGGCAGGTGACGACGGCCGATTTCCACGCCGGGGGTGTCGGTGGGGATCAGCGCCAGGCTGATGCCGAGGTCTTCCTTGTCGCCCAGCAGGTGATCCGGGTCGTAGGCCTTGAAGGCCAGGCCGAGCAGGGTGGCCACCGGGCCGAGGGTTATGTAGCGCTTCTCCCAGTTCAGGCGCAGGCCGATCACTTCCTCGCCGTTGTACTGGCCCTTGCAGATGATTCCGGTGTCTGGCATGGCGCCGGCGTCGGAACCGGCCAGCGGGCCGGTGAGGGCGAAGCAGGGGATGTCCTCGCCACGCGCCAGGCGCGGCAGGTAGTGCTGGCGCTGCTCATCGGTACCGTAATGCAGCAGCAGCTCGGCCGGGCCGAGGGAGTTGGGCACCATCACCGTGGAGGCCAGGTCGCCGCTACGAGTGGCCAGTTTCATCGCCACCTGCGAGTGGGCGTAGGCGGAGAAGCCCTTGCCGCCGTATTCCTTGGGAATGATCAGGGCGAAGAAGCCGTGCTGCTTGATGTGCTCCCAGGCTTTCTCCGGCAGATCCATCTGCTGGCCGACCTGCCAGTCGCTGATCATCGCGCAGAGTTCTTCGGTGGGGCCGTCGATGAACGCCTGTTCCTCTTCGCTCAACTTGGCTTTGGGGTAGGCCAGCAGCTTGTCCCAGTCCGGTTTGCCGCTGAACAGCTCGCCATCCCACCACACCGTGCCGGCTTCGATGGCATCGCGCTCGGTCGCTGACATCGGCGGCAGCACGCGCTGGAACCAGGCGAACAGCGGGCTGGTGAACAGTTGCCGGCGTAGATCGCCGAGCAGGATGAACGCGGCGACGGTGCCGGTGACGATCCACAGCAGCAGTTGCAGCCAGCCCGGTACCGGGCTGAACAATGCCATGGCCACCAGGTAGGCTGCGGTTATGCCGAGGGCAGGTAGGGCGGCGGTACGGCTATGGGCCAGGTAGGCGACCCCGAGCAGCAGAACCAGCAACCAGATGACGAGCATGTGCATTCCTCCATGATTCGAGCGGGCGACGCCCCGAGCATAGCCATAAATGGCGGCAGGGGCGGTGAGCTTGGCCGGATCGTCGTCAACGTGGCGCAATCGACGGGATTAGACTGAAGCGAACTTCAGGAGTCCCCGTCATGCAGACCTGTCTACGTCCCGGCCGTTTCATTGACAGTGACCATCCCGCGGTAGTCGAGTTCGCCGAACGTTGGCGTGGCGCCTCACGAGAACCGATCAGTCAGGCCGTGGCGCTATATCTCGCGGTACGTGACGAGATTCGTTACAACCCCTATGCCTTCAGTCTCGATGCGCAGACATTGAAGGCCAGCCATGCGCTGGCGAGCGGTGAGTCCTACTGCGTACCCAAGGCCAATCTGCTCGCCGCTTGCGCCCGGCATTGCGGCATTCCCGCGCGTATCGGTTTGGCCGATGTGCGCAATCACCTGTCCACGCCGCGCCTGCTGGAACTGCTGCGCAGCGAGGTGTTCGCCATGCACGGTTACACCGAATTGCACCTGAACGGGCGCTGGGTCAAGGCCACGCCGGCGTTCAACGAGGCGCTGTGCCGGGTATTCAAGGTGGCGCCGCTGGAGTTCGACGGCGTGCATGACAGCGTCTTCCATCCCTATAACGACAAGGGCGAGCGCTACATGGAGTACCTGCATGACCACGGTCAGTTCGAGGATCTGCCCGAGCAACTGTTCTTCGAGCATCTGCGTGGCTGTTATCCGCACCTGTTCGAGACCGGTGCGCTGCAACTCAGTGGCGATATGCAGCGTGAGGCCAGTGTTATCGACTGAGTCGATAATCAAGATCGGCAGGGCGGCCTTTTCTCCGCGCGTCAGGGTCGGTAGGGTGCATGCCAGTGATGAGCGGGCGAAACACGCAGTTGCAATCGAGCGTCTTCGCCCTCATCTATAACGACCTCACTCTCGCGCGGGAAACCCCATCTTCATGAGCTCCGCCCTGACCATTCGCCAGTTGACCAAGACCTACGGAAACGGCTTCCAGGCCCTGCACGGCATCGATCTGGACGTTGCCGAAGGGGATTTCTTCGCCTTGCTCGGCCCCAACGGTGCCGGCAAATCCACCACCATCGGCGTGCTCTCCACGCTGGTTAACAAGAGCAGCGGCACGGTCAGCGTGTTCGGCCATGACCTCGATCGCGAACCCTACGCGCTCAAGCGTTGCCTGGGCGTGGTGCCGCAGGAGTTCAACTTCAACCAGTTCGAGAAGGTGTTCGACATCGTCGTCACCCAGGCCGGCTATTACGGTATTCCGCGCTCGATCGCCAAGGAGCGCGCCGAGCAGTACCTGACCGAACTCGGCCTGTGGGACAAGCGCGACGTGGCTTCACGCGAGCTGTCCGGTGGCATGAAGCGCCGCCTGATGATCGCCCGTGCCCTGGTGCATCAGCCGCGCCTGCTGATTCTCGACGAGCCGACTGCCGGGGTGGATATCGAGCTGCGCCGTTCGATGTGGAGCTTCCTCACCGAGCTGAACAAGCAGGGCACCACCATTATTTTGACCACCCACTACCTGGAAGAGGCCGAGCAGTTGTGCCGCAACATCGGCATCATCGACCACGGCCGTATCGTCGAGCTGAGCAGCATGAAGGATCTGCTGAAGAAACTGCACGTCGAGACCTTTCTTTTCGACCTCAAGGATTCCTACAGCTCAGTGCCGACGCTGCAGGGCTATCCGGCGCGTCTGGTCGATCACCACACCCTGGAAGTGCAGGTGGAGAAGAGCCAGGGCCTCAATGCGCTGTTCCAGCAGCTGGCGCAGCAGCAGGTCGAGGTGCTCAGCCTGCGTAACAAGAGCAATCGCCTGGAGGAGCTGTTCGTCTCCCTGGTGGAAAAGAACCTGGCCAAGGTGGCGCAATGACTTCTCAGTACCTCAATAGCGAATTCGCCGCCAACCTGGTGGCCCTGCGTACCATCGTTCACCGTGAGATCCGCCGCTTCGTGCGGATCTGGCCGCAGACCCTGCTACCGCCGGCAATCACCATGGTCCTGTACTTCGTGATCTTCGGCAACCTGATCGGCCGACAGATCGGTGACATGGGCGGCTTCAGCTACATGGAGTACATCGTGCCGGGGCTGATCATGATGTCGGTGATCACCAACAGCTACGGCAACGTGGTGTCGAGCTTCTTCGGCAGCAAGTTCCAGCGCAACGTCGAGGAGTTGCTGGTGTCGCCGGTGTCACCGCACACCATCCTCATCGGTTTCGTCGTCGGTGGCGTGCTGCGCGGGCTGGCGGTGGGCTTCATCGTCACGCTGCTGTCGTTGTTCTTTACCCACCTGCAGGTGCATCACCTGGGCGTTACCGTGCTGGTGGTGCTGCTGACCGCGACCATCTTCTCTCTCGGCGGCTTCGTCAACGCGGTGTATGCGCGCAACTTCGACGACATTTCGATCATCCCCACCTTCGTCCTGACGCCGCTGACCTACCTGGGCGGGGTGTTCTACTCCATCACCCTGTTGCCGCCGTTCTGGCAGACGGTGTCGCTGGGCAACCCGATCCTGCACATGGTCAACGCCTTCCGTTACGGCATTCTCGGGGTGTCCGACATCCGTATCGGCGTGGCCATCGGCTTCATGTTGCTGGCGACGGCGGTGCTTTATACCCTGTGCATCCGACTGCTGATCAGTGGTCGTGGCATGCGTCAGTAATTTGTAAAAAACATAGCGAAATAACTTGCGCTCCTGTCAGTAACGCAGCAGCCGGTTAGACTCCGCCTCTACCAAGAAAAAGGGGCTGATCATGACCGTGCTGTTGCGTGCGCTTCCTTGGCTGTGGCTGGGCTTGTGGGCACTGCCTGCAGCGGCGGCCGAAGGGCCGATGGTCGAGATCGTGCCGGTACGGCAGATGGAGGTGCGTGACGAGCTGATCACCTTCGGTTCGCTGCGCTCCGACGAGTCGGTGATGATTCGCCCTGAAGTGGAAGGGCGCCTGGCCACCCTGCATTTCCGCGAGGGCCAGGCGGTGACCGCTGGCGACCTGCTGATCAGCCTCGATGATGCGATTGCCCGCGCCGAATTCGCCCAGGCGCGGGCCAATCTTGATCTGGCCGAGAAAAACCACCAGCGTGCGCAGATGCTGTTCCAGCGTGGTGCCAGCAACGCCCAGGCGCTGGACGAGGCGCAGAGCCAGTTGCAGGCCGCCCGTGCCAGCCAGGCCCTGGCCCAGGCGCGTCTCGACAAGACCCAGATCAAGGCCCCTCATGACGGCACGCTCGGCCTGCGCCAGGCCAGCGTCGGTGACTACCTCAGTGCCGGGCAGAACATCGTCAATCTGGAGGTGCTCGACCCGCTCAAGGTCGACTTCCGTATTCCGCAGAAGGCCGTGGCCCAGGTGCGCCTCGGCCAGACCGTGGAAATCACCCTCGATACCTACCCGGGCGAACGCTTTCGTGGCGAAATCTTCGCCATCAACCCGCGCCTGGACGAAGCTGGGCGCAGCCAGGCGATTCGCGCGCATATCGACAACGATGACCGCCGCCTGCGTCCCGGTCAGTTCGTCCGCGTATCGGTGATCCTCGAAGAGCGGCCCAATGCGCTGGTGATTCCCGAGGAAGCGGTGATGCCGCAGGGCGACAAGTTACTGGTCAATCTGGTGGTCGATGGCCAGGTCGAGCGCCGCGAAGTGACGCTGGGCAAGCGTTTCGACGGGCTGGTCGAGGTGCGTGAAGGCCTGCAGGGCGACGAAACCATCATCAGTGCCGGTTGGCAGCGTGTGCGCGAAGGGCTGGCCGTACGCACCAAGAGCGGGGAGCGCCAGCCGTGACGCTCTCCGATGTCTGCATTCGCCGGCCGGTATTCGCGACTGTTCTGTCGCTGATCGTGGTGCTGCTGGGGCTGATGGCCTACGACCGCCTCAATGTGCGCGAATACCCCAATATCGACGTGCCCATCGTCACCGTGCAGGTCACCTATCCAGGGGCCAGCCCGGAAATCATGGAGTCGCAGGTGGCGCAGCCGGTGGAGGACGTGCTCTCCGGCATCGAGGGGCTGGACTTCGTCACCTCCATCAGTCGCGCGGAGAACACCCAGATCACCGCGCAATTCCGTCTCGGCCGCAGCGCCGACGAGGCTGCCAACGACGTGCGTGATCGTCTGGGGCGGGTGCGCAACCTGCTGCCGGATGAGGTGGACGAACCCATCGTGCAGAAGGTCGAGGCCGACGCCCAGCCGGTGATCTGGATCGCCTTTCACAGCCAGCAGCACAGCGCCATGGAGATCACCGACCTGCTGGAGCGGGTGATCAAGGACCGTCTGCAGACCATTCCCGGTGTGTCCGAAGTGCAGGTACGCGGGGCGCGTACCTTTTCCATGCGTATCTGGCTCGATCCGGAAAAGCTCGCCGCGCACAACCTCACCGTGCAGGACGTGGAGGATGCCCTGCGCCGGCAGAACGTGGAGATTCCGGCCGGGCGCATCGAGTCGCGTGAACGTGAGTTCAGCGTGCTCTCGGAGACCGATCTGCGCACCCCGGAGCAGTTCAACGAGCTGATCCTCGACGACTCGCAAGGCTACCTGCTGCGCCTGTCCGATGTCGGTCGCGCCGAAGTGGGGCCGCGTGACGAGCGCACCGTGGTGCGCTTCAATGGTCTGCCGGCGGTGACCCTGGGCCTGGTCAAGCAGGCCACGGCCAACCCGCTGGATATCTCCGACGGGCTCGAAGCGGCCTGGGACGACGTCAAGGCACTGCTGCCCGACGGCATGAACATGACCGTGGCCAACGACAACTCGCAGTTCATCCGCGAATCCATCGACAACGTCTTCACCACCATCTGGGAGGCGGTGGCGCTGGTCATCCTGATCATCTTCATCTTCCTGCGCTCGCTGCGCGCGACGCTGATTCCGCTGGTGACCATCCCGGTCTCGTTGATCGGCGCCTTCGCCCTGATGTCGCTGATGGGCTTCACCATCAACACCCTGACCCTGCTGGCCATGGTGTTGGCCATCGGTCTGGTGGTGGACGACGCCATCGTCATGCTGGAGAACATCCATCGCCATATCGAGGCTGGGATGAAGCCCATGCAGGCGGCCTTCAAGGGCAGCCGCGAGATCGCCTTCGCGGTGATCGCCATGACCCTGACCCTGGCAGCCGTCTTCGCACCGATCGGCTTCATGCAGGGCACCACCGGCAAGCTGTTCACCGAGTTCGCTTGGACCCTGGCTGGCGCCGTGCTGGTTTCCGGTTTCGTGGCGTTGACGCTGACGCCGATGATGTGCGCAGTGATGCTCAGGCCGCATCAGCATGAGCAGCGCCATGGGCGCGTGTACAACCTCATTGAGGGCTTTCTCAATGGCCTCACCTACAGCTACAAGCACAGCCTGGATCGCGCCCTGCGTGCTTGGCCATTGGTGCTTGGCGTGCTGCTGGCGGCTTTCGTGCTGTGCGCCTGGCTGTTCAGCGGCCTGCGCTCGGAGCTGGCGCCCACCGAAGACACCGGCACCATCGTCGGGGTGTTCAATGGCCCAGACGGCGCCACCATCGACTATACGGCGCGCTACGGCCGTGAGGTCGAGGCTGCTTACGCGAGCATCCCGGAGACCAATCGCTACCTGATGATCGCCGGTTTCCCAACGGTGGCGCAGGGCATCTCCTTCATGAAGCTGGAGGACTGGGGCGACCGCTCACGTACTCAGTTCGAGATTCGCAACGAGTTGTTGCCAAAGTTGCAGGACATCGCCGGCATGCGCGTGACCCCGGTCAATCGCCCACCGCTGGGACAGAGCGCGCGTAACCAGCCGATCAACTTCGTCGTGCGCTCGTCCATGGAATACGCCGAGCTGCAGGTCTACGTCGATCAACTGATGGAGCGCATGCGTGATTATCCGGGGCTGGAGGGGCTGGACAGCGACCTCAAACTCAACTCGCCGCAGCTCAAGATCACGGTCAATCGCGAGCAGGCAACAGCGGTTGGCACCGATGTATCGGTAATCGGGCGCAGCCTGGAAAGCCTGTTCGGCAGCCGCCAGGTGACCCGCTTCAAGCAGAACGGCGAGCAGTACGACGTCATGGTGCAGCTGCAGGATATCGACCGCAGCAACCCGCAGGACCTTGATCGGGTTTACGTGCGTGATCGCGACGGCGGCATGGTGCAGCTATCCAACCTGATCGAGGTGCGCGAGACGGTAGCGCCGCGCGAGCTCAATCATTTCAACCAGCTACGTGCGGTGACCATCAGTGCCAACGTCGGCACCGGCTACACCCTGGGCGAGGCGCTCAATCATCTGGAAGTTGCCGCCCGTGAGGTGTTTCCGCCAGAGACGCAATACGACTACACCGGCACGTCGCGCGACTTCAAGGAATCCAGCTCGGGCATCCTGCTGATCTTCGCCCTGGCCCTGGCGTTCATCTTCCTGGTGCTGGCGGCGCAGTTCGAGAGTTTCAGTGACCCGCTGATCATTCTGTTCAGCGTGCCCTTGTCGATGGCCGGCGCCTTACTGGCACTGAAGCTGTTCGGCGGCACCTGGAATATCTACTCGCAGATCGGCCTGGTGACCCTGATTGGTCTGATCACCAAGCACGGCATCCTTATCGTCGAGTTCGCCAACCACCTGCTGCGTGAGGGCAAGGCCCTGCGCGAAGCGGTGATCGAGGCTTCGGTGCAGCGCCTGCGGCCAATCCTGATGACCACCGGCGCCATGGTGCTGGGTTCGCTGCCGCTGGCCATCGCCACGGGGGCCGGGGCCGAAAGCCGTCAGCAGATCGGTCTGGTGATCGTCGGCGGGTTGCTGGTCGGTACCTTCTTCACCCTCTACGTGATTCCGACGCTGTACCTGCTGCTGAGGCGCTGGGCGCCACTGCGCAAGATCGAGGAGGAGCCGGTGGCGGTCTGACTGGCTTGTGCCGGTGGGCACTGCGGTGCGCGCGGCGCACCCTACGTGTATAGCAAGGTGGAAAGATCAGCGGCAGTAGGGTGCGCTGTGCGCACCGAGCAAACCCACAGCCCGCTGCGCGTGCGGCGCGGTGGTTAACCCGTTAAACTCGCGCGGTTTTCGCTATTCTGGATTGCCCGTCATGCAGCACCCCGCCGAACATTCCCCGCTGGGCAAGTCCAGCCAGTACATCGCCGAATACAGCCCAGAGCTGCTGTTCCCCATCTCGCGCACTACCAAGTGGGCGGAGCTGGGTCTGGATGGCGCCAGCCTGCCGTATCAAGGCGTGGACTACTGGAACTGCTACGAGTTGTCCTGGCTGCTGCCATCCGGCAAGCCGGTGGTGGCCATCGGTGAGTTCGCCATCCCGGCCGACTCGCCGAACATCATCGAGTCGAAGTCCTTCAAGCTGTACCTCAACTCCCTGAATCAATCGGCTTTCGCCAGTTGGGACGAGCTGCAAGCGACGCTGGCGCGTGATCTGTCGGCGGTGGCCGGTAAGCCGGTGGCGGTGCGCCTGCGCTCGCTGGCTGAGGTTTCTGAGGAGGGCGTGGCGACGCTACCGGGTCAGTGCATCGATGAACTGGACATCAGTGTCAGCCACTACGATCACCCGCAGCCCGAGCTGCTGCGTTGCGACGCTGGCCGGGTGGTGGAAGAGAGCCTGCACAGCCATCTGCTCAAGTCCAACTGCCCGGTTACCGGCCAGCCGGACTGGGGCAGCCTGGTAGTCGAGTACCGCGGCGCGGCGCTGGATCACGCCAGCCTGCTGGCTTATCTGGTGAGCTTCCGTCAGCACGCGGATTTTCACGAGCAGTGCGTCGAGCGCATCTTCCTCGATCTGCAGCGCCTGCTGCAGCCGCAGTCGCTGACTGTCTATGCGCGCTACGTGCGCCGTGGTGGGCTGGACATCAATCCGTATCGCAGCACCGAGGCAATCAAGCCGGAAAATGGTCGCCTGGCGCGCCAGTAGCCCATGAAAAATGCCGCTTAGACAATGCGGCCGTTGTAGGAGCCCCGCCCCGGGGCGAAGCTTTTCGCGTCAGCCCCGCCCGGGCTCGCGGCGGGGCGCCGCTCCTACACGTTCGATGCATCGACGCTTGGCTAAGTGGCATTGGCCAAGCGGCGACATTTTGCTTGAAACGCCAGGCCTTAGCCGGGGCAGGGTATTCAGATGCCCATATTGGCCAGGCTCTGCATGATGTTGCGCAGGGTGCCGGCGAGGGTAGGGTGGCTGGCCTCGAAACGTTCCACCGCCAGATTAACGCCATCGATCAGCGTGGCGTCAGGCGCTGAGGCGGCTTCACGCGCCAATTGCACTTCGATTTCCTGGGTCAGCAGGTAAAGCGATGCGCGTTCTTCCTCGCTGAGCGGCGTGTCCTGGGCCAGGTGTTGCTGGAGGGCTTCCAGTTGCTGCTGCAGGTCGCTTGCTGGCATAGAGTTCTCCTTGTCGAATCAGCTTAGGCATTGACCCCCAGCGGCGCTGGAAGTTTTCAACCCGTACCTGAAGGTTAATCCAAGCGGGCCGGCTTTGCCTGATCCGAGTCAAAGGCTCAGGGCTTTTCGCCCTTGCTCCGGCGCACGCCGATATCGTCCAGGCTGGCCTCGATTTCTCCCAGATGATCGACCACCGAGTGCACGCCCAGACGATAGAGCTGCAGCGTGGCCTCGGCGCGCAGGTGTTCCTGATCGCTCGCGCCCAGTGCCTGCCAGTCGGCCAGGGCGTAGCCGCACAGTGGCCCGCAGGCGGCCAGGCCGATGGTCCAGCAGCCGGCATTGAGCCCGGCTTGCAGCAGTAGCGGATTACCGCTGACGACAACACAGCCATCCAGGTGCTCGACGTCCAGCTGGCTCAATGCTTGCCAGCAACTGTCCGGCGCCGGCCATGGCCTGGCCTGACGCGCCAGCACCGCTTCGATGGGCGTGGGCAGCGCTTCGGCCAGGCGCAGGCTGGCGTCGGCTGGAAGGTCGTCCAGCCAGGCGCAGGGCGTGCCGTCGGCATGCAGGGTTTGCAGCAACTGTGCAGCACCCGGGGTCAGTTCGGCATGTTCTCCGGCCACCTCGCTCAGCGTCTGTTGCAGCGCCTGCAGTTGTGCGCTGGTTGCCGACTTGCCTAACCATGCATCCAGCGCCTGTTGCGGCGTACCGGCCGGGTTCGCGGTTGTGCGCTCGGGATGCAGCCGTTGCAGCGCGACAGGTAGCGTGCGGGCGCCGAAGTCGACCAGGCAGCCGGACAGTTGAAAGATCAGGGCGGTGCAGGGGGAGGGCATGGGATCATCCGTGGCATTGGCCTAGGCCAATCTAACGCCGACGGATGACCGTAATGTGACTGCTAGGTGACGTTGAACAGGCCGCGTACATGCTCCGGCAGGGCTACCGACTTGCCACTTTCGTGGTCGATCCACACCAGTTTGCAGTAACCCTCACCGTAGACCGTGAGCGGGTCTTCGACGGTGGTCAGCTGGTGAGCGATCACCAGGCTGCTGCGCCCCACCGCGCCAGCCCTCAGCTCCACCACCACGGTGGCGGGGTGGATCACCGGTTTCAGGTAGGTGTGCTGGGTTTGCAGTACCACCGGACCGAACGGCACGTTGCTCATGGCTACGCCGGCCAGCTCGAACCAGGCGACACGGGCTTCTTCCAGGTACTGCATGTAGATGATGTTGTTGACGTGCCCGTAGCTGTCCATGTCGCCCCAGCGTACGGGGATGTGTGCCGTGTGCAGCAAGGTTTCGTCGGTCATCGCTTTTCTTCGCTATGCTGCCCAATCAGGGCTCCAGGCTTTATACTACGCGGCATTCGGCCCGCTGGCGGTGGCCACATTATTTTCCTCAAGGAGAGATTTAAATGCATGTGATCGGTGCTCGCTGGATCGCGCGCCTGGGTGGCCTGATGGCCCTCGTCGGCCTCAGCCTGCTGCCTGCGATGAGTCAGGCAGCTTCGGAAGAAGATCCTTGGGAAAGTTTCAATCGCCCCATCTTCCGCTTCAACGATACCGTCGACACCTATGCGCTGAAGCCGATCGCCCAGGGTTACCGGGCTGTCACGCCGCAGTTTCTCGAAGATGGCGTGCACAACGTCTTCGGCAATATCGGCGACGTCGGCAACCTGGCCAACAACCTGCTACAGGGCAAGTTGCACAACGCCGGCGTCGATACCGGGCGCCTGATCTTCAACACCACCTTCGGTGTGCTGGGGTTCTTCGACGTGGCCAAGCACATGGGCCTGCGCAAGAATGACGAAGACTTCGGTCAGACCCTTGGTGTCTGGGGTTTGAACAGCGGCCCTTACCTGGTCATCCCGCTCCTCGGCCCAAGTACCGTGCGTGATGCCACCGGTCGAGTGCCGGACAGCTTCCTGACGCCATATCCGTACATGGATCACGTACCGACGCGCAACGTCACCCGTGGCGTACAGGTGGTCGACACCCGTGCCAACCTGCTGCAGGCCGAGCGACTGGTCAGCGGCGACAAGTACATCTTCATTCGCAACGCCTACCTGCAGAGCCGTGAGTTCAAGGTGAAGGATGGGCAGGTCGAAGACGATTTCTAAGCCCTGTAGATACGAAAAAGGCGGCCTCTGGGCCGCCTTTTTCGTAAATGCAGATTTCAGCTCATGGAGATGATTGCCAGGCCCAGCGACTGACGACCGTCGCCCAGATCGCCTATTCGCACCACCTCGGCCTGGGCGTCGAGCCCGGCGAGTTCGCTGTGTTCTGAAGGGATGTGGACCTTGACCTTGTCGCCCATGCTCAGGGTAACTTCAGCCTCGATTTGCATGCCGGTACTGGAAAGATCCAGGCACAGTGCAGGAATTTCCCGGCCAGCGTGATGGAGGACGACTGCAGCTTCCAGTCGCATGCGGATGTAGTCACGTTTCTCGCTGTACGCTCGATCATTCTGACTCATGGACCCTGTCCTCTTCTTATGAGCTCTCCCGCGGCTCTTATAACCCTCGTCGATTTGACCTGTAAAGCCGCCGAACGACGACCGGTCCCGGCTTGAATCGGCCGGCAGATGGGAGTACCGTCTGCCCCTTGAAATCGCCCTGGCGCCATAGATGCGGCGCCGCGCCATGGGCAGTGACCAAAATTGCCCTGGCGCAGTTTGCCTGGATACCCCATGCACAAAACCAGTGCCACTCTGCTGATCATCGACGACGACGATGTCGTACGTGCAAGCCTCGCGGCCTACCTCGAGGACAGCGGCTTCAAGGTGTTGCAGGCCAACAACGGTTTGCAGGGGCTGGAAGTGTTCCAGCAGGAAGGCCCCGACCTGATGATCTGCGACCTGCGCATGCCGCAGGTCGACGGTCTTGAACTGATCCGACGTATCAACGCGCTGGGTGTCGAGGTGCCGGTGATCGTCGTTTCCGGCGCCGGCGTGATGAACGATGCCGTTGAAGCTCTGCGTCTCGGCGCTGCCGACTACCTGATCAAACCTCTCGAAGACCTGGCGGTGCTGGAGCATTCGGTGCGTCGCGCGCTGGATCGTGCGCGTCTGCGCGTCGAAAACCAGCTCTATCGCGAGAAACTGGAAGCGACCAATCGTGAGCTCCAGGCCAGCCTGCATCTGTTGCAGGAAGACCAGAACGCCGGGCGTCAGGTGCAGATGAACATGTTGCCGGTGACGCCCTGGCAGGCCGATGGCCTGAACTTCGCGCACCAGATCATTCCGTCGTTGTACCTGTCCGGTGACTTCGTCGATTACTTCCGTATCGACGAGCGACGCATCGCGTTCTATCTGGCCGATGTTTCCGGCCATGGAGCGTCCTCGGCATTCGTCACCGTGCTGCTCAAGTTCATGACCACGCGCCTGCTCTACGAGTGGCGGCGTGGCGGCACGCTGCCGGAATTCAAGCCCTCGGATGTGCTCGGCCACATCAACCGCGGCCTGATCAACTGCAAGCTTGGCAAGCACGTGACCATGCTCGGCGGCGTGATCGACGAGGAGAGTGGCATGCTCACCTACAGTATCGGCGGGCATCTGCCATTGCCGGTGCTGTTCGAGAATGGCCAGGCGCGTTACCTGGAAGGCCGCGGCCTGCCGGTCGGCCTTTTCGAAGAAGCCGAATACGGCGATCTGGTGATGCAGCTGCCTGAGTCTTTCAGTCTGACCCTGCTTTCCGACGGCATTCTCGACCTGTTGCCGGGCGATACGCTGAAAGAGAAGGAATTGGCGCTGCCACAACTGGTTAGCCAGGCTGGCGGTACGCTGGGCGGTTTGCGTCAAGTTCTCGGTCTGGCCAATCTGGGCGAGATGCCGGATGATATCGCCTTGCTGGTGTTGAGCAGGAACCTTGCATGAATCCTGGGATAAGCCCCGGTCGCATCCAATTCGCCGAGCAGGATGGAACCTTCGTCCTGAAGTTCGTCGGTGAAGTCCGTCTGACGCTGTGTTCAGCTCTGGATGCCACGATTGAAAAGATTTTCACCGCGTTGAATTTTTCGGCCATCGTCATCGACTTGACCGAAACGCGCAGTATCGACAGCACGACTCTCGGTTTGCTGGCGAAGTTGTCCATTCTGTCGCGGCAGAAGGTGGGCCTGTTGCCGACCGTTGTCACCACCCATGACGATATCACCCGTCTGCTGCAGTCAATGGGCTTTGATCAGGTGTTCAATATCGTCGACCGGCCGATTCCATGCCCGGAGGCATTGGATGATTTGCCGTCACAGGATCAGACGGAGGCGGTAGTCAAAGCCAAAGTGCTGGAAGCGCACCGCATCCTGATGGGGCTCAACGACTCCAATCGCGAGGCCTTTCACGATCTGGTCAGCGCACTCGAACGGCACTGACCTCCCGATTTTCTGTAGGGTGCGCCGCGCGCACCGATACCTGCAAAGAAGATCGCTGGTGCGCACGGCGCACCCTAGGTTTCGAACTCGCAATGAAAAGGGGCGTCAGCTTGGCTGACGCCCCTTTTCATTCAGGCCTTAGCGGCCAGCAGGGCTTCGAGTTTTTCCTGATCGCGGGCGAACAGGCGGATGCCTTCGGCCAGCTTCTCGGTAGCCATGGCGTCTTCGTTCAGCGCCCAGCGGAAGCCGCCTTCATCGAGGCTCTGGCGAGGTTCGCCGGTAGCACCAGGGGCGAGCTGGCGACTGAGTTGGCCATCGTCCTCAGCCAGTTTCTGCAGCAGGTCGGGGCTGATGGTCAGGCGGTCGCAACCGGCCAACGCTTCGATCTGACCGAGGTTGCGGAAGCTTGCTCCCATCACCACGGTGTCGTAGCCGTTTGCCTTGTAGTAGTTGTAGATGCGTTTGACCGACTGCACGCCAGGATCATCGTTGCCTACGAAATCACGGCCCTCGGCCTTCTTGTACCAATCGTAGATGCGCCCCACGAACGGCGAGATGAGGAATATGCCGGCATCGGCACAGGCCTGCGCCTGGGCGAAGGCGAACAGCAGGGTCAGGTTGGTCTGCACGCCGGCTTTTTCCAGCTGCTCGGCGGCGCGGATGCCTTCCCAGGTCGAAGCGATCTTGATCAGTACGCGATCGCGGCCAATACCCGCTTTTTCGTAAAGGCCGATCAGGCGCTCGGCGCGGCGCAGGGTCGCGTCGGTGTCGAATGACAGGCGCGCATCGACTTCGGTGGAAATGCGCCCCGGAATGACCTTGAGGATCTCCTGGCCGACGGCCACCGCGAAGTGATCGCAGGCCAACCCCAAGTCTCCCTTGCCGGCACTCACTGCCTGATTCAACAGATCGGCATAGCGGGGCAGGGCCGCCGCCTTGAGCAGCAGCGAGGGGTTGGTGGTGGCATCCACCGGTTGCAGGCGGGCGATGGCGTCGAGGTCACCGGTGTCGGCGACTACGGTAGTGAACTGCTTGAGTTGTTCCAGCTTGGAGGTCATGACGAGGCCTTGTCGTTGCAGATGGCATGACCTTACCCGAGGCGCTGCAAGCGCTCAACGGTCGGGTCACTGACAAAATTTACCTTTTCGGGCTGCGCTTTTCGCTGGCTCATTCGTCTTTAGTAATGACGGTACGTGAGAACGTACCGAAGTCGGTGGAGTCCGACTTTAGACGAGCTGCCAAGGAGCCCGAACATGTCGACCCAAACCCTGCCTTCTCGTTCAGTTTCCGCAGGCCTGGATACGCGCCAGTGCCGTGAGTGGCTGCAGGCCGCCGGGCTGCGTTTCAGCATGCCTAGGCTCAAGGTGGTGGAGGCGCTGTGCAGCGCCAATGACGAAGAGGGTGTGTCCGCGCGCGAGCTGCATCGGCAGCTGAGCGACGCCGGCGAACCGCTATCGCTGGTCAGCGTGCGCCAGGTGCTGCGCCGCATGGAGGAAAACGGCCTGGTGCAGACGACGGGGCGTAGCCGCTACCGCCTCAGCGCGCCGGATTAATGCCCGCGTAGCAGTTCTGCTGCCTGGTCGAGCAGCGCCAGCGGGTCTTGCACCTTGTGAATGTCCACCGACAGCAACTGGCGGAAGCGCCGCGCACCTGGGAAGCCTTGAGCCAGGCCCAGCACGTGACGGCTGACGTGATGCAGGGTGCCTCCCTCGCGCAGATGCTGTTCGACGTAGGGTTTGAGTGCGAGCAGGGCGTCCATGCGGGTGATGCCCGGGTCTTCGGCGCCGAACAGGCGGCTGTCCACTTGCGCCAGCAGATAGGGGTTGTGATAGGCCTCGCGGCCGAGCATCACACCATCGAAGGTCTGCAGGTGCTGCTCGCATTCCTCAAGGGTCTTGATACCGCCGTTGAGGATGATCTCCAGGTCGGGGAAGTCCTGCTTGAGTTGAGCAGCCACGTCGTAGCGCAGCGGCGGAATCTCGCGGTTTTCCTTCGGCGACAGGCCTTCGAGGATGGCGATACGCGCATGCACGGTGAAGCTGCGGCAACCGGCATCACGCACCTGGCCGACGAAATCGCACAGCTCGGCGTAGCTGTCACGGCCATTGATACCGATGCGGTGCTTGACCGTCACCGGGATGTTCACGGCGTCCTGCATGGCTTTCACGCAGTCGGCTACCAGCGCCGGATGGCCCATCAGGCAGGCGCCGATCATGTTGTTCTGCACCCGATCGCTGGGGCAGCCGACGTTCAGGTTTACTTCGTCATAGCCGTGTTCTTCGGCCATCTTCGCGCAGGTCGCCAGGTCCTGCGGGTTGCTGCCGCCCAACTGCAGGGCAATCGGGTGTTCGCACTCGCTGTAACGCAGGAAACGCTCGCGATCGCCATGAATCAGCGCGCCGGTGGTGACCATCTCGGTGTAGAGCAGGGCATGGCGCGACAACTGGCGCAGGAAATAGCGGCAGTGGCGATCCGTCCAGTCCATCATCGGGGCGACGGAGAAGCGGCGGGACAGGGCGGGGCGGTTTGAATCCTGGGACATGGGACGCTGTGACGGGCTGAAAAAGGCTGCGTATTCTAACAGCAAGCCCGCACGGGACGGGCTTTTGTTGCCGGCCATAGGAGGGCTTCGTACCAATGTGTCGGCTTGTCTAGGCCCAAAGCAGCATTGCCGGACCGTGGCGCAAGGGGCAAGCTTGGCGGCAAGCTGCCCAGAGAACCATTGATGTCTGATCAAGCTCCCGTTACCCGGCGACTGGCCAATGGCGCCGAGCTGCGCGTGCAGCAGCAGCCCTGGGCGCAGCAGGTGGGGGTGTGCCTGCGGGTGGCGGCGGGCAGTCATGACGAGCCAGCGGCCTATCCGGGGCTGGCGCACTTTCTCGAACACCTGCTGTTTCTCGGTAGCCGCGATTACCCGGGCGACCAGGGGTTGATGGCCTTCGTCCAGCGCCATGGCGGGCTCGTCAATGCCTCGACTCAGGCGCGGCACACCGATTTCGTCTGCGAGCTGCCGGTCGAGTTGCTGCAACCGGCGCTGACGCGTCTGCTGGATATGCTCTGCCAGCCGATGCTGGAGTTCGACGCCCAGCTGCGCGAGCGCGAGGTGCTGCATGCCGAATACCAGGCGCGCAGCCAGGATGCCGACAGCCGGATCAATCATGCGCTGGGCCAGGCGCTCGCCGCCGGGCATCGCTGCGGCGCGTTCCAGGCTGGTGATCGCAGTACGCTGGTTGTGGAGTCTGCGGAGTTTCAGCGAGCGTTGCGTGATTATCATCAGTGCCACTACCAGGCTCGGCATATGAGCCTGACTCTGGTCGGGCCACAACCGGCCGAGCAGTTGCTGGATATTGCCGAGGCGCTGCTTGGAGCGTTACCAGCAGGCGAGGGCGCCGTCTGTTACGCGCCACCGGCCGACCTGCTACCGCTGCAGGCGCCATGCCTGCACCTGCAACACAGTCGCCCTGGTGTGCACCTGGGCCTTGCCGTACAGCTCGACCCCCGCGAGCTGAACTCATCGTTGGATCTGTTACTGGATGCCTTGCAGGACCCTGCGCCCGGCGGCTTACTCGACGGCCTGCGCGCACTGCAATTGTGCCGGCAGTTGCAGGCGCGGGTGCTGTATCAGCACGGGGGGCAATGCCTGTTGCGCCTGGACTTTCCTGGCGCCACCGCGGAGCAGGGCGCGGCCTTGCGCGCCGCCCTGCAGAGCTGGGCCGCGCAGCTGCAGGGCCATGCAGATTGGTCATTGCGGCTGCGGCACTATCAGCAGGCAGCAGCGCTCAGGTTGCTTGGGCTCAGCCCGTTGGCGGTGGCCAGGGAGCTGCAATCGCCTGCTCAGGACGACAGCCACACCTTACGCCAACTGAATGCGCTGCTGGCTTGCCTGGCTCGCGGTGACGGGCTGATCGAATTGCAGTGCGGCGAACAGATGCGACCCCTGTGGCCGGCAACCGGATTGGATTTGCCATTGCAGGCCCTGCCGATGCCATCACCAGCGCCAATTCCGAGCCACCAGTGGCGGTTGCCCGGCAATGATCCGCTGCTGGCCGGCGCTGCCGTGGCATCGGCCGTTTTGCCATTGGCCGCGTTGCGACATCATCCGGGGCAGACCGAGGGGGGGCCGGCCGCGCTTTACTGGCGTGGTCCCTGTTCAGATGCGGGCGACGCGACTGCCATCGAAGCAGGATTGCTGGTGCGCAGCGCCGATCTGCGCTGGCGCGGTGAGCGGCTTGGCATCGTCAGCCAACTGAGCGTGCAAGCCGCTGGCTGGAGCCTTTCATTGCGCGGGCCGGCGCCGCTGTTGCCGGTTTTCAGCGCCTTGCTGGTGCCGTTGCTATTGACAGCGCTCGATCAACCGGTCGAACCCGCTTCTTCTCAGAGCATGTTGTTGCGGGCGCTGCTGCAGCGTTTGCCGCAGCTGTGCGAACTGCCCAAGGCCTCGCAGCTGGAAGGCCTGAGCGTCGGGCTCGGGGCGAGCGAACAGGCACAGTTGGCCGAGCTGTGTGCGGCTGTCGAGGCGCTGGCGTATCTGCCGCCAGTGCCCCGCATCGAGACCGGGATCGATTGGCACCAGGTCGCACAGCCGGGTACGGATGCTGCGTTGCTGCTGTTCTGCCCCTTGCCTGCCGACGATGTCTGTACCGAGGCCGCCTGGCGTCTGCTTGGCCAGGTGTTGCAGGGGCGCTTCTACCAGCGCCTGCGTGGTGAGCTGCAATTGGGCTATGCCTTGTTCGCCGGTTTCCGCCAGGTCGAGGGTTGCCGGGGCCTGTTGTTTGCCCTGCAGTCACCCGTCTGCGAGGCGGCTGGCATCTTCGAGCATATCCGCGCCTTTCTGGGCGAGCAGCGCCAGTTGCTCGCCGCACTGGACGATACGGCCTTGTCGCGGTATCGCGATGCCTTGCTGCCAGCGCTGAGCCCGGCCAAGACCAATCTGCCGCGTGCCGAGCAGCTATGGCAGCTGCATCTGGCAGGCTTGCCCGAGGTGCACCTGCAACGGGTGCAGCAAGCGCTGGTGGGCCTGACCGCAAACGATCTGCTCCTGGCACATGAGCAACTGCTAAGCACCCGCGACTGGCGCGTGCTGGCCAGCGGAGCGCCGTCGCTGGCCTAGGCTGCGTTCTTTTCAGCGCTCTTTGCGCGACTGCGCGCGAATTTCCAACGCCCTTTTTCTGCAGGAGCCCCGATCCGGTACGAGGCTCTGGCTTTGCGGCGTTCTTTCGATTCGCCGCGGGGCGCGGCTCCTACAGGGTGGGGCAGTGTCTGGTGGCTGTGTAGGAGCCCCGACCCGGGGCGAAGCGTTGTGCAGCCGCGCCGCCGCCGTTTGTTGCGGTGCGCGACGCCTGCCGCTTAGTTACTGGCGCATGTCTACGCCCTAGGGCTGGCCCGGTACTAATACCTTTCTCCCGCTACCGGTAGCAGGTCGGTCGTGAGCCGGCGGAAGCGCGACGGTAGCGCCCGGCCAAAGCAGCAGCGAATCGCTGCCAAGGCAGCGTATGGCCCGCCAGACCCGCTTTCGATAATCGCCTCCGACACGACTGCCCTGGCGGTCGCCACTCAAGCGGAGAGCGTTATGCACAACAACAAGATCGCCATCACTCGACTTCTGCCCCTGACCCTGGCCACCGCCGTCGCCCTGGCGACCGCGCAGCAGGCCGCCGCCGAGATCGTCCTGTACGACAAGGACGACACCACATTCTCCACTGACGGCTACATCAACGCCTTCTACGTCAACAGCGACGTGGACCGCGACGGTGAGCAGTTCGACCGCCGTCAGTCGCGGGTGAAGATGGGGTTTCTGCCCAACTGGATCGGCTTCAACTTCGGCAAGCAGATCGATGATCTGAAGCTGACCGGTCGCTCGTCCTTCTGGGTCACCATCAACGACAGCGAAACCAATGGCACCGATACCGCCATCGACGTTCGTCAGTTCTACGGCACCGTTTCCAGCCCGGAGTGGGGCGAGGTGCTGGTGGGCAAGGACTTCGGCCTGTTCTCGCGCTCCAACATCTTCCTCGATGAGCTGCTGGCCGGTTACGGCAACGTTTCCGACACCCTCGGCCTGGTGGACGGCAATGGCGTGTCCTTCGGCAACATCGGCACCGGTTACCCATACCCGTTCCCGACTTCGCAGATCACCTACCGCAACAACAACCTGGCTGAAGGCTTGCGAGTTGCGGTCGGCATCATGGACCCGGTCGACACCAACGACGACAGCGCCACCGGCAAGGCCTACCAGGAAAACCCGCGTTTCGAATCGGAAGTCAGTTACCAGTTCGATCTAGGCGGTTCGACCATCTACACCTGGGTCAACGGCGCCTACCAGACCTCCGAGAACACCGACGACACCGTCGACAAGGTCACCTCCAAGGGCCTTGGCTATGGCGTGCAGGCCAAGTTCGGCGGCCTGTCGCTGACCGGTTCGGGCTTCCAGGCCAAGGGCATCAACCCGTTCTTCACCAACAACCTGGGCGAGCCGACCCTGCGTGACATCGACAGCGACGGCTACCTGTTGCAGGGCTCCTACACCTGGGGCAAGAACCGCGTGGCGTTGTCCTACGGCAAGACCGAGGACGACGGCAACGGCCTGGGCGTGGCAGCAGACTACGAGACCCGCGGCATCGCCTACTTCCGCACCATCAACGACAACCTCAAGCTGGTCGCCGAGTACAACCAGTACCAGATCGATGCCGTCGCAGGCAGCGGTCTGAACGAGGACACCGACACCTTCGCCGTGGGTGCCGTGCTCAGCTGGTAAGCACCGTTGCACAAGGCCGGGCAGGGGGCGACCTCTGCCCGGTCTTTTTTGTTTCATGGCTTCCTGGGCTGCGTACGCCGACCCGTAGGGTGCGCCGCGCGCACCAGCGATTACCGTTCCCCTGAGTCTCACTTGGCGTCCGGCGTACTGCTTCGCGAGTACGCCCTACGGGTCTGGTTTGCTGGCCTGCCCTGTGAGAACGCTGGTGCGCACGGCGCACGCTACACAAGTGCGGTGCCGTCCCAGGTAGGGTGCGCCATGCGCACCAGTTTGTAGGGCGGGTGCAACCCGCCGTTTCCCCGTTGGCGGGTTGCACCCGCCCTACCTATTGAATTGCAGCGGGTTGTCGACCCATGCATGGCGTGACCAGGGTGGCGGCGGGCGTCGCGTACTGCTTCGCGAGTACGCCCTACGGATCGACTACCCAGTACTCAAGTAGCATGGGGCGCCTGCGGCCTCCTTCGTAGAATTTCCCCATGATCAGCGCGTGAATTGGGACGTGATATGGCCTTGGAACAGTCGGAGGGCGTGCTCAGCGCCGTCTCCAGCACGAAGGATGTGGAATTGGCCGCCCAGGAACTGGCACGCCAGCTGATCCATCCCTATCTCGGCTTCGTGCTGTTCTTCTGCTCGGCCGAATACGATCTCGACGGCCTCGGCCAGGCGCTGGAAGCGCACTTCGGTGGCGTCAGCCTGGTCGGCTGTACCAGCGCTGGCGAGATCACCCCGCAGGGCTACGGTCGTGGTTGCGTGGTGGCGCTGGGCTTCGACCTGCGCTGCTTCTCCATCGCCAGCGTGCTGATCGACGAGATGGAGCGCTTCAACTTGCTCGACGCGCAGCAATTGGTCGATGGTCTGGTCAAGAATTGCCGCAGCAACGAGCTGGCCTCGATCAAGGGCCATAGCTTCGCCCTGACCCTGCTCGACGGACTTTCCAGCCGCGAAGAACTGGTGCTCGGTGCACTCAGCGCGGCGCTGGGCAGCATCCCGCACTTCGGCGGCTCGGCCGGCGACGACAACCACCTGACCCACACCCACGTCTATCACGGTGGGCGCTTCCACAGCGGCGCGGCGGTGGTGGTGCTGTTCAATACCTGGCTGGAGTTCGAGGTGTTCAGCACCCATCACATCCAGCCCAGTGCCGAGAAGCTGGTGGTGACCCGTGCCGACAGCGCCACGCGCCGGGTGTACGAGCTCAATGCCGCGCCGGCCGCGCAGGAATATGCCGACCTGATCGGCCTGCCGATCGAGGCTCTGGATCTGCGCGCGTTCGCTGCCTATCCGCTGGCAGTGCGGATCAGCGATCACTACTACGTGCGCTCGATCCAGCAGGTGCATGACGACCTCAGCCTGACCTTCTACTGCGCGGTGGAGAACGGCATCGTCCTTACCGCCATGCACCCCGGCCCCTTGCTGCCGAATCTGCAGCAGCTGTTCGCCGGGCTGGAGCAGCGCCTCGGTCCGCTGCTGCTGACCATCGGTTGCGACTGCTTTCTGCGTCGCCTGGAGATCGAGAACGATGGCGGCGTCGAGTCGGTCGCCACACTGCTGCGCCAGCAGCGGGTGATCGGCTTCAACACCTACGGAGAGCAGTTCAATGGCATGCACATCAACCAGACCTTCACCGGTGTCGCCATTGGCCGACCTGTTGGGCGTGGCGAGCGCTGAACTGCAGGCACGCTGTGCGGCGCTGGAGCAGGAGAACGCCAAGCTCAAGCGCATCAATGCCGCACTGATCGAGCGGGTCGAGTCGATCCATTCCCGTGGCGATGATGCCTACGCGGCCTTCCAGCATTCGGTGGTGCTGTCCGAGCAGGTGCGCGAGCGCACCGACGCGCTGAACCAGGCGATGGCCGAACTGAAATCCAGCAACCAGCTGCTCAGCGATGCGCGGCTGCGCGCCGAGACCGCCCACCAGCACCTGATCGACGCCATCGAGAGCATCTCCGACGCCTTCGTGCTGTTCGACAATCGCCAGCGCATCGTCCTGTTCAACAGCCGCTTCAAGGCGTTGTGGGCGCGCAGCCGTGCGCGAATCGGCACCGGCACGCGGCTGGAAGAGATCAAGCGCCTGAGCCGCAGCACCGGGCTGGTGGTGGAGGCGCAGCTGGGCAAGGAGGGCGAGCCGAGCCTGTTCCGTCTGCAGGACGGGCGCTGGGTGCAGGTCAGCGAGCGGCCGACCCGCGAGGGCGGGTTGGTGATCCTCTACACCGACATCACCGAGGTGAAGCAGAGCGAGGCGCTGCGCCGCGAGCAGGCCCTGGCGCAGAAGTCGCGCCTGCTGCAGCGCGCGGTCGACAACCTGTCGCAGGGCATGGCCATGGTCAATGCCGAGGGCGCGCTGGAGTTGTGGAACCACCGTTTCCTCGAACTCTGCGGGTTGGCGCCGATCAACGCCCATCGGCCGTTCGCCGAAGTGATGGCGGAAAGCGAACTTGAGCCGCTGACCCCGGACAGCCGCGATGCCACCGGCAGGCCGATGCGCCAGGTGGAGGTGCGCCTGTTCGATGGGCGCATGCTGGAAGTGCGCACCCATCCGCTACCTACCGGCGGCTTCGTCAACACCTTCACCGATATCACCGAGCGTCATCGCCAGGCCCAGGCGCTGAGCGACAGCGAGCGCTGGATCCGCCTGATCACCGACCATGTGCCGGCGCTGATCGCCTACCTGTCGGCCGATCTGGTCTACGAGTTCACCAACAAGGTCTACGAGGAATGGTACTGCTGGCCGCGCGGCGCCATGCTCGGCCAGAGCCTGCGCGAAGTGCACAGCGACGAGCATTGCCAGCGCCTGGAGCCCTACGTCGAGCTGGCGCTGTCCGGCGAGAGCGTGACCTTCGAATTCGCCGAAACCAACCACAACGGGCAGGAGCGCTATATGCTGCGTTCCTACGTGCCCAACCGTCAGGCCAGCGGCGAGGTGGTCGGCATCTTCGTGCTGATCCGCGACATCACCGAGCGTCGCCGCACCGCCGAGGCGCTGCACCAGGCCTACCAGCATCTGGAGCAGCGCGTGCGCGAGCGTACCGCCGAACTGACCACGGTGAACGACCAACTGCGCCGCGAGATCGACGAGCGCACGCAGATGGAGGCGCGTCTGCGCGAAGCCAAGGGCGAGGCCGAACAGGCCAACCTGTCCAAGACCAAGTTCCTCGCCGCGGTCAGCCATGACCTGCTGCAGCCGCTCAACGCGGCGCGGTTATTCACCAGTGCGCTGTTGGAGAAGAAGGACCTGTCCGGCTGCGCACCGCTGGTGCGCAACGTCAGCAACTCGCTGGAGGACGTCGAGAGCCTGCTCGGTACGCTGGTGGACATCTCCAAGCTCGATGCCGGGGTGATCAAGCCGGATATCGCGCCGTTCGCCGTCAGCGAGCTGCTGGAAAACCTGGCTGCCGAGTACCACCAGATCGCCCGTAGCGAGGGCCTGCGTCTGGACTACCTGCCCAGCTCGGCGCTGGTACGCAGCGACGTGCAGTTGCTGGCGCGGATTCTGCGCAACTTCCTTAGCAACGCCATTCGCTACACCGCCAGCGGGCGCATCCTGCTGGGCTGCCGGCGGCGCGGCAACAGCCTGTCCATCGAGGTCTGGGACACCGGCATCGGCATCGCCCAGGACAAGCTCGGCGAGATTTTCCAGGAGTTCAAACGCGGCGATAACGTACAGCGCAAGCAGGATCGCGGCCTGGGCCTGGGCCTGGCGATCGTCGAGAAGATCGCGCGGATGCTTGGCCACCGCATTCGCGTGGCGTCGCAGCAGGGCAGGGGCTCGATGTTCGCCGTCGAGGTGCCGCTGACCCGCCGTGCACCACGCGCGCGCAGGGTGCAGGACAGCCCGGATCAGTTGCTCGAACGCCTCAGCGGTGCGCGGGTGTGGGTGCTGGATAACGACGCGGCGATCTGCGCCGGTATGCGCACCCTGCTCGAAGGCTGGGGCTGCCGGGTGGTTACTGCGCTGAGTGAAGAAGACCTGGCGTGCCAGGTGGACAACTACCACGCCGAAGCCGACCTGCTGATCGCCGACTATCACCTGGACGACGAGCGCAATGGCGTCGACGCGGTGGCGCAGATCAACGCCCGGCGCAGCACGCCGCTACCGGCGCTGATGATCACCGCCAACTACAGCAATGAGCTCAAGCAGCAGATGCGCGAGCTGGGCCATAGCCTGCTGCACAAACCGGTGCGGCCAATGAAGCTGAAGGCGGCGATGAGCCATTTGATGGAGCGTGGGGCAGGGGGTTGAACCCCGGTGCGCACGGCGCACCCTACGATGCACCCGCATGACGCCAACTGCGCAGGCGGCCTTGATCCCGTAGGGTGCGCTGTGCGCACCGGGCTACGGTTTGCCTTGGCGAGCAGGGCGCAGGAATTGTAGGGTGGATGTCGCTTTTTACATCCACCGCAGCGGTGGATCGGTAGAGCGTGATCCACCCTACGACGCCGGCGCGCTTTCAATCATCCGCAATCAGGCGCTTGCCCAGGCTTACCGAGGCATCGACCTTGTAGCCAAGCCGCTCATAGAAGGCCAATGCTGCTGCGTTGGTATCCCGTACCTGCAGGCTGAGTTTGGGGCAGCCCAGGGCCAGCAACTGTTCTTCGATATACGCCATCAACTGACGGGCCAGGCCCTGCTGGCGTTGCTGCGGGCACACCGCCAGATAGTTGACCCAGCCACGATGACCCTCATAGCCGGCCATGGCCGAGGCCACCAGCTTGCCGTCGATCTCGCCCACCAGAAACAGCTCGGGCTGCACCGTCAGCTTGCGCTGGATGTCCTTGTGCGGATCGTTCCACGGGCGGGTCAGGTCGCAGCGTTGCCAGAGATCGACGACGGCGGCTTCGTCGGAGAGCTGGAAGGGACGGATGTGCATGCTGGGCTCCAATCGGTGAGGCCGCCGTTTTAGCACGGCTTGATGACGGGAGTCAGGGCAAACCTCGTCCGTCACTCCCGCGAAGGCGGGAGCCCAGGTGCTGCGTGCGGGATTGACTGTCACTCCTCAGGAGCTAGCGCCGCAGGTAGGAGGCGAAATCGATATCGCCGGCCGAGAGGATCGCCTGCACGCGGTTATGCACGCCCAGCTTGCGCAGGATGGCCGAGACGTGGGCTTTGACCGTGGTTTCGGCGATATCCAGGCTATAGGCGATCTGCTTGTTCGACTCGCCCTTGGTCATGCGCTCGAGCACCAGCAGTTGCTTGCGCGTCAGTGCCTGCAGCAGCTCCGGGGCGATGCTGTGGTGGTCGTGGTGATGCCGTGAACTGCCGCTTTTCTGCGAACGGATGATGTCCGGCGGCAAGTAGACGTTGCCGTCGAGAATCTGCGCGATTGCGTCGGTCATCTGCGCCCGTGGCGAGGACTTGGTGATGAAGCCCACCGCGCCATAGGTGATGGCCTGAAGCACGATCTGCTTGTCCTGCTCGGCCGAGACGATCACCACCGGGATGGTTGGTGCCTCGTTGCGCAGGTTCATCAGTCCGCCCAGACCATGCATGCCGGGCATGTTCAGGTCGAGCAGGATCAGGTCCAGGTCGTCGTGGCTCTGGGTCAGCTCCAGGGCGCTGTCCAGATCGGCGGTTTCCATGATCTCGCTGCCGGGAAACCCGTCGGCGATGACGTTATGGATGGCTTCACGAAACAGCGGATGGTCGTCGGCAATCAGAATCTTGTACATGGCCTTGCACCTCGTTGTTGTGATTATGGTGTGGCGGTGGGCGTGAGGAAAGCAGCAGGCAGTTCGGCAGGTTGCGCGGGCACCAGGGGCAGGCCGGCCTGTTCCCAGGCATCGACGCCGTCACGGTACCAGTAGAGCTGGCGATAGCCCATGGCATGGGCGCGACGCGCGGCGTTCCAGCTCAGCCAGCAATCGGAGCGGCAGTAGAATACGAAGGGTTGGCGCACGTCGCCACGGCTCTGCTGGTGCAGGTAGTGGGTGAAGTAGCGCTGCCATTGTGGGGCCAGGTTACCGTCGCCAGCGTTGGCCAGCCACAGGCTGCCGGGCAGGTTGGCGTGAGGGGCGTCCTCGACGAAGCGGTCCTGCACCCAGGGGCGGCGATATACGTCGATCAGGCGGGTGTCCGGGCGCTCGGCAAGGAGCTTCTGCAGGGCGGGGGTATCGACGATCTGTACGCCTTCCAGACTGGACGGTGTCGGGCTGCGGTACTGGCTGCTGCGATAGCCGTCGGCATCGAACAGCTCTTCGGCACGCACGACGCAGACCAGCAGCAGGGAGGCGAGCATCAGGCCTGCTTGCACGGGCAGACGGTACTTCATGGCAAGGTCTCTACTTATTGTTGTGCCGGTATTACAGGCCATGGTCGCAGGCTTGGGAATTCTACGTTGGAGAGGAAAACCAGTACCAAAGTAGTAGAAGAGGTCGGTTCGCCTTGCATGCAATGTAGGGCGTACTCGCGAAGCAGTACGCCATCGAATTCGTGAGTCTACGAAGACGGCGGACTGTTCGCTTCGCTCCGAGCGGTCGGCGTCCCGATCCGCCCTACGGGCTTTAACCCACCTTGCGCAGCGCGGCATGTTGATTGCTCCCAAGCTCCGCGTGGGAGCAGATGGCATGGCGCTCTGCGCCCGAGCTGACTGACGGCAGGTTTGACAGCGGACGCGAAGCGTCCTGGGATGCATTCCCACGCGGAGCGTGGGAACGATCATGTTCAGCCCGCCTTACGCAGCGCCGCATGTTGCGGGTTGAAGCTGGCAATGGCGAGCAGCGTCAGTAATACCGTCAGGCCGGTGCAGATCAGCAACGCCTCGACATGCAGGCGCAGGTACAGCGCGTTTCGCACCAGCTCCACGGCGTGGGTGAAGGGGTTGACCGCGCACAGCCAGTACAGCCATTCGCTGGACTCGCGCATCTTCCACAGCGGGTACAACGCCGACGACAGGAAGAACATGGGGAAGATGACGAAATTCATCACCCCGGCGAAGTTCTCCAGCTGGCGGATGCCGTTGGACAGCAACAGACCCAGGGCGCTGAGCAGCAGCGCCACTAGCAACAGCGCCGGCAGTGCGGCGAGCAGGCCCCATGCCGGCGGTTGCACGCCGTAGACCCAGGCGATGGCGAGAAAGGCATAGACCTGCAGCAGCGAGATCAACGCCGTGGCCAGCAGCTTGGCCACCAGCAGGAAGGCGCGCGGCAGCGGGCTGGTGAGCAGCACGCGCATGCTGCCCATCTCGCGGTCGTAGACCATCGACAGCGAGCCTTGCATGCCGTTGAACAGCAGGATCATGCAGGCCAGGCCCGGCACGATGTAGGTGTCGTAGGTGATGTAGGTGTCGTACGGCTCGATGATGGCGATGCCCAGCGCGGCGCGAAAGCCGGCGGCAAACACCAGCAGCCACAGCAGCGGGCGCACCAGGGCGCTGAGAAAGCGCGAGCGCTGCAGGACGAAGCGCAGCCATTCGCGCAGGACGATGCCGCGCAGGCATTCCCAGTAGGCGGTCATGGTTGCGGCTCCTTTGTGGAGTCCGTGGGTGGTGTCGACGGAGTGGGAGGGGCTTTAGCCGCGATACCCTCGATATTGGAAATCTCGCGGCTGAAGCCCCTCCCACAACTGGGCCGCAGCGCCTCGCGCACATGGCCACGGCCCAGCGCCTCGTTGCCGGTCAGGCGGGCGAAGCTGATGGCCAGGTCGTCGCCGAACTGGCTGGCCTTGCCCCAGGCCACGCGCTCGCCACGGTGCAGGATCAACAGGTCGTCGCTGGACTCGATCTCGTCCAGCAGGTGGGTCGTCCACAGCACGCACAGCCCCTGCTCGCGACACAGGTTGCGCACATGCCGGCCCAGCGCCAGGCGGCTGGCCGGGTCGAGCCCGGCGCTGGCCTCGTCGAGCAGCAACAGGCGCGGTTGATGGAGCAGGGCGCGGGCGATCTCCACGCGGCGACGGTGGCCGCCGTTGAGCGTGCGCACCTTGTCGTGACGGCGCTCAGCGAGGTCCTGGCGCAGCAGTTCCTCGTCGATACGCGCCTGCGCCTGGCGACGCGGCATGCCGTGCAGCGCGGCGTGGTAGACGAGGTTCTGCTGCACCGACAGGTCGAGATCCAGCGTGCTCTGCTGGAACACCACACCGAGCTGGCGCAGCGCGTGGCGCGGCTCGTCACGCAGGCTGTGGCCGAAGATGCGGATATCGCCCTGCTGCAGGTCATACAGGCGGGTGAGCAGGGCGATCAGCGTGGACTTGCCGGCGCCGTTGGGGCCGAGCAGGGCACCGAAACGACCCGGCGCCAGCTCGAAGGCCAGGTCGTTGAGCGCCTGGCGCGCGCCATAGGCGAAGCCGACGCCGCTCACCTGAAGCGCATTCATGGCGTTACCACCACGCCCCAGGGGTAGCGACCGACCTTGATCGACTTGGTCACCTTGAGCGCATCGACGTCGATCACCGACACATCGCCGCTAACGCCGTTGGTGGTCAGCAGGCGCTTCTGATCCGTGGTGAATGCCATGTGCCAGACGCGCCGGCCCACCAGCAAGTAGTCGAGAACCTCGAAGGTCTTTGCGTCCACCACGGCCACATGGTTGGCCGGGCCGAGGGCGACGAAGGCGTACTTGCCGTCGTCCGAAAGCTTGACCCCCACCGGCTGCACCTTGTCCGGGTGCACGCCCTTGATGGCGAAGTTGAGCACCTTGAGCACCTGGCGCGAGTCGACGTCCAGTACCGTCACCGTGCCGCCGATCTCGGCCGAGGCCCACAGGCGCTTGCCGTCCTTGTCGAACTCGACGTGGCGCGGGCGCTGGTCGACCAGGGTGTTGTCCACCAGTTGCTGAGTGCTGGTGTCGATCCAGTGCAGCATGTTGGTGGTCTCGCTGGTGTTGACCGCCCACTTGCCGTCCGGGCTCACCGCCATGCCTTCGGGCTCCACGCCCACTTCGATCTGTGCCAGCACCTCGTCGCTCTGGGTGTCGACCACGGTGACCAGCGCATCGTCCTCGTTGGAGATGTACAGCCAGCGGTCGTTAGGGTGCAGGGCGAACTGCTCGGGGTCGGCGCCGGAGGGCAGCTCCTTGATGATCTTGCGTGTGGCCAGGTCCATCACCTGCACCCGATCCGAGTCGCTGGCGCAGATGTACAAGAGCTTGTTGTCGGAGGACAGCAGCAACCCGCGCGGGCGCATGCCGACGTCCAGGGTGGCGGTGACTTCGAGGCTGTCGAGGTCGATGACGCTGATGCTGTCGTCCTTCTCGTTGGACACGTAGGCAGTGGCGGCAAGGGCCGAGTGGCAGGCCAGGCCGAAGGCGACGGCACAGGCGAGACGGGTCAGGCGCATGGGGTTGATCCTCTTGTTGTAGTTGTTGGTAGCCGTTGCTTTTTGTGGGAGGGGCTTTAGCCGCGACAGTCGCCGCTAAAGCGCCTCCCACAGATGCTATCCATGAGGCGTCCCCGCCAGATCACAGCTCACCTCGGGCCGGTCGTAACCAAGGCTGTCCATCTCGTTACTGGGATGCAGAAAACCGTCCTGCGGCGAGGTGCTGACCAGGGCGCGCGGGTGCACTAGCGGAATCGGTTGGCGCAGCTCGCCGTTCCACGGCCGGAAGCTCAGCTTGCGGCCCTTGAAGCCGTCCAGCGGCAGTTGTTCGTTCAACAGCAGGTGGCGAATGCCCTGTGGCTCGGCGGTGCGCTGCTTGGTGATCGCCGTGGCCAAGCTGCGCACGGCCATCCAGGCGGCGAAGTCGCGGTCGTTCATCCAGCGCCCGGCCAGCGCTTCGAAGCGTTTCTGCAGCTGCGCGGCGCCGAAGGTTTCTACCGTCTTGTGCCAGGCAGTCGGGGTCAGACCCTGGGTGCCGGCCACCGGGCGCGGCAGCCAGGTGTTGTAGGGCAGGTACTCGCCGAAGTCGCCGCGCTCGTCGGCCACCAGCACCACGTCGTACTCACTGGCCTGGGTGAACAGCGGCATCTCCGCCTGGGCGCTGCGCCGTTGGTCGTTGTCGAAGCTCCACGGTTTCTCGGCGACGATCTTGTGGCCGAAGCGTTTGGCCGCCCGCTTGAGCGCCTCGGCGTAGGCGATATCGTCCTCGGTGGTGCCGGTCACCAGCAGCCAGCGTGTCCATTTGCGCACGGCGAGAAACTGCGCCAGGGCGTCGGCCAGCATGGCGCGGCTGGGCAGGGTATGCAGCACGTTGCCCAGGCACTGCTCGTTGCGCAGGCCGTCGTCGGAGCTGCCGGCATTGAACAGCAGGCTGTCTGGCAGTCGCTCGCTGAGCTGGCGCAGGGTATCGGCCGGGGCGTTGATCACGAACAGGCGGATGCCGGCCTGGTGCTGGCGTTCGGCGGCGGCGAGCAGTTCGTCAGCCTGGTCGCTCTCGGCGTTCTGCAGCTCGAACTGCTGCTTGAGAAAGCGCCCGGTGCTGTTGCTGTCGGTGATCGCCAGTTCGGCGCCACGACGCCCGGCGTCCAGCGGTTCCGGGATGACGTTGGAGAGCAGCGGCCCGCGCGGCGGCAGATGTGCCAGGTAGCCGATGCGCACCTGCAGTTCGTCCGCGCTGGCGCCTGCTGCCACACCGAACGCGACGGCGAGGCAGAACAACAGGCGGCAACTGATCCGGTGCATGGGGCGACTCCTGCAGAGGGTGTCGCCAGCATAGGAAGCGCCATCGGCTCGGGAAATATGCCCAAGGTAGCGCCGGGCACGTACGAAGGTAGTAGTCCGCCCGGTCGCAAAGGGTGGGGTGGCGCGGCGGCATGCCGGGAAATCTGCCCAAAGTACCAGCCCGTCAGTACCAAGGTAGTAACCCGGCGCAGGCCTTTAGTTTCTAGCATGGCAGGCAACGTCCAATAACAAGAACGGGTGAACGCCATGCGTATTCTCAAGGCCCTGCTGCTGCCCTTGCTGCTGATCATCAGCCTGCTCGGCGTCGATCAACTGCACGCCGCCGGTGACATGACCCGCCGCCCGCTGGCATTGCCTGACCTAGTGCTGGGTAACGATGACAGCGACTACTTCATGTCGCAGACCGAGTACCAGCTGGAAACCGGCCAGGCCTACCAGCTCAAGATCATCGCCAGCGGCCAGAAGGAATACGCCTTCCAGGCGCCGGAGTTCGCCACTTCCATCTACTTGCGCAAGGTCGAGGCCGGTGGCGTGGAGATCAAGGCGGTCACCCTCACCGAACTGGAATTCGAGGATGCCGGCGAAGCGGAGATCTTCTTCCTACCGGTCAAACCGGGCAAATACCGCTTCTACGCCAAGGGTCTGGAAGGCAAGGGCATGCTCGGCCACTTCGTGGTCAAGTAGCGTGGTCAAGTAGATGACTGCTCTGGGCCGCATCAACCTCGGCGTCAGCCTGCTGTTCGGGCTGGTGACCCTGGCCGGGCTGGCGCTGCTGTTGCGCCAGGCCAGCCACGATGTGCAGCGCGAGCTACAGGCCGCAGAAGCTGTAGTGGAGTACCTCGGCGAAGTGGCGCGCAGCAATCCCGCCAGCCTGCGGCCGGAACTGACCGAGAACCTGCGGCATATCCGCGTGAGCTGGCTGCGACCGGGTGAAGAGCCCGAGCAGCAGAGCGAAAGCGTCATCGAGCACTGGATCGCCGAACGCCTGCTGGGTTCAGCCTCACTGGTGGCCGATGCCTGGCCGCTGGAGGATGGCCGCGAGTTGCATATTGCCCTCGATCCCTATGACGAGATCGAGGAAATCCAGGACTCGCTGCTGCAACTGCTGCTGCTCAGCGCCTTCGCCCTGATCCTCAGCCTGCTGACCATTCGCTTTGCTGTGCACCGGGCTCGGCGTGTGCTGGACGAGCTGCTCGCCGGCCTGCGCGAAGTCGGCGCCGGTCACTTCGATACCCGTTTGCGCGACCACGGCCTGGCCGAGGCCAAGCACCTGGCGGCGCATTTCAACGAGATGGCCATCACCCTGCAACAGGTACAGGCGGACAACGCCGAGCTGACCCAGGCGCTGCTTGAGCTGCAGGAGCGCGAGCGCACGCGCCTCGGTCAGACCCTGCATGACGACCTCGGCCAATACCTTAGCGGCATTCGTGCCCAGGCCTGCCTGCTCAAGGTGATTGCCGATCGGCCGCAGCAGGTGCAGGACACCGCGCGCCTGCTCGACGACAACTGCGAGCGCCTGCAGCAGGGCTTTCGCAGCCTGATCCGCGACCTCTACCCGGTGGTGCTGGAGCGCCTGGAACTCGGCCCGGCGCTGCAGCAACTGGCCGCCGACTGGCAACAGGCGCAAGGCATTCGCTGCCGCCTGCAACTGAGCGAACAACTGCCAAGCCTGCCGTTGGCGAGCAAGGCCCATCTCTATCGCCTGGTGCAGGAGGCGTTGACCAATGTCGCCCGCCATGCCGATGCCAGCGAAGTACGTATTCGCCTGCAACGCCGTGGCCATGGCTTGCGCCTGCTGGTACGCGACAACGGCCAGGGCACTGCACTGCCGCTGCGTCCTGGCATCGGCCTGCGCTCGATGCGCGAACGCAGCCGCAGCCTGGGCGGCGAACTGCGCCTGCACAGTCGCCCACAAGCGGGCTGGGCGCTGTGCCTGAACATTCCCCTGGAGGCAACGTCATGAAGATTCTGCTGGTAGATGACCACGCAGTGGTGCGCCAGGGCTACGCGAGCCTGCTGCGTGCGCTGTTGCCGGAGGTGCAATTGCGCGAGGCTTGTGATGGTGAGCAAGCATTGCAGCGGGTGCAGGAAGAGATCCCCAACTTGGTGATCATGGATATCGGTCTGCCCGGCATCAGCGGTCTGGAAACCACTCGCCGTCTGCGCCAGCGCCTGCCGCAACTGCGCGTGCTGTTCTTCAGCATGCACGACGAACTGCCCCTGGTGCGCCAGGCGCTGGATGCTGGCGCCATCGGCTACCTGACCAAGAACTCGTCGCCGGAAGTGCTGGTGGAAGCGGTCAAACGCACCGCCGCTGGCCACGCCTATATCGAACAGCAACTGGCCACCCAGCTGGCCTGTAACCCCGCAAGCAGTGACGGCTTCGACCCACGCCTGCGCGAACTGACCCAGCGCGAGTTCGAAATCTTCGTCATGCTCGCCCGCGGCCTGCCACCCCGGCAGATCGCCGAGAAGCTGTGCATCAGCGCCAAGACCCTGTCCAACTACCAGACCCTGGTGAAGAACAAACTGCAGATCGCCTCGCAGGCGGAGTTGGTGCATTTGGCGATTGATAGTGGGGTGGTGCGGGTGGGGTTGGAGAGTGCTTGAGGGGTGAGGGCGGACTGCAATGGTCTGCTCGGTGAGTCGCTCCCATACAGCCGTAATCCCTGCGGCAAAAGGTGCAGTTTGGCTAACGCTGGGTACAGCTTTCAGACTCGCCGCAAGTCATTGAATAGGTGTAGATTGTTGGCACTGGGCCGTGGCGGGTGTGCGGTCTTACACCGTATTCTCGTGCAATGGATTAATGCCAGGCTTTATCTAAACTCTATTAGGTTTATTAATGACTAGTCCTGAAGTTGATAAAGGTGATTGGCGCCTACAAACTACATCCCACTTGACTGAAGACTGGATTAATCCTTGGACGGGGATGCTGTCCCCAAAAGGGACACGCATAACGTTGGTATCAGTTATCCAGCTAACCAAGAAGAAGCTGCTCACAATTCCAATCCCAAATGCCACCGCTTCAATGCTCAATGCCTCTGCAAGGGCATTCGAAAGCGCATACTCTTTAAGGGTTTCTGGTGGTATCGATAAGTCTTTAAAGAAGGACGTTTCTTTCAACTCTGAAACGGATGCTGTTGATTATATTGAGCGAATGATTGAGTCCATTGTGCTTGCATATTCGGCTATTGAGGCATTTGCAAACGAGTCAATACCTACTGACTATTATTATGCCAAGAAGAAAAGTAGCGATTTGCTGCTTGAGGCTTCAAGTAAGGAAACAATTGAGCGGGGCGGCCGCAAAAACTGAGTGCAACACCCGACCATTTCGGTAAGGTGTTGCCCCATGTCCTATCACGAACTCAGCGCCACAGAGCGCGTCACGATCCAGATCGGCCTGTGCAATGG
>NZ_PGLR01000040.1 GCF_002803095.1 Pseudomonas sp. ZH-FAD | reverse complement strand
CGGCTGAAGCCGCTCCTACAAGTGCATGGCGTCTGCAGACTTTCAGCAGTCCCGTGGGAGCGGCTTCAGCCGCGATGCTTTTGCCGCGCTCAATTGCCCCGGATTGCATCCGGGCTACAACACCAACCGTCCCCGACTTCTTTCTGGCTGCTCTGCGACCCAGCCTTTCGCTGGGCCCAAGTACCTCTCGCGCGTACGCAGGAATCCCGAAATCTCCTCAATGTCAAGGCATGCCGTGCTGTCAGCTGGCGGCATCTTTCCTTGCAATGATTCCTGTCAATTTGCTGACAAACAGCTCTAAAACGGGGCTGTGATCATTTGTCGCACCCCTGTGCTTCTTTGCTGGCTTCTTGCTGCAAAGTGTTTCAAATCTTTGCGTAAATGTTTCGAAACATGTCGAAGGGATGCTGTAAGTTCGCTCATAAGTAGGCCGCTAACGAATTGTGTGAGGCCCTTTTAGCCGGCACCATCCGCGCTTCCCACGGTTTACCGCTTCGCTTGCACGGATGCTCAAGCTCTGAGTTCTCGCTGCCGGCCTTTTACTTGATGGGCTGCACGGCAACTGAAGCCGACTGTGGGCTCACTCAGTTGAAGGTCGTGACATGAAAGAAGAGAAATACCATCGTTGTGTGCGCTGGCTGGTGATGGCGATTGCCTTCTCGGCGCTCGGTGGATGTGACTGGGCACTGTTCAACTCGAAAGGGCAGATCGGTGTCGAGCAGGGCAACCTCATCCTGATCTCCATTGGTCTCATGCTGATCGTGGTCATTCCCGTGATCGTCATGACCTTCTGGTTTGGCTGGCGTTACCGCGAGTCGAACGAGAAGGCCACCTACATGCCCGACTGGGCACACTCGCACAAGATCGAGCTGGTCGTCTGGGGCGTTCCCCTGATCATCGTCGCGGTTCTGGCAGTCATCATCTGGGAAACCTCGCATTCGCTCGACCCCTATCGCCCGATCGAATCGGACAAGCCTGCGCTGAACATCGAAGTCGTCTCGCTCGACTGGAAATGGCTGTTCATCTACCCGGACCAGGGCGTGGCCGTGGTCAATGAGCTGGTCATCCCGGAGAAGACGCCGGTGACCTTCCACATCACCTCCGACACGGTGATGAACGCGCTGTCGATCCCGCAGCTCGGCGGGATGATCTACGCCATGGGTGGCCAGCGCACTCAGCTCAACCTGATCGCCAACGAACGGGGCGAGTTCTTCGGCCAGTCCGGCAACTTCAGCGGCGAAGGCTTCTCGGCCATGCGCTTCACCACCCACTCGGTCAGCGATGAAGGCTTCGCGCAGTGGGTCGACAAGGTCAAGCAGTCGCCCGAGGTCATGGACTTCGCCGCCTTCAAGCAGGTGGGCGAGCCCGGCGAGATGGTCAACCACCGCTATCCGATCTACCCAGTCCGCTACTTCGGCCAGGTCGAACCGAACCTGTTCAACAAGGTGATCGGGCAGTACGTGACCCTGAAAGATTCCCACAGCACGGCCATGCACGAAGCAGCGGAGGTGCAGGAGTGAATATGTTTGGAAAACTGACTCTGGACGCGATTCCGTACCACGAGCCAATCATCATGATCACCCTGGCCATCGTGGCGTTGGGTGGTCTGGGGCTGTTCGCGGCGGTGACCTACTTCAAGAAGTGGGGCTACCTGTGGAAAGAGTGGCTCACCTCGGTGGACCACAAGAAAATCGGCGTGATGTACATCCTCGTCGCTCTGGTCATGCTGGTGCGTGGCTTCGCTGACGCGATCATGATGCGTACCCACCTGGCGATGGCCCACGGTGACGGGCAGGGCTACCTGCCGCCCGAGCACTACGACCAGATCTTCACCGCGCACGGCATCATCATGCTGATCTTCGTGGCCATGCCCTTGGTCACCGGCCTGATGAACATCGTCGTGCCGCTGCAGATCGGCGCGCGTGACGTGGCCTTCCCCTACCTGAACTCGCTGAGCTTCTGGCTGTTCGTCGGCGGCGCGCTGCTGATCAACCTGTCGCTGGGCCTGGGCGAGTTCGCCAAGACCGGCTGGGTGGCTTATCCGCCGTTATCAGGGATTCAGTACAGTCCCGGCGTGGGGATGGATTACTACATCTGGAGCATGCAGCTATCTGGCTTGGGCACGACCCTGACCGGGGTCAACTTCATCGCCACCATCCTCAAGATGCGTGCACCGGGCATGAGCCTGATGAAGATGCCGATCTTCACCTGGACCATCCTGGTGACCTGCGTGCTGATCTGCGGCGCCTTCCCTCCGCTGACCGCGACCCTGGCGATGCTGTCGCTGGATCGTTACCTGGATTTCCACTTCTTCACCAATGAACTGGGCGGCAACCCGATGATGTACGCCAACCTGTTCTGGATCTGGGGTCACCCGGAGGTGTACATCCTCATCCTGCCGGCGTTCGGCGTGTTCTCCGAGGTGGTGGCGACCTTCTCGCGCAAGACCCTGTTCGGCTATGCCTCGATGGTCTGGGCGACCGCGGCCATCGGCGTGCTGTCGTTCGTGGTGTGGCTGCACCACTTCTTCACCATGGGCTCGGGGGCCAGCGTCAACGCCTTCTTCGGCATCATGACCTCGATCATCGCGATCCCCACCGGGGTGAAGATCTTCACCTGGCTGTTCACCATCTTCCGTGGCCGTCTGCAACTGAACGCCATGACCTGGATGACCCTGGGCTTTCTGGTGACCTTCTCCATCGGTGGTATGACCGGTGTGCTGATGGCGGTACCGGCGGCAGACTTCGTGCTGCACAACAGCCTGTTTCTGATCGCCCACTTCCACAACGTGATCATCGGCGGTGCGGTGTTCGGCTACCTGGCCGGCATCATCTACTGGTTCCCGAAGGCCTTCGGCTTCAAGTTGCTCGATCGCTTCGGCCGCTACTCCTTCTGGTGCTGGCTGATCGGCTTCTACTTCGCCTTCATGCCGCTGTACGTGCTGGGCTTCATGGGCATGACCCGCCGCCTCAACCACTTCGACAACCCGGCCTGGGTGCCGTGGGTGCAGGTGGCCGTGGTCGGTGCAGTGCTGATCGGTATCGGCATCGTCTTCACCGTGGTGCAGTTCGTCACCAGCTACATCAAGCGCAAGGAAAACGTCGATGTGAGCGGCGACCCCTGGGATGGCCGCACCCTGGAGTGGGCAACGTCCTCGCCGCCACCGTTCTACAACTTCGCGGTCATCCCGACGGCGGACAAGATCGACGCCTTCTATGAGGCGAAGAAGAACGGTGTCGAGCTGATGCCTGCGCCGGAGCACTACGAGCCGATCCACATGCCGAAGAACACCGGCAACGGCCTGGTGGTGTCGGCGTTCGTCATCGCCTTTGGCTTCGCCATGATCTGGCACATCTGGTGGCTGGCCATCGTCGGTCTGGTCGGCGCCGTGGTCAGCTTCATCGTGCGTTCCTACGACGAAGACATCGACTACTACGTGCAGCCCGAAGAGATCGCGCGGATCGAGCAGGCGCACCACCAAACCAAAGCCAACGCAGTCGTACAGGCCTAACCATGACCGCTTACGAACCCCACTATCCACACGACGCTCATGGCCACGGCCATGAGCACCACCACGACACCAGTGGAATCAAGCTGTTCGGCTTCTGGGTTTACCTGATGACCGACCTGCTGATCTTCGCCACGGTGTTCGCCACCTTCGCGGTACTCAGCAACTCCTTCGCCGGTGGCCCCACCGCGAAGGAAATGCTCGGTGGCGGCTTGCACCTGGTGCTGGTGGAAACCTTCGCACTGCTGTTTTCCAGTATCACCTACGGCATGGCCATGCTCGCCACATACCGTGGCGACAAGGGCGCGGTGCTGCGCTGGCTGGGCATCACTTTCCTGTTCGGCGTGGCCTTCATCAGCATCGAACTGTACGAGTTCCGCCACCTGATCCATGAAGGTGCCGGGCCGCAGGTCAGCGCCTATTGGTCTGCCTTCTTCACCCTGGTCGGTACTCACGGCCTGCACGTCAGTGCCGGTCTGCTGTGGATGCTGGTGCTGATGTTCCAGGTTGGCAGCCGTGGCCTGACCGACACCAACAAGACCCGCGTGGGGCTGCTCAGCCTGTTCTGGCACTTCCTCGACGTGGTGTGGATCTGCGTGTTTACCGTCGTCTACCTGCTGGGGGTGCTGTAAATGGCTCACCAAGACAATCACGCCGCCCACGCCGTGGGCTTCAAGGACTACCTGACCGGTTTCATCCTGTCGGTGATCCTCACCGTGATCCCTTTCATGCTGGTCATGCATCCTGAAGTGCTGGGCCTGAGCCGTGGCGCGACCCTGATCACCGTGGTGCTCTTCGGCCTGGCGCAGGTGCTCGTCCACCTCGTGTACTTCCTGCACATGAAGACTGACGCGGAAGGCCGCTGGAACGTCGTTTCGATGATCTTCACCGTGCTGATCATCGCGTTCGTGGTCGGCCTGTCGGTCTGGATCATGTGGAGCATGCACTATCACATGATGATCAACTGATGCTGGCGCTCCTGAAGCAGTGCCTCAACCTCGCCAAGCCGGGCATCGTCTTCGGCAATCTGATTTCCGTGACGGGCGGTTTCTTCCTGGCTTCGCGTGGCGATGCGAACCTGGCGCTGTACTTCGCGACAGCGCTGGGGGTTTCGCTGGTGATCGCCTCAGGCTGTGTGTTCAACAACTACATCGATAGGGACATCGACCAGAAGATGGAGCGCACCCGTAACCGGGTGCTAGCGCAGGGGCTGGTGTCCCCTGTGCACGCCATCGTCTATGCCTGCGTGCTCGGGGTGGCGGGGGTGGCCTTGCTGTACGCCGCCACCAACACCCTGGCGGTGATGCTGGTGCTGATGGGCTTCGTGGTCTATGTCGGCCTCTACAGCCTGTGGCTCAAGCGTGGCTCGGTGTACGGTACCCTGGTCGGCAGCCTGTCCGGGGCGGCTCCGCCCGTGGTCGGCTACTGCGCGGTGAGCAACGAGTTCGATGCCGGCGCCGCCATCCTGTTGTTGATCTTCAGCCTGTGGCAGATGCCGCATTCCTATGCCATCGCCATCTTCCGTTTCAATGACTACCAGGCCGCGAACATCCCGGTGCTGCCCGTCATCAAGGGGATCTCGGCGGCCAAGCGGCAGATCGTGCTGTACATCGCCGCCTTCGTGGTCGCGACCCTGATGCTGACGCTCAGCGGCTACGCCGGCTACAGCTACTTCGTGATTGCCGCGCTGAGCGGTGCCTACTGGTTGTGGATGGGCGTGTCGGGCTACAAGGCCGCCGATGATCGAGTGTGGGCGCGCAAGCTGTTCACCTTCTCCATCATCAGTATCACCATGCTCAGCGTGATGATGTCGGTGGATTTCATCTCCTCGCCCGAGCAGGTATTGGTGACCTCCATCAATCACCTGTGCAGCCAGTTCGCCGGCAGCGCGCAGGGCTTCTGCGCAGTGGTGGCCGGTATCTGACCTTGGCTCTGTGGGAGGTGCTTGAGCCGCGATTTTCGCCGCTGAAGCGCCTCCCACGGGTGCCACGCTTCATTGCCTGTAGGAGCCCCGCCCCGGGGCGAAGCTTTGCTAGCACCTGCCAGTTTGTCGCTACTGAAGCCCGATCTACCCTACGCAATCACCTGCAACTTCGGCCAGGTGGCCAGCCAGTTCTTGTCATGCAGGCGCTGTTGGTAGATCTGACTCTTCTCGTTCTGAAAGCGCCGGCCGGGCGCACGATAAGGCCGAACAGATCCTCCAGGCCGAGCGGTGCGGCGACCTCCAGCCTGTCTTGTTCATCGAGCCTTATGGCCACCGCCGTCGCGGTCTCTGGCCAGTGCCGCATCGCTTCGGTAGCCGAGGCGTAAGGCGCATCGTCATTGCGCAGATGCATGCGTGCCTGATTCTTCACCGACCACTGCAGCGATTCGTCCCTGTGGCGCAGGATCGTCTCCAGTTCAGCGTCGCGAGCGGGGGCGGTTTGGCTGCGGTCGAACCAGATCACGTCGATATCTTCCGGCAGCGGGGATGGCGTGCGTTGGTGCAGGTGATCCCAGACTGCGCTGCGCACGAAACCGGCGGCCACCCAGCAATCGGGCAGGTCGAGCTCGCGCACCTGTTGCAGGATGCACAGACGCTTTGGGTCGCTGGCAATGAGTGTCTGGAGTTGAGCGGCGAGATTCATGTGCGCAGCCTATCAGCGGTGCCCGTTGCTTGCCTGCTCAGTCGATCTGGTCTTTTGAGCTAGCGCGGCGCGTTGATCGCATGGCACCAATACTGCCTCGGAAGGTCTGAAGCGCTGAGCCACTGAGGAGCGCCCGTTTGTGTGCTCGTTCATGGTAAGGCGGGCCGCATTGCTCCAATCTCCGCGGTTGATTCAACTCTACATAGGGAACATGTAATGGAAATGAAGATTCTGGCCAGCGGCGTCGGCGCGGCCATCCCCAAGACCAGCATTGGCTTCAATCTGTTCAGTGGCGTCTACATACAGATCAGGCGTTCGAGTGCAGAGAAACCGCAGGTGTTCGGTATCGCTACCGGGCCTGAGGTCGGTGGTAACAGCGGCACGCTGATCGCCGGCCATATCGAGACCAGCTGGATGAAGATCGACGCGGGCAAGCACGCCTGGCTGTGCAGTCGCTCATCGCTGGTCGGCAAGCTGGGGGAAGTCGAGCTCAAGGGTACGTTGCTGTTCGGTGGCAGCGTGGACGTCAACTTCACCATCTATGATGCCAACAACGAGGCCAGCTTTTCGCTGAGCCGCGTGAAGGTCGAGTCGAGTGGCGGGCAGTTGGCCGACACCAAGGTGCGTGGGGTGATCAAGGACATGATGGGGCAGACCCAGAACGGGGGCCTGCTCTGTGGCTAACCGTGATCGAGGTCGTTTCCCGCGCTTGAAGACGCTGTGCAATCTGGCATTGCTCCTCCTGCAGTTGGTGACCGTAGCAGCCTACTGGGGCATG
This sequence comes from Pseudomonas sp. ZH-FAD, assembly GCF_002803095.1. Classification (GTDB taxonomy): domain Bacteria; phylum Pseudomonadota; class Gammaproteobacteria; order Pseudomonadales; family Pseudomonadaceae; genus Aquipseudomonas. Next base: position 48,069 of record NZ_PGLR01000040.1, on the reverse strand, counting down.
GTCAGCGCCAGGCCCAGCTATATGGCGATCAGTCAGGAGCTCTACCCGAGCAGCGAGCGACTGATGAACAGCTGGTTTGCCGATACGCTGGTCTCCATGCCGGCAATGTTGGTGGTAGGCGCCATCTTCGTGTTGAGTGTCGCCAAGGAGTTTGCTGGCCTGAGCAAGCTCCGGCGGATTCAACTCAATGCACTGACCCTGGGCGTGCTGCTGGTCATGCTGTACATGGCTGCCTCGCCGCTCTACGTTGCGGCCGCCTGAGAGGCCTGCGATTGTCGCCGCTAAAGCGCCTCCCAATCGGCGTTGCGCACCGGCAGTTGGCTGAAGGCGTGTGGTCTGTCCCTGCTGTATAGAAGGCCAACTCTATGGTGGTGGGGCGTCGCTTTGCACTAAAGTCCCCGAGCCGGTCGCCGGGACGGTTTTTCCCGGCCAGAGATTTTCGAGGGAGGCGCTTGATGCGTTTACCGCGCATGCGCAACGTGATGGCCTGGACGCTGGTAGTGCTGTTGTTGATCGTGGTGGCCTTGCTCGGCATTCGTATCGCCGGGCTATCGTCGTTGCCCGAACTGGAGCCCTGGCACCGCCTGGTGCCGCAGGAGCTGGAGGTCGGCGAGCTGGACGCTGCCGACTGGCAAGCCTATCTGGCCGCCGAGGCGGCCCTGTTCGAGCGCCTGCAGAGTGAGTTGATCGAGCCGGTCACGGCCTCCGGCACGGCGCCATACAGCCGCTACGCCAGCGACAGTCCGGTTTACCCCGGCAACCTGCCGCGCGACTGGAATCGCTCCTTCATTCTGCAGTCGCCAGGTCCGGCGCGGGGCGTGGTGGTGTTGCTGCATGGCCTGACCGACTCGCCGTACAGCCTGCGCCATATCGCTCAGCACCTGAGCGAACAGGGGCTGCTGGCGGTGGTGCCGCGCATGCCTGGCCATGGCACGGTGCCGGCGGCGCTCACTGCTGCGCACTGGGAGCAATGGCTGGCCGCTACCCGCCTGGCCGTGCGCGAGGCGCGGCGCCAGGTGCCGGACGGGCCGCTGTATCTGATCGGCTATTCCAATGGCGGTGCGCTGGCGCTGCGCTACAGCCTGGCCGCGCTGGAGGACGAGCAGTTGGCCATGCCGCAACGCCTGGTGCTGATTTCGCCGATGATCGGTGTCACCAGCTACGCGCGTTACGCCGGGCTGGCGGCCCTGCCGGCGTTGCTGCCGGCCTTCGCCAAGTCGGCCTGGATGAACGTGCTGCCGGAGTTCAACCCGTTCAAGTACAACTCCTTCCCGGTGCATGCGGCGCGGCAGACCTATGAGCTGACCAGCGAGGTGCAGTCTGCCTTCGATGCCGCCGAAGCCGATGGCCGTCTGTCACGATTGCCACCGGTGCTGGCCTTTCAGTCGCTGGCCGACAGTACCGTGAGTACACCGGCCGTGGTGCGTCATTTGTTCGAGCGTCTACCGGCCAATGGCAGCGAACTGGTGATCTTCGACATCAACCGCTCGCAGGCGGCCAGCTCGTTGCTGCGGGCGGACATGAGCGGCTTGCTCGAGACCTTGCTGCCACCGGCTCAGCGTGACTACGACCTGACGGTGGTGGGCGTTGCGCAGAGCGGTGGTCGTCAGGTCGAGGCGCGGCGAATCGCGGCCGGCGAGCGTGAGGCGCGGGTGACGCCATTGAACGTCGAATACCCGAGCCAGCTATTCTCACTGTCACACGTTGCACTGCCGTTTCCCACGGACGATCCGCTGTATGGCAGTGAACCGAGTTCCGAGGAGTTCTACGGTGTAGCCCTTGGCACGCTGGCACCGCGCGGTGAACACGGCGTGCTGGTGGTGGGGCTCGATAGTTTGCAGCGTATGACGTCCAACCCCTTCTACGCTTATTTGCGCGAGCGCATCGACGAAGACCTGTAGGTGGCTCGGTGTGCACGGCGTCCGACCGTAGGGGGCGCCGTGCGCACCGAGTGGTTTGAGGGGTTACAACCGGAAACGCCCCACCAGGCCATCGAGCTGGGTCGATAGCGCCTGCAAATCGCTGCTGGCCTGGTTGAGCTGGTCGGCGATATGGGTGGTGCCGACGGTCAGCTCGTTGATGTCGACGATATTGCGGTTGATGTCTTCCACTACGCTGGACTGTTCTTCGGTGGCGGTAGCGACCTGGATGTTCTGGTCGCTGATCTGGCCGATATGGCTGTTGATCTGCTCCAGCGCCGCCGACGCCTTGCTCGCGTATTCCACCACCAGCGCGCTCTGCCGTTGCCCCTTGGCCATGGCCTCGACGGCCGAGCGTGATTCGTTCTGCAGGCGGTCGATGACCTGCTGGATCTCCTCGGTGGAGGCGCCGGAGCGGCTGGCCAGGGTGCGCACCTCGTCGGCCACGACGGCGAAGCCGCGCCCTTGCTCGCCAGCACGCGCCGCTTCGATGGCGGCGTTGAGCGCGAGCAGGTTGGTCTGTTCGGAAATGCTGCGGATGGTGTTGAGCGTGGTGCTGATGGCGTCGGTCTGCGCGGCCAGTGCCTCGATCACCTTGGCGGCCTGTTCCAGTTCGCCGTTGAGGGCATCGACCTGGCGATGCGCCTGGCTGACTACGGCGCTGCCGTCGCTGGCGTGCTGGGTCGCCTCGCGGGCGACTGCTGCGGCGTTCTCGGCGTTGCGCGCAATCTCGTTGACGGTCGAGCCCAGTTCGTTGATCGCTGTGGCCACCTGCACCGTACGGTCGCTTTGCGCGGTGCAGTTGCTCTGGGTCAGGCGCGCGCGCTCGGCCACATCGCGGGCCATGCCCGAGAGTTGGCGCGAGTTGTCGGCGAGCTGGCGCATGGCGCTGTGCACCTTGTCGATGAATTGGTTGAAGCTGCGGGCGATCTCGCTCAGCTCGTCCTGGCCGTGCAGTTCGATACGGGTGTCCAGGGCCAGGTTGTCGGCGGCCTGGCCCAGGCTGCTCTGCAACACCGCCACACGGCGACGTAGCTGCACCACGATCAGCCAGGAAATGATGATCGATACCAGCAGGCCGATGGCGATGATGGCTATCTGGCGGGTAATGCCATCGTCATAGCTTTGCGCGCTGTGCAGGTTCTGCTGCTCAGCCTGCTGCAGCAGGGCATCGAGCAGGTCGTTGGCGCCCTGTCGCATCACCCCGTAGGTCTTGGCGTACTGGTCGCGATAGATCTGCTGGGCCTTGGCCATGTCGCCGGCGTCGAAAGCGGCGAGCATCGGGTTCAGTTCATTGCTGACCATGGCCTCGAACTGGTCGAGCAGTTGCTGCGCCTGGACCTTGCGCTCCGGGTTGACCTGGGCCGCCACGGCCTGGCGCATCGCTTCGCGCATGCCGGGCACATCTTCATTGCGGGCATCCTGCACGCGCGATTTCACGCCGCGTTCGTCGCGTAGCGGAGTTTCCTGCAGCAGCATCATGTCGAGCCCGACGCGCATACGCGGGATGCGCGAGGCGACCTCGGCCATGGCGCGCATCGGCGCAGCCGTATTGAGATAGAGCACCTGCGTGTCCCGATGCATGCTCGACATGCTGCTCAGGCTGGTCAGCGCAACCAGCAGCAGGGCGATGCAGGGAATCGCCACCGCGATGATCAGGCGGGTTTTCAAAGAGAGGGCGTCGAGACGCATGGGGAGACTCCATTTCGAGATAGGGCGCAGGGCGACACTCAGCCTATCGGGCCGATGTTGCCGCTCTTGTATCGGCAGCGATGGCCAGGTGCATGAGGGCAAGGACGAGCGCTTTGACGAAAAGGAGTAGGCCGGCACAGCTGTCGGCGCTGAAGGGGTGATGGCCGCCGGCAAGGTCGGCCATCAGGGTTCAGGCTTGCAGCAACGCATCCAGTTCGCCGCCACGTTCCAGTGCGGCGAGGTCATCGAAGCCGCCGACATGATGCTCGCCAATGAATATCTGCGGCACGCTGCGGCGGTTGCTGCGTTGCAGCATCTCCGCCATCCGCTCGGGCGAGCGACTCACGTCGATTTCCTCGTAGGTCACGCCCTTGCGCGTCAGCAGCGCCTTGGCGTTGATGCAGTAAGGGCAGTATGCGGTGGTATAGAGGGTGACGGCTTGCATGGTGTACCTCCGGCGTCATCAGACGGCTACTGGTGGAAAGTCGACAACGGTTTCGGCCAGGTTGTTGAGGTAATTGGTCAGCGTCATCAAGGCGACGTTGGCCACCACTTCGACGATAGCGGCCTCGCTCAGCCCGTCATCGCGCGCGGCTTGCAGCTGCGCATCGCTGAGGCGGCCGCGGCTGTCGATGATCTGCCGGGTCAGGCGCGCCACGGCATCGAACTCGCCATCGCGGGCGTTGCGAATGTCCGCCTCGCTCAAACCGGCCTTGCCGGCGAACAGGGTGTGTGCGGCCAGGCAGTATTCGCAGCCGTTGACCTGCGAGCTGGCCAGCGCCACCACTTCGCGCGCCTTGGCGTTCAGTGTGCCTTTGCCGAGCGCCTGGGACAGTGCCAGGTAGCCGCTCAGTGCGGCCGGGGCGTGGGCCAGGGTGGCGAAGGTATTGGGGATGAAACCGAGGCCCTTGCGGATGCCTTCCAGTTGCGTCTGGGCGCTGGCAGCGGTTTGTTCGAACGGCAGTGCGGCGATACGAGTCATGGTGATTCTCCAGTCTTGGGTGGGGAGCTTGTCGTTCAAGCCTGGAGTCATGCTAGGCAATCGATCTGGCTTTTCGGATTCAGATCGTCGATGTTATGCGACAGATCGTCCAAGAGTGCGAGATGACCATGGATCGCCTGTCCAGCCTGCTGCATCACTTCAACCTGCACGCCAGCACCTTCCACCGGGGTGGTTTTTGCGGCACCAGCAGCCATGGCGAGCATCAGCCGCACGGCTACATCCACCTGCTGCGTGCCGGGCGCATGAGCTTTCGCGAGGGTGATGGCCGCGAACTGCGCCTGGAAGAGCCGAGCCTGATGCTGGTGGCCAGGCCGCGCCTGCACCAGATGACGGCCAGCGAGGCCGACGGCGCCGAACTGGTCTGCGCGACCCTGGCCTTCGACGGCGGCATCGACAATCCGCTGTCGCGGTCACTGCCAGGCGCCATCGTCAAACCGCTGCGCGAGTTGCCGAGCCTGAGCGGTTGCCTGGACTGGCTGTTCGCCGAGGCGGCGGGGGAGGATTGCGGACGCGAACTGGTGCTCAATCGCCTGTTCGAGCTGATGGTGATCCAGCTGCTGCGCCATCTGATGAACAGCCGCGAGCTGGCCTCGGGGATGATGGCGGGGCTGGCCGAACCACGCCTGGCGCGGGCGCTCAATCAGCTGCACGAGAAACCGCAGCACGGCTGGTCGGTGGCCGAGCTGGCGGCGCTGGCCGGCATGTCGCGCGCCAGTTTCGCTGCGCATTTTCATGATGTGGTCGGTGCTACACCGGCGGATTATCTGGTGGGCTGGCGCGTCAGCCTGGCGCAGAAGCGTCTGCGCGAGGGCCGGCCCATGGCGCTGATCGCCGACGAGGTCGGCTATGAAAGCCCCTCGGCCCTGGCCCGTGCATTTCGCCGCAAGGTGGGGGCGAGTCCCAGCGAGTGGCTGCGTCAGGTCGCTCAATAGGCGAAGTGGGCGATGACTTGCCTGACCTTGTCCAGCGCGTCTTCCAGTTGCGCCAGGGTGACCGAGCCAAGGGCCAGGCGCAGCGCATGGGGCACCTGCTCCGAGGTGCTGAACGGCTCAGCGGTGGAGACCGCCACCTGCTCGTGCAGCAGGCGCGCCACGATCTGATCGGCGCGCACCTCGGCCGGTAACGGCAGCCAGAGGAAATAGCCGGCCTCATGCCCGATCGGTTGCAGGCCGGCCAGCACGCGCCGCGCCAGTGCTTGCCGGCAGCGGGCGTCCTCGCGCTTCTGCGTTTGCAGGCGGGCCACTGTGCCGTCTTCGATCCAGGCGCAGACCAGCGCCGTCATGATGCCCGGGGTGTTCCAGGTGCTGGCGCGGATGCTGCGCTCCAGTGCGGCGACCCAGACGGCAGGCGCAGTCAGGTAGCCAACCCGCAAGCCGGTGGCGATGTTCTTCGAGAAGCCAGATACATGCACCGTGCGCTCGGGCGCCAGGGCAGCCAGTGGCGCTGGTGCCGAGCTGGCCAGGAAGGCGTAGGCGGCATCCTCGATGATCAGCAGATCGTGCTCGCGGGCGATGTCGATCAGGCGCTTGCGCTGTAGCTGGTCGAGTACCCAGCCCAGCGGGTTGTGCAGGGTCGGCATGCTGTAGATCGCCCGTACCCGGCGCGTTCTGCACAGTGCTGCCAGGGCATCGAAATCGGGGCCGCTGGCGTCGCAGGGCAGCGCCAGCAATTCCACGCCGCGCGCGGCAGCAGCCGCCTTGAAACCGGGGTAGGTGAGGGCATCGACCGCGACCACGTCACCGGGCTTGAGCAGGGTCTGCAGGGTCAGCGCCAGGCCGTGTTGGGCGCCGTTGACGATCAGCACCTGTTGCGCCGTGACCGGGAGTCCCTGATCCGTCAGGTGCCTGGCCAGCAATGCCCGCTCATGGGGGCGCCCGGCATGCGGCTGGTAGCGCAGCAGCGCTTCCAGGTCACCAGACAATGCCAGCTGGCGCAGGGCCTGGCGCAGCAGATCGGCCTGGCCCGGCAGCGTGGGGTAGTTGAAGTTGAGGTCGAGCATGCCGCCCTCGGTCTCCGGCTGGTCGATACCGTGGCCAGGCGCGAGGCTGGTCTCGCGCACGAAGGTGCCGCGCCCGGTTTCGCCACTGACCAGGCCCATGGCGTGCAGCTCGGCGTAGACCCGTGATGCGGTGACCAGGGCGATGCCGTGCTGCGCGGCCAGTTCGCGGTGCGTGGGCAGGCGTGTGCCGGGCGCGAGCGCGCCGCAGCGGATGTCGGCGGCCAACTGATCGACCAGTTGCTTGTAGCGCGCGCGGGGCATGGGTTGTATCCATGACAATTATTTGATTGTCATGATTATTGCCCCGAAGCTGCGTGACAACCCGTTTCATCACAGGAGCTGCCATGCACATCGCCATTCTGACCTTCGAGGGGTTCAACGAGCTCGACTCGCTGATCGCCTTCGCCATTCTCAACCGCATCCGCCGGCCCGACTGGCGCGTCAGCATCGCCAGCCCAGTTGCACGCGTGACATCCATGAACGGGTTGGTGATCGATAGCCACATCGACCTGCAGCAGGCCTGCGCGGCCGATGCGGTGATCGTTGGCAGTGGTATGCGCACCCGTGAGGTGGTGGCGGATGAAGCGCTGATGGCGCAACTGCGCCTCGACCCGGCGCGCCAACTGCTGGCGGCGCAGTGTTCCGGCACGTTGCTACTGGCCCGGCTCGGCCTGCTCGACGGCGTCGCCGCCTGCACCGACCTGACCAGCAAACCCTGGGTGGAGGCAGCGGGCGTGTCAGTGCTCGATCAGCCACTGTTCGCCCGTGGCAATGTCGCCACGGCGGGCGGCTGCCTGGCGTCGACCTATCTCGCTGCCTGGGTCATCGCCCGTCTGGTCGGCCTCGACGAGGCGCGCCAGGCGCTGCACTACGTGGCGCCGGTGGGTGAGAAGGCGCATTACCTGGCGAGGGCGATGGCAGCGATCGGTCCTTATCTTCAGGACCGCACAGAGGCGTGACGGGTTCGTGCATCGCGGCAAGCTGTCGTACCATCGCCGACTGACCCCGCCACGAGCCTTCGCGCATGTTCGAAATCCAGCCCATCGACCCCGCCTACTACCGCCAGCAGACCCGCCGCAGCACCATGGTGATCGCGGTCATCTTCGTGGCGCTGGCCATGTTCTGCGCCACGGCGAGCACGCAGCTGTTCGGCACGCCCGGTGGCGACAACTTCAAGTGGAACCTGCTGGGTGTGCTGGCGGGGCTCGGCCTGACCATCGCCCTGGTGCGCCAGCGACTCTGGTCGCGGCCGTTCATGGCGCCGGCCGTTTACGGTTGGCGCCTCAAACGCAGCCTGATGCGCGTGACCAACGTCATGCATCACGTCAAGGCAGGCGTGGCCCAGGGCGATGAAACGGCGATGAAGCTGCTGCGCTTCTACCACCTGGGAGTGACCCAGATGCATCAGCTCGACGGCAACTCCAGCGAGCTGAGCCAGATGGTGCGCGAGATCGACAGCCATCGCGAGGCGATGGAGCAGCAGGGGCTGGACATCGAGCAGACGCGGCTCGACCTGGCCTGGCTGGAGTGGGTCAAAACGTTTAGCTGAACACTTCTTGTCGATCCAGGATTGGAGTCACAATGACTTTAAAGTTGTCATTGTGACCTGATCTCCTTGTTGTCATTAGTACCTGTTTTTTCTTATCTATCTGTTTTTTATAGATAAAATACATGGCACAGAATCTGACTCTCTCCGGGTGCAATGCCCATCACAGGAGAACTCAGATGAAATCCATTGCCTTGCTTGCCCTTTCCCTCGGCCTAGCGGCCGCCAATGTTCTGCAGGCTGCCGAAGTGCTGGCCGAACGTGAAGAAAACTCGGTGGGTGCCGGTTTCGGAGGTTTGTCCGGCCTGATGCTGGGCGCCGCCGCGGGTGGCCCTGTCGGTGCGCTGGTCGGTGGCGCCGCCGGACTCTGGTCGGGCGCACAAGTGCAGGCTGCCACGGGCAATAGTGGCACCGCCTATGTGGTGCGCCATGAAGACGGTCGTGAGCAGTGGGTGCGCTCGCCCAAGGAGCGCTTCGCGCTGGGGCAGCAGGTGGAGATGAACGGTATCCGCCTGCAAGCGCAGTAAGTCGATCTCAGCGCGGCTCGTGGAAGCCGCGGTACTCATGCTCTTTTTGCTTCGAGGAACTTCATGAATACGAATTTTCAGGGTCGTCTGGCTGTCGTCACCGGGGCCAGCTCGGGTATCGGCCTGGCTGTGTGTGATCTGTTGCTGCAGCGCGGCGCGCGCGTGCTGGCTTTTTCACGGCGTCTGGGTGCGCTGGAAGCGCTGCAGGCGTTGCATCCAGAACAGCTGCATTGGTGTGCGGGTGACGTCACCGATATCGACGCGCTGCATGGGCTGGCCGAGCGGGCGGGTCGGCTCGGGGCAGTCGACTATCTGGTGCCCAACGCCGGAATCGCGCGGCTGGCGCCGGGCTGCGACATGCAGGCGTTCGAGCAGCAGTGGCAGGTCAACGGCGCCGGTGCAATCAATACCTTTCAAGTGCTCAGGCCTCATCTGGCGCGGCCTGCGTCGGTGGTGTTCATCAGTACCTTTCTGCGGCAACTGGGGTTTGCCGGGCTCGGCGGTTACATCGCCAGCAAGGCGGCGCTCTCGGCGCTGGTACGTAGTCTGGCGCTGGAACATGCCGGCGACGGGCTGCGACTCAATCTGGTTTCACCAGGGCCGACGGCGACACCGATCTGGAACAGTCTGGGCCTGGCCGACGATGCCTTGGCGGGCGTTGCCAGTGAGGTTGGCAAGCGCCTGGTCGACGGCGAGTTCCTTGATCCGCAGGCGATTGCCGAGGTGGTGCTGTTCCAGCTGAGCAATGGTGCACGCGGCGTCCACGGCCAGGATTGGGTGGTGGACAAGGGCTACACACTGCAATAAGTGAAGTCGGGGTGGCAGGGCTGCCGCCCCGATTCGGCGACATATCCACTGACATTTAGCGTGATGCATGTCCGCCGCTTAAAGGTTTTTGAAAGGTTCGCCTCTTAGCCTCCGCACGCGCCTTTCGCGTGCCTTACAAGAAAAAGAGGAGAAAGCGGTTTGTTGACCCTGATTGGCCTGTTGACCATCTGCAGCCTGGTTGTGCTGCTGCTTATCGGGCGCATGTCGCCTGTTCTGCCATTGATCGTGGTGCCGTTGCTCGGCGCCCTGGCCGCGGGCTTTGGCCCGGAGGCGATTTCCGGTTTCTTCACCGATGGCATCGGCCGCGTGACGGCGATTGCCACCATGTTCGTGTTTGCCATCACCTTTTTTGGCGTGCTGCAGGACACCGGGCTGTTCCGCCCGCTGATCGGCGGCATGGTCCGGCTGACTCGCGGCAACGTGATCGCGGTGACCGTGGCCACGGCGGTGATCGGCATGCTGGCGCATCTCGACGGTGCCGGCGCCACCACCTTCCTGCTCACAGTTCCCGCCTTGCTGCCGCTGTACAAGCAGTTGCGCATGAGCCCCTACCTGATGCTGCTGTTGCTGGCGCTTGGTGCCGGCATCTTCAACATGCTGCCCTGGGCTGGGCCGCTGGGTCGCGCCTCGGCGGTGACCGGTATCGAGGTCACCGAGCTGTGGCGTCCGCTGATCACCATTCAGGGCATCGGCGTGGTGCTGTTGATTGCCCTGGCGGCGCTGCTGGGCTGGCGTGAACAGCGCCGTATCGCCGCCGGCAAGAGCGCGGACGAAGGTGTGCTGGTGGAAACCAGCGCTGACCTGCATGAGCCGAGCGCCGAGGAGCGTGAGCTGGAACGCCCGCGTCTGCTCTGGGCCAACGCCGCGCTGTTCCTGGCGGTGCTGGTATCGCTGTTCTCTGGCGTGCTGCCGGCCGGCTACATCTTCATGATCGGCCTGTGCCTGGCGCTGCTGATCAACTATCCCGGCGGCAAGGCGCAGATGCAGCGTATCTCCGCGCACGCTCCGGCTGCCCTGAGCATGGGCATGATCATCCTGGCGGCGGGCTCGATGCTCGGTATCTTCACCGGCACCGGCATGCTCACGTCCATTGCCCAGGACCTGGCGCAGGTGCTGCCGGCACCGCTGGTGGGGCAGATGCATATCGTGCTGGGGTTGTTCGGCCTGCCGATGGAGCTGATGCTGAGCACCGACGCCTATTACTTCGGCCTGCTGCCGGTAACGCTGGAAGTGGTCGGCGCCCAGGGCGTCGAGCCGGCCAGCGTGGTCTATGCGCTGACCATCGGCAACATCATCGGCACCTTCATCAGCCCGTTCTCGCCGGCGTTGTGGCTGGCGCTGGGCCTGGCCGGGCTGGACCTGGGCCGGCACATTCGCTACTCGCTGTGGTGGATGTGGGGCTTCTCGCTGGTGCTGTTCGGCGCGGCCTGGGGGCTCGGGCTGTTCTAGCCCAGGGACGGTCTGCAGTGCATCCAACGCCCGGGCTTGCCCGGGCGTTTTGCGTCAGGACAACGGCCTGTTAGCTGATTTCCACCTGGTAACGGAAGTTCTCCGCCGCCGCGCGTGACAGGCGATATTCCAGCGGCGTGCGGTCGTAGCCCAACGCGGTGCGTTCGATGACCACGCTCGGGCTGGCTTCGGCCACATCCAGAATGGCAGCGAGCTCTGCATCGGCTGCGGAGACGGTAAGGGTTTCCTGGGCCGAGGCGATGCGCTGGCCGCAATGCTGCTCGTAGAAGGGATAGAGCAATTGCGGGAAGTGGTCGGGGGCGATATCCAGCAGAGCGCTGAAGCGCGAGGCGGGCAGCCAGATACGTTCATGGAACAGCGGGCGGCCGTCGATCAGGCGCAGGCGCTGGAGAAAGACGCAGGGCTCGCCTTCGCCCAGTTTCAGGGCCTGGCTGACGGTGGCGTCGGCAGGCACCTGACGGCAGTCGAGGATACGGCTTTGCGGTACCTGAGGCTGGCCGCTGGCGCTGACCTGACGGAAGAAGCGAAACAGCGAGCCGTCGAAGTTCGGCCGCCGCACGAAGGTGCCGCGACCCTGGGCACGCAGTAGCAGGCCTTCGGCAACCAGGGTTTCCACCGCCTTGCGCACCGTTCCCACGGCCACGCCGTACTGGCGGGTCAACTCCGCTTCGGTGGGGATGGCTTCGCCGGGAAGCCATTCGCCTGCGGCAATTTTCCCCAGCATCTCGTCCCGTAACCGCTGATACAGCGGCAGGCGTTCGTCCTGTCCCAGAGCCGTGGTGCTCATAAACCTCACATCCGCAAGTCGACCGGCCGTCACTTTACCACTGGCCTGCAGATTGACAGCACTCGATCTCTGTAGATACAGTCATCTAATCATATATATGAATATATGTTTTACAAGAAGGAGTCGCTCGTACCGGCGGCTCGTACAAAAAACGACAGAGGTATCGCTTCGTGACGCCCATGCCTTATGCCGAAATCACCGGCATCGACACCCACGCGCACATCTTCCGCCAGGACCTGCCCATGGTTCCCGGCCGCCGCTACAGCCCCAGCTATGACGCCACCGTGGAGCAGTACCTGGCCCACCTGGACGCTTGCGGGCTGTCCCACGGGGTACTGATCCAGCCGAGCTTTCTTGGCACCGACAACCACTACATGGTCGCGGCGTTGCAGCGTTTCCCGGAGCGTTTGCGTGGCGTCGCGGTGGTCGACGCGCAGGTCAGCGATGCCGAGCTGGACGAATTGGCCGCCGCGGGTGTGGTGGGCATACGCCTGAACCTGATCGGCAAAGTGCTGGAGGACTACACGGGGCCGGCCTGGAACGGCCTGTTCCGCCGCCTGGCGCGACGCGGCTGGCAGGTGGAGATCCAGCGTGGTTTCGACGACCTGGCGCTGATCGTGCCGACGATCCTCGAGTCAGGCGTCACCGTGGTGATCGATCATTTCGGCCTGCCGGCACCGAGCGTGCAATTGGACGCTGCGCAGTATGACGCTTTCTTCGATCTGCTCGGCCAGGCGCCGGTGTGGGTCAAGCTGTCGGCGGCCTATCGCAGCCAGTCCGATCAGGCCCGTGCCCAGGCCATCGAAGCGCGCCTGCGTGAAGCCTGCGGTGGAGTAGGGCGATTCCTCTGGGGCAGTGACTGGCCCAACACTCAGTTCGAGTCGCAGACCCGTTACGATCAGCAGTTCGCGCTGCTCGAGGCCCTGCTGCCCAACCCCGAGGAGCGCCGTCGCGTTCTGGTGGACAACCCCGCAACCCTGTTCGGTTTCGCCTCGGCGTAACCGTCGCTCACATCAGAACAACAAAAGGAATCAAATCATGATGAGCCTGCTCGTCGTCGCCGCGATCGTCCTCGCCGTCGCGTTGGGGTACACCACCAAGATCAACATCGGCCTGTTCGCCATTGCCTTCGCCTACCTGCTGGGCTGCTTCGGCATGGGCCTGAGCCCGGGCGACATCATCAACATGTGGCCGCTGAAGATTTTCTTCGTGATCTTCTCGGTCTGCCTGTTCTACAGCTTCGCCACCGTCAACGGCACCCTGGAAAAACTCGCCGGGCATCTGCTGTATCGCTGCCGTGGCGTGCCGCACCTGCTGCCCTATGCCATTTTGCTGACCTCGGGGGTGATCGCTGCCATGGGCGCCGGTTACTACACCGTGCTGGCCTTCATGGCACCGCTGACCCTGCTGCTGTGCCAGCGTACCGGCATGAGCCTGATTCTCGGCGGCATGGCGGTGAACTATGGTGCGCTGGCCGGGGCCAACTTCGTTTCCAGCCAGAGCGGCATCATCTTCCGCGGCCTGATGACCGGTGCCGGCATGCCGGAGAGCGAAGCCTTCGTCAACGCCCTGGCGATCTTCGCCAGCACGGCGATCATTCCGGTTCTGGTGATTTCCGCCTTCGTCTTCCTCGGCGGCCATGGCCGCAACCTGAAGAATGCGGTGCTCATCGCCGACCTGCCGGAAGCCTTCAACCGCGAACAGAAACTGACCCTGCTGCTGACTCTGCTGATGATGGTGTTGGTACTCGCCGCACCCCTGGCGCTGCTGGCCTTTCCGGACAACGCCACGGTCAGGTTCATCAACAGCAAGGTGGATATCGGCCTGATCGCCAGCGTGTTCTCGGTGATCGCACTGCTGCTCAAGCTGGGTGACGAGCGCAAGGCCATCGCGTCCGTGCCCTGGGCCACGCTGATCATGATCTGCGGCGTCGGCATGCTGATTACCGTCGCGATCAAGGCCGGCACCATCGATGCCCTGGCGTCCTGGATCAGCGGTAACATTCCGCCGCTGATGATTCCGGTGGCCTTCGGTGTGGTGGCTGCATTGATGTCGATTTTCGCCAGTACGCTTGGCGTGGTGACGCCGGCGCTGTTCCCGATGGTGTTGCCGCTGTCGGCGTCGATGTCGATCGATCCGATGATCATCTTCATCGCCATCGTCGTAGGTGCCCAGGCCACCTCGATCTCGCCGTTCTCTTCCGGCGGCAGCCTGCTGCTGGGCTCCTGCACGGACGACAAGGTGCGCTCGACCCTGTTCTCACAACTGCTGCTACGCGCCGCGCCCATCGGCTTCGTCGCGGCGATGCTGTTCAACCTGGCGCTGACCTTCCTGTTCTGATGAAAAAGCCCCGGGATCTCTCGATGCCGGGGCTTCATGTGCCGTGTCGCCTTATTTGGAGCAGTTGCCTTTACGGGCCAGTTCCAGTCTCGCGACGTCCGCTTTGCCTTCTTTCTCGTCGACCAGTTCCAGGTTGGCGCCGCCCACGAATACACCCATCTTGATGTACTGCTTGATGAAGTAGTTCTTGCCGCTTTCGGTCTTGACCAGCAGATCGTTAGGGGAGAACTCCGATTCGGTGGAGATCTTGTGCTCCATGTCGCCCTTGACCTGTTCGTAAAAGAAGACCTTCGGTGCGGATTCGCCGATGCACTTGTCACCGACCCAGATGTCTTTCTTCAGCGAACCACCTACGCCCGAGTTGCGGTAGATGTACAGACCGGCATTGCCAGGCGCAGGGGCTGCAAAGCGCTTGGCTTCGGCAGATGCGTTTTTGTCTTCCATTGGGACCGAGGCGCAGCCGACGAGCAGCGACGAGGCAAAGGCGGCCAGGACCAGTTTCTTCAGCATGATGACTCCGAGTGTCGATGAATGATGTGCGCGGCAACCCGGCAGAACGGCTCTGGATGTTCTGCCGTGGCGGGCTATCGGAAATGGAGAAAGAGATGCTCGAAGGAGGAGGCATTGCCTGTACGCATCCTGCGCATGCTCGAATTCCGTTTCCTTGATGGCCTGTTGCCATGCCGATGCGCACGATATCCCGCTGTCCGGGTATGAGCAAGTACCTTGGGCTATTTCAGCCGATAGTCTCGCAAATCATCCTGGCTCAGCAGACGCAAGCGCCCTGGCTCGACCTGATAGATGTCTTCCGCCAGGCTTACGTCGACACCCATGTCACGAAAGTACCTGGCTGGGCTGAACGGCTGGCTGCCATGGGCGGCCTGTGCCAGCGCCGAGTCACCAGCGGGGAAGGGTGGTCGGCGCAGGGCAACATGGCCGTTGATGGTGCGCTTGGTGCCGGCAGCGAGCAGGTAGATGCAACTGCCCTGGCACAGGCCGTCTGAAGGCACCAGCGCCTCGAAGCCGGTTTCCCGTAGCAAGCGGCCCATGCGTATGGCTTCCGGGGCGCTGCCGCCGATGCTGTCGAGCAGCACGACCTTGCGCTTGTGCTTGCCCGGGTTGGCGCGCAAGCCAGCCAGCAGCTTCTCGTAATCGCCCGGAACGATCTCTTCGGAAATCTTCACCGCCAGCAGGCCGGCGTTAGCTTCGACTTCCACCTGTGCGTGGGCGGTCAGCGCGGTGAACAGGGTGGTGGCGAGCAGGGCGAATCGTAAACGCTGGGCAATCATCGGGCGGGTTACGCGATAGTGGCTCGGGAGGTAGACGATACCTGCCGGCGCACTATCCCGCATCTGTCAGATTGGCCCGTCTTTGTGCTGCACCTTCCAGGCCCAGGCGAACAGCAGCAGGCCGCCGATGGCGGTGGCCGCGCCGATGTAGCCGGTCACGGTCCAGCCCATGCCGGCGCTGATAGCCAGGCCGCCGAGCCAGGGGCCGAGGGCGTTGGCGACGTTGAACGCGGCGTGATTGGACGCGGCGGCGAGTGTCTGCGCGCCCGTGGCGACGTCCATCAGATGGGTCTGCAGGGCCGGGCCGAGGGCAATCATCGTGCCCAGGGCGAAGATCGCCGGCAGGATGGTCCACAGGCTGTGCGCGGCGAAGGGGAAGGCCAGCAGCACCAGCGTACTCCAGGCCAGAATCCAGGCCACGGCGCGCAGGCGCAGGCGGTCGAACAGCCAGCCGCCGGCACTGTTGCCGACGATGCAGCCGGCGCCGAACACGCCCATGGCCAGGGGAATCCAGCCGGGGCCGACCTGGGTGACGTGGAGCAATGTGGGCGCCATGTAGCTGAATACGCAGAACATGCCGGCGAAACCGATCGAACCGATGCCCAGCGCCAGCCAGATCGGCGCGCGGTTGAAGGCACGCAGCTCGCCCGAGGGGCTGCTGCGCTGCTCGTGCGGGTCGGCGGGGAGGAAGATCGCCACCATGGCGATGGTGGTGATGGCGATGATGCCGACCAGGGCAAAGGCGTAGCGCCAGCTCATGAACTGGCCGAGCCAGGTGGCCAGCGGGTTGCCGATCAGGATGGCCACGGTCAGGCCGGCCAGCACCCGGCTCACCGCCTTGGCGCGCTTGTGCGGCGGCGCCATGGAGGCAGCCACCAGCATGGCGATACCGAAGTAGGCGCCATGCGGCAGGCCGGCGATGAAGCGGAAGAGCAGCAGCGGCTCGTAGCTCGGTGCCAGCGCGCTGGCGAAGTTGCCGAGGGCGAAGCAGCCCATCAGCAGCAGAAGCAGGATGCGCCTTGGCAGGCGGGCGCCGAGCAGGGCCAGCACCGGTGCACCGACCACCACGCCGAGGGCGTAGGCGCTGATCACATGGCCGACCTGCGGCTCGCTGACACCAAGATCGGCGGCGACGTTGGGCATCAGGCCCATGATGGCGAACTCGCCGGTGCCGATGGCGAAGCCGCCGAGGGCCAGGGCGAGTTGAATGAGAAGGATCGCGCCCGGCGACAGACTCGTCGCGGCGTCGGATGCAGAACTGTTCATGAGAGACCTGGAGGGGCGAGAAGCAAGCGCGCAATTATAATCTCCCAGCGCCTTGCTTGGGTATTGGCCACCGCTCTATTTCGGGCTTGGAGATGGATGGCCGGAGTCGTTCAGGGCCTTCACGTAGTCGACGAAGGCACGCAGCGGCGCCGGCACATGGCGCCTGCTGTGATAGTACAGGTATGGCCCTTCGAAGTGCTGCCACCAGTCCTGCAGGATGGGCTGCAGCTGGCCGCTGGCGAGGTGCGCCGCGATGTACTCCTCGAAGGTGTAGAGAATGCCATGACCGGCGCAGGCTGCAGCGATCAGCAGATCCTGCGACGAGCTGACCAGGCGGCCCTCGGGGGCGATACGCAGGGTGCGTCCCTCCTGTTCGAACTCCCACACGCCGAGCTTGCCGCTGGCGAAGCGGTAGCCGAGCAGGCGATGTTCGCTCAGTTCGCTGGGGTGTTGCGGCGTGCCATGGCGCTGCAGGTAGCTGGGCGCCGCCGCTGCCATGAAACACTGCCGGCGTGGCCCGATGGGGATGGCGATCATGTCCTTGGCCAGGCTTTCCTCGTAGCGAATGCCGGCGTCGTAACCGGCGCCGATCACGTCGATGAAGGTGTTGTCCATGTTCACTTCCAGCGCGATGCCAGGGTAGCGAGCGAGAAAACCGTCCAGCAGCTGCGGCAGGATGTGCCGCGCGATCACGCCGGGCACATGCAGGCGCAGTGAGCCGACCGGGTTCTGTGGATCTTCCTGCAGGTCGTTGAGCGCCGTGTTGATCTCGTCCAGCGCGGGGCGCAGGCGCTCCAGCAGGCGTGCGCCGATTTCCGTCGGCGTCAGGCCGCGGGTGGTGCGGTTGAGCAGGCGCACGTCCAGTTCCTTTTCCAGGCGGCGCACGCAATCGCTCAGCGACGAGGCCGACATGCCGCGGCGTTGCGCTGCGACGCGAAAGCCACCGGCTTCGACCACGGCAGCGAACAGAGCGACGTCGGATAGATTTGGTTGGCGCATGGGCGTCGGCTGGGTGATGACGAAGGGTCCGATAATGCGGCGCTGCGGCGGGTTTGCCAATCCTGAGGGGGCGCATGCAGGGATGTAGCCCGGATGAAATCCGGGAATGTATATCAACGATTCCGGATTGCATCCGGGTTCGCGTCTGCGAAACACCTGGTTACTGTCCGCCTGACCGTATGCGCTGTTCGGCTTTGGACGGCTTATCGTACGTGCCATCTGCCTGCACCCTATGTCCTGTACGTGCGCCTGGTCTGGCGCATCGAGTCAACGGACACGAGGAATCAGCCGATGGACAAGAAGAGTGCTGTGGGGCGAGGCCATTCGCGTCGTGATGCCCTGAAACTGTTTGGTGTCGTGGGCGGTAGCCTGGCCTTGCACGGGGTGTTGGGCGGGATGCCGACATTCGCCTGGGCCAGTACCACACCGGGTTGGCAGGCGAGCGACATGCCGGCGCTGACCGGCAAGCGCATGCTGGTCACCGGCGGCACCAGTGGTATGGGCTTCGAGGACGCCCTGGCCCTGAGCGGGGCTGGGGCGCAGGTGATCATCGCCGCGCGCAATGCACAGCGTGGCGCCGAGAGCATCGAACGTATTCGTGCTCAGGTACCCGATGCGCGGGTGCGTTTCGAACAGCTGGATCTGGCCGACCTGGCTTCGGTACGCAGCCTGGCCCAGCGCCTGAACGCCGAAGGCGAGGTGTTGGACGTGCTGATCAACAACGCCGCGATCATGGCGCCGCCTCAGCGCGGCGTATCTCGTGATGGTTTCGAGATGCAGCTGGCAACCAACTTCCTCGGTCATTTCGCGCTCACTGGCTTGCTCCTGCCATCACTGCGCAAGTCGTCCGACCCGCGCGTGGTGACACTGGCGAGCATCGCCGTGAACCGTGGCCGTATCAACTTCGATGACCTGCAGTCGGAGAACAACTACAACCCCTACGCCGCCTACGCGCAGTCGAAACTGGCCTGTCTGATGATGGCCTTCGAGCTGCAGCGGCGCAGCCTGGCCAATGGCTGGGGCGTGCGCAGCGTCGCCGCGCACCCTGGCGTCGCCGTTACCGAACTGGTCGAGCGCGGGCCAGGACTGGAAAGCGAGTTCGCTCAGCAGTGGGCGAAGGATCGCGATGTCTATCACTCGGCGGCGCAGGGTGCGCTGTCGTCGCTGTTCGCGGCGACGGCTGCCGAGGCCGAGGGCGGGCGCTACTACGGGCCGACCGGCGAAGAGGAAAAACGCGGCCCATTGGGCCTGGCCAAGGTGCCGGAGGCTGCGGCGGATGCCGATGATGCGGCGCGCCTGTGGTCGGTGGCCGAGCGCCTGACGGGCGTCAGGTACGGCTGAGTCATGCCGGCGCGCTGTACCGGCGCGCCCTTTCGAGGAATTTCGCATGTCATCGTCAACGATGGCGCAGCGCGTGGCCGTGGCCATCAACGCGCAGCGCAACGAGCTGTGGCCGGCGCTGGCCGGTTTCACCCTGTTTTTCTGCCTGTTCTCGGGCTACTTCATGCTGCGGCCGATCCGCGAGGCGATGGGCATCGTCTCGGGGGTGGAAAACCTGCAATGGCTGTTCACCGCCACCTTCGTGGTGATGTTGATCGCGGTGCCGTTGTTCGCCTGGCTGAGTTCACGGGTACCGCGGATTCACTTCATCGACTGGGTGTATGGCTTCTTCACCCTGAATCTGGCGTTGTTTGCCCTGTTGTTCTTCAGTGCTGAAGAGAGTGTGTGGCTGGCGCGCAGCTTCTACGTGTGGATTTCGGTCTATAACCTGTTCGTCGTCTCGGTGGCATGGAGCCTGATGGCCGACGTGTTCGACAGCGAGCAGGCCAAGCGCCTGTTCGCCTTCATCGCCGCCGGTGCCAGCGTTGGAGGCCTGGTCGGCCCGGCGTTGAGTGCCTTGTTGGTGAGCACGCTGGGGCAGAGTGGGCTGATTCTGCTGGCTGCAGTGCTGCTGGCCGTGGCGCTGTCGCTCAAGCAGGTGCTGATGCGCTGGCGCGAGGAGGGTGGCGCAGGGCGTGCCGGTGCCGTGCGGGCGGAAAGCCCGCGGCGCCCGGTGCCGGGCAATCCGTTCAGTGGGCTGATGCGTGTGCTGTCTTCGCCCTACCTGTTTGGCATCGCCGGTTTCGTCATCCTGCTGGCGACGGCCAGTACCTTTCTCTATTTCGAACAGGCCCGCCTGGTGGCCGAGCTGTTCCCGGATCGCGCCGCGCAGGTTCGGGTGTTCGGCGTGATCGACTTCGTGGTGCAGGCCGGCGCGCTGATTGCCCAGTTGTTCATCACTGGGCGTGTCGCGCGACGTATGGGCGTGCGGGTGTTGCTGGCCTGCGTGCCGCTGCTGGTGTGTGTCGGCTTCATCGGTCTGGCATTGATGCCGACCTTCGCCATGCTGGCGGCGCTGATGATCGTGCGCCGTATCGGTGAATACGCCTTCGTGCGGCCAGGACGGGAAATGCTCTTCGCGCCGTTGGATGCCGAGAGCAAGTACAAGGCAAAGAACTTCATCGACACGGTGGTCTATCGCGCGGGCGATGCCATGAGTGGCTGGCTCAAGAGCCTGCTCGACATGCTGGCTCAGGGCGCCTGGCTGGTGGCATTGGTGGGCGCTGCCTGTGCGGCGCTGTGGGGATTGCTCGGTTGGTACCTGGGCGGGCAGGCCGATCAGCGTAGTGCCGAGCAGCAGTTGGCGGTGACCAGCTAGCTCAGTGCAACCCTGCCGTTGCAGCGATGCGGGAGTCGGTGGCCGACTCCCGCAACATCATCAGCCGCGCGCGGGAATGTTCAGCCCGCGCTGCACCGCCGGGCGCGCGAGGAAGGCATCGAGCACGCGGCGCACGTTGGCGAAGCGTTCGAACTGCACCAGGTCACCGGCCTTGTAGAAGTCCACCAGGCAGCGCACCCAGGGCAGCACGGCGATATCGGCAATGCTGTACTCGCCCATGATCCAGTCGCGGCCTTGCAGGCGCTGATCGAGTACGCCAAGCAGGCGCGCGGATTCGGCCACGTAGCGGTCACGCGGGCGTTTGTCCTCGTACTCGGCACCAGCAAATTTGTGGAAGAAACCGAGCTGGCCGAACATCGGTCCCAGGCCACCCATCTGCCACATCAGCCATTGAATCGTCTCGTAGCGGGCAGCGGCGTCCTGTGGCAGCAGCTTGCCGGTCTTTTCCGCGAGATAGATCAGAATTGCCCCGGACTCGAACAGCGCCAGCGGATGGCCATTGGGTCCATCGGGATCGAGGATGGCGGGAATCTTGTTGTTCGGCGCCAGCGAGAGAAACTCGGGGCTGAATTGATCGTCGCTGGCAAAGTCGACCAGGTGCGGTTCGTAGGGTAGGCCGATTTCTTCCAGCATGATCGAGGCCTTGACCCCATTGGGCGTGGGCAGCGAGTACAGCTGCAGGCGCTCGGGATGCTGGGCAGGCCATTTACGGGTGATGTGGAAGGGGCTGAGGTCGGTCATGTGGAGTTCCATGTCGAATGGGCCGAAGAAGAGGCGATCAGAACACGAGTGGCTGGGGCGCAGGAAATCGATCCAGCTGCTAGTAGTCATCGACTCGAGCGATCCTGCCTGGTTCCCTGCGTGCGAGCGAGGCGGTATGGTGGGTTTTTCATCCACCCGGCACGGAACCCATCGGCATGAGCCTGCACGGTACTTACGATTCCCAGAACATCTTCGCCCTGATCATTCGTGGCGACTTGCCCTGCTACAAACTCTACGAGGACGACGATGTACTGGCCTTCCTCGATCTATTCCCGCAATCCAGGGGCCACAGCCTGGTGATTCCCAAGCGCGCTGCTGCGCGCAATATCCTGGAAATCGACGACGCCAGCCTGGCCAAGGTCATGGCCGTGGTGAAGAAGGTCACCCAGGCAGTCGTCGACGAACTGCAACCCGCTGGTGTGCAGGTGGCACAGTTCAACGGCGCGCCTGCCGGGCAGACGGTGTTTCATATTCACATGCACGTGATCCCGCGCTTCGAGGGCGAGGGGCTGGGTATTCACGCGGCCACCAAGGCCGACCCGGCCGAGCTGGAAGCGCTGCAGGCACGTCTGGTCAAACGCCTGCAAGGCTGAAGCGGTATTGCCCCGGACGAGTGACTCGGCCGGGGCATCAGGCAACCTGTGGGTTAGCCGTTCTGGTTGCTCAGCCCGCCCCATTCCACGAAACGCACGGCGTGCACTTCGCCTTGGCTGTCGCGGTAGACCATGACGCTGGGCACTACACCGCTCTTGCGGCTGTTGTCGGTGCGCTGCAGAACCTGGTCGATGTCCAGCTGCATGCCGTACTGGTATTCCTGCACTTCCACTTCGGTGTTGACGGGTGCTTTCTCACTGGCGAAGGCCATGGGGGCGAAAGCGGCGAGGAGGGTGGCGTTGAGGGCTGCGAATTTCATCTGGGTAGTCTCCGATTAGTTGCGCCGACTTAGGTGGCGCTGGGTTCGAGAGAGATGAAAACATTGCGCCCTTCATTACAGAAATCGATGCTTTTGCTAGCGAAAATCGCTGTCATCGATATCTTGCCCGCAGGCTCGCCAAGCCCAATACTCAGGCGGCATTCATCTGCCCACGGAGGGCTTCATGCGCTCGATCCTCATCGCTCTACCGCTGTTGCTGCTGGCCGGTTGTTCATCGTTTCGGGGCGACCCCGAGCACATCAAACCGGTACCGGAAGATCGCCTGCTGGCCTTTCAGGAGGCGCAGGCGAACAGTGCGCAGATCGTGGTCAATCGCGACTTCGGGGTGATGGGAGGCGGCTGCTTCGTGGCCATCGAGGTGGATCGCAAGGTCGCTGCACGCATCGGCGTTGGCGAGGTCGCGACCTTCCAGGTGCCGCCCGGCACGCGCGTGGTCGGCATCACCCCAGACCGCATGGACGACACCCTGTGCGGCATGGGCCGCCTGCTGCGGGAGGTGGCAGTGCCGGTGAAAAGTGGGGAGATCCAGCACCTGCGCATCGTCAGCCAGAACAAGGGTGGCTTCGATATCCGCCCGGACAAGCCCTGATTCGGTGAGAGCGGTTACGGGTCGGTGACTCTGCGCAAATGCTTCACTGACGATCAACCTCATCGGCCAGCAGCGTTTCCAGCCAGTTCATGAAGGCGCGCACCCGTCGCGGCAGATGACGCCCGTGCGGGTGCAGCAGATGCACCGGCATGGGCGGCGCGACCCAATCGTCCAGCAAGCGACACAGACTCCCATTCTGCAAATGCGTACGCATGCCGATCAGTGGCGCCTGGATGATGCCCAGACCGCCGATGCAGGCGCCGTGGTACGCGTCGATATTGTTCACCGCTATCCGGCCACTCATGGGCAATTGCTGCAGCTTGCCGTCACGTTGATATTCGAAACCGTCTGGGCGTGTGCCAAAGGCGGTCACGTAGTGGATCAGGCTGTGCCCGCTGAGGTCGTCCAGGTTTTCGGGCGTTCCATGCTCGGCCAGATAAGCCGGGCTGGCACAGTTGACCATGGACAGCCGGCCCAGTGGTCGCGCTACCAGGCTATCGTCGTCGATGGCGCCAATGCGCAGCACGCAATCGAAACCTTCGCGCAGTGGGTCTACGCGGCGGTCACTGCAGCCTAGTTCGATCTCCAATGCCGGATGTTGCGCGAGAAATTCATCCAGGCGTGGCGCCACCAGACGCCTGGCTATTTCCGTTGGCATATCCACACGCAGGCGCCCGCTCAGTGCGCCGGCATCCTGGCGGAACAGGTTCTCCAGCTCGTCCATCTGTGCCAGCACTTCACGGGCGCGTTCGTACAGCGCCTGGCCGTCCTGAGTCGGACGCACCCGTCGGGTGGTGCGGTGCAACAGACGGGCATCGACCAGGCGTTCCAGGTCACGCACCTGCTCAGACACCGTCGAGCGCGGCAAGCCCAGACTTTCGGCGGCCTGGGTAAAACTGCTCAGTTCGGTGACACGTTGAAAGGTACGCAGCAGCTCCAGCTTGTTCATGATGGCGGCCCAGATTGTTCGCTCGTGGCGATCAGTATTTCCGGTTTTTCCGGATTTATCAGTATCTGATCGATCAATAACCTGTGATTGAACTTCATCACCCATCACAGGAGATTCACCATGACTCGCAAAATCGCACTCATCACAGGCGCCAGCCGTGGCCTCGGCCGCAGTGCGGCTAAACATCTGGTTGCTCAAGGCGTGGATATCATAGGCACCTATCGCAGCCAGGCGGATGACGCGCAGCAGTTGGCCCACGAGATCGAAGCGCAGGGTGGCCGCGCGCTGATGCTGCAATTGGATGTCAGCGACAGCAGCAGCTTTGCCGCATTCGCCGAACGTGTGGCGGTTGGTTTGCGTGAGACCTTCGCGGCTGAGCGTTTTGATTTCCTGATCAATAACGCCGGTATCGGCATCCATGCCGCCTTCAGCGAAACCACTGAGCAGCAGTTCGACGAACTGATGAACATCCAGCTCAAGGGCCCATTCTTTCTCACCCAGCGCCTGCTGCCGCTGATGGTCGACGGCGGTCGGATCATCAATGTCTCTACCGGCTTGGCCCGTTTCAGCTTGCCGGGTTACAGCGCCTATGCGGCGATGAAGGGCGGCGTCGAAGTGTGGACGCGCTATCTGGCCAAGGAACTGGGCCCGCGCGGCATAAGCGTCAACGTACTGGCTCCCGGCGCCATCGAGACCGACTTCGGCCATGGCGTGGTCCGCGACAATGCTGAGGTCAATGCCTTTATCGCCGGCAATACGGCGCTGGGGCGAGTCGGTTTGCCCGATGATATCGGCGCAGCTTTCGCGCTGTTGCTGAGCGATGCTGGCCGCTGGATCAATGGTCAGCGTATCGAGGCGTCAGGCGGGATGTTCCTCTGAGAGACTGAGCGGCAGTTCCCGACGGCACCGGCTGTGGCGGTTAGAATCTCTGAGCCAGAACAGGGAGACAAGCCGCAATGGGATTACCGATAGCGATAGTGGGAGCGGGTACAGCCGGCCTGGCCAGTGCAATTTTCCTCGCCCGCCAGGGTTACTCGGTACGCGTGCTGGAGCGGGTCGAACAGCTGCAGCCGGTGGGCGCCGGTATCCTCTTGCAGCCTTCCGGCCTGGCTGTGCTGCAGCGTCTGGGCCTGCTGGCCGAGTGCACCGCGTTGGGTGCGCCGGTCAGCCGCCTGTACGGCACCAGCTGTCAGGGCCGGGTGATCCTCGATACCCGTTATCACGACTGGCAGCCAGGCAGCTTTGGCCTTGGCATTCACCGCGGCGTGTTGATGACGGCATTGCTCAATGCCGCGCAGCGGGTGGGCGTGCAGGTGGAAACCGGTGTGGCGGTGAGCCGCTTCGAGCAGGCCAGCGGCCATGTTCGCCTGCTGCAGGAGCGGGCGGATGGCGGTGAACAACCGCTGGGTGATTTCGCCGCGCTGATCCTGGCCGATGGCACGCGTTCGACCCTGCGTGCGCAGATGCAGGTGCGGCAGTGGTCGCGCCCCTATCCCTGGGGCGCTCTATGGAGCATGTTGCCAACTTCGCCGGCGACCGAGTCCGGCGAGCTGCGCCAGTGGTACCGCGGCTGCCGCGAGATGTTTGGGCTGATGCCTACCGGATGCACCCACCAAGCCCGGGAGAAATCGCTGACCAGCCTGTTCTGGAGCCTGCCGCTTAGTGAACATGATGCGTGGCGCAAGAGTGGCCTGGAGGCCTGGAAAACCCGCGTGCGCAACCTCGCTGGCGATGCTTCGGAGGCCTATCTGCAGCAGATCGATGATCCCGCGCAACTGACCCTGGCGGCCTATGCCGACGTGCGCATGCAACGCTGGAACGATGGTCGCGTGCTTGCCATCGGTGATTGCGCCCACGCCATGAGCCCGCAACTGGGGCAGGGTGCCAATATGGCGTTGGTCGATGCTGCTGCACTGGCCGATGCTCTCGGCCATGCCGGTGACGAGCACCAGCAAGCGCTTGATTGGAACGCCATCTTCACCCGCTACGGTGATACCCGTCGTGATCACCTGCGCTACTACCGCCAGGCCAGCCGCCTGCTGACACCGCTGTTCCAGTCCAACAGCAACACCCTGGCCGTGCTACGCGATATCGCCCTGATGTTGGCTCGGCACAACAGTTTCGGCCGCCAGCATGCGGTGAGCACGCTGGTCGGCGCGCGCAGCGGTTGGTTGTGGTCAGGGGGGCAACAGCGCGAACTGCATGCCTGGAAGGGGGAGCGGGAGGCGTGGGAGTAGCCTATCTGCCGGTGTCGTTGGCAAAGCGCTGTTCCAGAGCGGCGACGACTTGATGTAGCGCATCGATCGGATCGACATCGGTTTGCGCGTAGATGCTGCATGAGGCCATATCGTCCGGGTAGCCGAACTCCGCATAGAGTTCCTGCAACCGTTCGATCTTGTCCTCATCGGCAAGTGAGGAGTGTTGCAGTTCCGAGAGCATGGCTAGCCGCCATTTCTCCAGAGCATGCGACCGTTTTTCCTGAAGATCGATACCCTCTTTCTTGCACAGGGTTGCCAGCAAGGCGACTACTTCGTCATCACTCAGGGCGTCGCTGCCGGCCAGAACGGCAATATCACTGTCCTGCTGACCAGCAGACAGTAGCTTGAAGGCACGCTCGGATACCGCGTCTTTGTTTATCCAGCCATTATTCAAGCCGATCGCCAGGGTCGGCCAGTCAACCAGGTTGCGCTTAGCAAGCTCGGGAATATATTCGTTCATTACTACCCCTTAAGGTCTGGCAACTTGCTTGGGGAGGCCTGTCACTTTCCCGCCAGGAATGAAGCGTCGATGCGTAACTCGCTGGTGATGGATTTACTCATTGCTCTTCTGTATCTGCGAGGGACCATCTGGCTATGGTGACGAAGACTTCACCGCTATCGGTGTCGCAAATATAACGAGCTTCTCCGCATGAATTGCCATGTTTGGTAAGTAGATTACTGTTCCAGCATTGGGAAATTATTTGCGCTAGGGCGATAGCCTGCTCGGTTGTCAAGTTGTCAAACAGTCCTGTGATTTCCAGTAAATTCATCCAGTACTGAGTGCGATCCATATCTTGTGTTGTTTTTATGAGGTCTAGGTAACGATTCTCATCGAAAAGCTCGCCAATAAATGCCCGGTCGTCGACAATTTCTATTGCGGGAGACATTAGTTGTGCGTAGTGGAGGAGGAAATCGAAGTGCAGGGGAGTAGTGGCATATACAGCTTGCACGTAGTCGATGCCGGAAGTAGCTGGATCGTTGTTGGCTTTCTTGAAATCAGTAAAGCTGAATAGTTGATCATTATGCATGTGTGTTGTTCTCGCCTAAGATTTTCCTGACGCAGGCCGGCAACGGTACGCTGAATTAGCAGTGAAGAACGTGCGTAGGTATCATTGATCCGTGTTTATGACTATCAGGGGCTGGTCACTCCAGGCAACCTGGTTTTCAGCGAATAGGCTGTGGAGCGCTGCGACAAGCCCCTGACTTAGCTCCCCTTGAGGAAGATCACGAATTCCAAACTTTTCGATAAGTCTATGGCATCTGTCTGTGGCACTGATATCCCATAGATACCAATGTGAGGTTTCCTCTATGTCCGAGCTGAAAGGGTCATGACGGGCAAGTGACTTTATGTAATCGAGTGCAACGGATTTCTGCGTCGAAAAGTCGTCAGCTTTCAAGGATGGAATATGGAGGAGGTTACTAGCGAAAAGGCGATAGAGCGTGTCTACCGCCAGCTGCCAACGCAGAGTGGTGTCCTTGCTGTTTGTCAGTCCACTGGTCATGGCATCCGCGCAATAGCTGTCGTAGCAGAACACACGTAGCCAATCTTGAATTGCTAGTGCGGGAAATTCATATACGCTCATTGACTGTTTCTGTTCTTTCAGGAATTAAGGTTTTGCTGGTGCTCTGTTTTTTGTAATGATAATGCTGAAAGAATCAGATATCCGGATAGGTTTCCAGAAACCAGTCGAGGGTGCCCTGGATTCGATGGCTGTCCTGTGAATTCAGATTCCTGATTCTCTTTTTCAGCACCTTTGCCGCTTCGAGTATTTCAGGGTGATCCACCACAATGCCGGAGTCTTCGGTGATGCATT
The DNA here is from genome assembly GCF_002803095.1 of Pseudomonas sp. ZH-FAD. Lineage (GTDB taxonomy): Bacteria > Pseudomonadota > Gammaproteobacteria > Pseudomonadales > Pseudomonadaceae > Aquipseudomonas. The sequence goes on along the minus strand of NZ_PGLR01000040.1, from coordinate 20,379 downwards.
CGATCATGGCACTCAGTGTCGCTGTGTTCAGGGGCATGGGTGGGTTTTTTATTAGCTCGATGCCTTTATGGAGATTGACTGAGTAAAGCGTCTCGAAAGCCGATGCCTGGAAATATTCGTCACCCTTGTTGCTGCGCAGAATGTCTACTGCCAAGTGCTCTGCTACGGCTTTGTTCAGGTGTTTCAGTTGGCGCAGTGCTTCTGCCGCTGTGTCGTAGTCGCTGAGCTCGATAATCTCTTTTTCCAAGGCGTGCTCGGTGGTTGTCATCGGTTTTGTCATGGAGAGGTTGGGATGAGCTTCAAGGTCGTGAGATAGGCCCGTTGGTCGTCGAGTATTTTCCATGTGCTTTCTACTTTCAAGGTTCCCTCAGAGCCCGTTATCGTGCTTGGTACCTAGGTGCGCTGTTCAGGGGTGACTTTGTTTCCAACGTTGAGAAGATGTTTTATCAGTGCTTCGTTATTCTCTGGAGTGTCTGGAAATCCAATGTTGTCTAAATGCCTGTCCATGTCCTGTGATTCACTGCTATACCGTTCGAGAAGTGTTATTGATAGTTCTTTTTCGAAGGTTGTCATGATTGAATGATTGCGGCTCGAGCAGTGAGGGTGGCAGCTTTCAAATGGTGAGCAGAATTTTCTGGGTATGTGGTCTTAGAGCGATCCCATCTTCTACATCAGTGGTGTCGACTGCATACAGTTGGTTGTTCATCGTCGCGAGACACCAGGTGTAGCCATCAGGCAGAGCCAGATACTTAGGTTCCAGCAAGACGTCTGTGGACAGTGCATTGGCCAGATGGATGGCCAGTTGTACGTCGTCAAGGCTCAGCTCATCCGACGCCCAGGAGAGTCCCAGGCTTTGCTGGAATTCGGCCTCGTGGTCGGCGTACTGAAGAAAGACAGCTGCGCGCTCCTTGGGATATTCGAGCGACTCGATCCCATCGGGGATTTCTCGGTTGAGCCGCGTGACGATCTCGCGTTCGGGGACTGTTCTTTTGATGAAAAGATTGATCGAACGGCTCATTGTGCAGTGTGGGCGTCTTGAGGGAGTGAGGCTGTTCGCCGTTGGCTGTCTCCAGACAGGCGAGCGTGTCGACATCAGCGCTTGCCAGTCCGCCTGAGTGGGTCCCTGGCACTGGGGTGGTGCCGTCGATTCTCCAGGAGATCAGCGCCATGTCCCTATCAGGGGGCTCAGCGTTGACTGTGCGGGAACCTGATGTTTTCAATGTGCTCGTCCCACCAGTCCTTATCCGATGTGTATAGAGTGGTCTGGTTGTCCAGCTTGTCGAGTAGCAGCAACTCGTTGTTCATGTACAGCGCCGAGGCTTTGGCCACGGGCACCAACTGGTTGATGGTCGCTATCAGAGCGCTCATGCTTTGCTCGTAGTTGCCTAGGTCGGGAGACAGAATGAGCTGGCAGGTGGGGCTGAACTGCAATTCCTCCCTGCTGAACTCATCGGGCGCTGGGTTTTTCACCAGGCATGCCGTCAGGCCGCTGTTGCCTATCTCGCCCTGAACGACATGTTCCCTATCTTCAAGTGTCCTGAAATCAATCGATGTCATGACGGACGTATACGGTAGGGGGGCTAGATAGAACTGGTAGTCGATCGACATGTCATTGGCCTGTGAATAGCAAGGAGATGGACTGATCTTGGACCACGATCAGGTTTTTTAGGTTTGGTACAGGCTCGGCTTTTAACGCGTCGGCAAGTTCTTTTGCGCTTCTTTCGCTGCCGTTCAGGTTGATGACGATGGTGTCTGCCTGTTGCTTTACATTCACTTTTTCGTCAATCGTCTTGCGTATGTTTCGAGCAGAGGTTTTCGCCCCTGGAGAGAAAACGTCGGCAACCTCGTTGTTGAGGTTTTTGCCATCTATTTCTCCTCTTAGGATGAGCAGGTCGGGATTTCTCGTTGTACCTGGGACCTTGGGGTTCTGTTCTACATCCAGCCCGTTCTTTACCAGTATGTCTGCTGCGTCGTTTTCTAGCAGCAAGGATCGCCTGGTTGCCTCATCTGCCTTCTTGGGAATCTGAGTCCTGGAGCCGGACAGTGTGCCCGGCTCTTTGATCGGTCGTTGAACACTACTTGGCTCAACTGCTTTCGGGCGTTCCACCTCAACCGTCCGCGCCCCAGTCCCGCTCCCTCTCGTTCTGCCACCGCGCCTGATCCTTGCGCGTTTCAAGGCCGCGCTCAGGCGCTTCAGGGCGTTGCCCAGACGTGCAAGCTTGTCCAGATAGTTTACCGATGCCGCACCGCGCGCGGCCAGGCCGACGCCGCCGGTGAAGACGATCAGCAGGGCTGCCAGTACGATTTCGAACAGTGCGCCGCCGCTGAACTCGGCGACCTCCTCGACGTTCTGCGCCTTGGCGTAGTCGACGGCGAAGCGGCCGAGCATGGCTTTGCTGGGGCCGTCTTCGTAGATGAAACAGGCCAGTTCGTAGGCCTCGGCCAGTTGCTCGCGGGTGATGTTGCTCGGGTCGAAGCCCAGCGCCTCCACCAGCTCTCGATGCTGTTCAGCGCTGAAGTGACGGTTGTATGCGGCCAGCCAGGTTTCTCCCTCGCTGGCGCGCGCTTGCCAGGCACTGCGCAGGGCATTGGAGAAGGCGGTGAAAGGATTGACCAGGTCGGAGAATTCCTTGGCGGTCTTGAGCAGGCCCCAGGCGCCGAGGAAGAACCCTTTACCCACTGCGAGTCGGCGATGCACGTAGTTGGAGAGGGCGCTGCGCTGATCCTGAATGGCCTGCAACCGAGCTGCTTCTGCGCGTTCGGCGGCGAGAATTTCATCTAGTACCGTCTGCAGTTCGGCGCGCGCTCTACTGATGTCGCTGTCCACATCGGTATCGGCGAGTAGTTGCGCCTCGTATTCTCTGCCTTGGATGGTCTGAATCAGACTGCTTCGGGCGTCCAGGCTGCCGCGCACGGGGTTGCCGCCGGCCGGGGTGAGGCTGTAGGGCAGGTTGGCGCCAAGGCATTCGCCGTTGTCCCAGACGAAACGCAGCCCGACCAGGCAACTGGAGGTCTGCGTACTGCCGCCTTCCAATGGTCTGGGAGTCTGGCGGTGGAAATCGCCGTTATAGGGCTCCGGAGTTGGTGCGGGGCGTTCGTTGCGATTGTTGGGGACGTAGCCGCTCATCCTGTGGCATCCATGCTGCGGCCGGCGGCTGCCGGCAGGTGTCTTCTTCAGCGTCCGATGCTAACCAATGACCTATGCGCAAAGTCTTGCGCAGTGGCGTGCTACGTCTCTGTTTTGTGAACGATGCACGCAAATAATAGTGCTTGAAGCTCAGCCGCGCTGCAGCTCGAGCAGCGCCTTCTGGCTCAGGTCCAGCCACTCCTTGTGCAGGGTGCGGTAGTGCCGCGCAGAGCGGCGGGCGTGGGTCTGGATCTGTTGCAGCAGTTCGATGGCCTCGCGCTGGCGCCCCAGTCGGCGCAGCAGCAGGGCATAGCGGTAGTTCGCCTCGGGGCTGGCGCAGTAGCTGCCGAGGGCGCGGTATTCCTCTTCGGCCTTGAGGTCGTTGCCCTGGCCTTCCAGCGCGCGGGCATACAGTAGGTGGCCGTCGGTGGAACGGAAGTCGGCGTTGTGGGCGATCAGTTGATCGAGGCTCGCCTGACAGCCGGCGAAGTCGCCCAGGGCGAAACGTGCCCTGGCCAGGCCGAGGAGGATATCCGGGGCGTCGCTGTGGATGCCGCGCAGGGCTGTCTGATAGTGCTGGGCCGCTTCTTCGGCCTGCCCCATGCGCAGCAGTTCATCGGCCAGGTTGACGCGGGTATCACGGGTGTCGCGAATCTCCAGTTCGTCGCGCAGGGCGCGCAGGTGGCGCTCGGGGTCGATGCTGTCGTGCAGGCGGTTGAGTGTCTGCCGGCCGCGTCGGCTGCCGAGCAGATCCGGCAGCATGATGCCGAGGAAGTAGATCAGGCAGCCGAGGCCGGGCAGGGCGATGATCAGGTACAGCCAGTAGCGTTCCTGGCCACTGCGAACCACGTGGAGGCCGCAGGTGACTTGGCAGGCGATGACCAGCAGGGCGAGCAGAGGCATGAGGCGGTCCAGTCCTTTGGAGAGCGAGGGGAGGCTTATCAGAGCATGGATCGGCCCCGTTGTCAGGTGACGCATGCACGGCTGTGGCCTGCGTCACATGGTAGGCTGCGCGGCGGATTCCATGTTCATAAGGATGCGTGCATGCCGTCGTCGCTGGAGATCTTCGCCAACCTTTTCTATCTGGTTTCGGTCGTGCTGGCGGCGCGCAATTCGGTGCACACCTGGGCCGTCGGCCTGGTTGGCTGCGTGCTGTTCGGCTGGCTGTTCTTCAGCGTGCAGCTGTATGCCGATGTCACCCTGCAGATTTTCTTCATCGCCACCAGCCTGCTGGGTTGGTGGAGCTGGCTACGCGGTCGCCAGGGCGAGGCGTTGCCGATCAGCCGTGCCAGCACGGCCGGAGTGGGCTTGGCGCTGCTGCTCGCGCTGGTCGTGGCAGGCGCATACGGCGCCTTGCTGCATCATTTCACCGACGCCTACGCACCTTTCATCGATTCCCTGGTGCTGACCTTGAGCGTGCTGGCGCAATTGCTGCTGATGCGCCGCAAGTTGGAAACCTGGTACGGCTGGCTGCTGGTGAACACGCTGGCGGTGCCGTTATTCGCCTCGCGCGAGTTGTATCTGACGGCGTTCATCTACCTGCTGTTCTGGTGCAATGCCTGGTACGGCCTGTACCGCTGGCGCCGTGAACTGAACGCGCAGACGGTCTGAGATGAGCAAGCGATTCGCCAATGGGCTGGTAGTCGGCAAGTTCGCGCCGCTGCACCTGGGGCATGAATGGCTGATTCGCCAGGCGCAACAGCAGTGCGAGCAACTGGTGCTGCTCAGCTGGGCCTACCCGGAGTTTGCCGGCTGCGAGCCCGAGCGCCGTGCGAACTGGTTGCAGGTACGCTTTCCTGAACTGCGCAGTTGGGTGGTCACGCCCGAGTGGGTTGCCCTGCAGCGTGCACGCGGGCTGGCGCTGCCAGAGCTTCCCCACGAATCCGATCCCGATGCTGTACAGCGCCAGTTCGTCGCCGATTTCTGCCTGGCAGTGCTCGGCCACCCGGTCGACGCGGTCTTTACCAGCGAGGCCTACGGCGATGGTTTTGCCACGCATTTGAGCCGGTGTTTCGGCCGGCCGGTGCAGCACGTCGAGATCGACCACGCACGCATTCAGGTACCAGTGTCCGGTACGCGTCTGCGCGCCGATATCCATGGCTTGCGCCACTACCTGGCGCCGCAGGTGTATGGCGATTTCGTCGAACGCATCGCCTTGCTCGGCGGCGAGTCCACCGGCAAGAGCAGCCTCGCCCTGGCGCTGGCCGAGGCGCTGGGTACGCGTCACGCCGCAGAATACGGCCGTGAACTGTGGGAAGAGCAGGGCGGCGTGCTTGCCTATGACGATCTGCTGCGTATCGGCCGCACCCAGGTTGCCCGCGAGCAGAGCCTGGCTGGGCAGTGCCAGCGTTATCTGGTGTGCGACACCACGCCGCTGACCACGCTGTTCTATTGCCGCGAGCTGTTCGGCCGCGCCGAGGCCGAGCTGGAGCAGTTGGCCGAGCGGCACTATCACCACCTGTTCCTGTGCGCCGATGACTTCCCCTTCGTGCAGGACGGCACCCGTCAGGATGAGACCTTTCGCCGCCGGCAGAACCAGTGGTACGAGCAGGAGCTGCAGCGACGTGGCTGGGAATTCGTCTGCTTGAGCGGTTCGCTGCTGCAACGAGTCCAGCAGGTGTTGCGATATCTGAGCGACTAGTCGCGCTCGCCGAGCGCTTCAGCGATAGCGCGAGAGAATGGCGTCGAACTCGCCATCCTGTCTCATCTGCACCAGTGCACGCAGCAGCGCCTGGGTCGGTACATCCGGCTCGTCCCGGACGATGCAGGCGATCAGGTCGGCGCTGATTTCACCGAGCGCATGCAGGCGTTGGTCGGCTGGCCGGTCGCGATTGAACCAGGCCAGCGCCAGGTGATTGCTGATGGCATAGCGGTAGCGGCCGGCCTCGAGTTTCTCCAGTGCCAGCTCCTGGGTGCGAGCGTCTTCGCGGTGTACTGCACCACTGGCCAGCAGCGGCTCCAGGTTTGGATAGCTGAAGCCCAGCACCGTACCCAGGCGCTCATCCCGCAACTGCTCCAGCTTGAAGTCAGGGTCGGCGTTGCGCGCGACGATCAGGTCGTGCTGCACCATGAAGGGCAGGCTCCAGATGTACTGATGATGGGATTCGACGAGCCAGTCTGGATTGACGTAGCAGCGCACGTCGATTCCGCCGCTGACCAGCAAACGTTGAACGCGCAGGCGCGGTAGCACCAGCATCTCTGCACGGCGGCCGACCTTCTGTGCCAGGCGCATTTGCAGATCGTAGAGAATCCCGCCCGTAGCCTGGCCATCGACGATCTTTATCATCGGCATGGCCCAGCTCTCGGACACCGAGAAACGCAGCGGGCGCTGCTCCTCGCCCCAGGCTGCGAGGCACAGTAGAAACAGCAGGGCGCAAAGCGAAAGGCGCATGCGGTCACCGGTTCATGACGTTAAGCGATGCCGCGCCGAGCTTGGCCGTAGCAGACTGGGCGACGGCCGCTCAGGCCGGTGCCGGCTCGAAACTGTCGGCGCGCGCCATGCGCCACATGCGTTCGTAGAACTCCCCTGCGATCTGGCCGCTGAGCAACTCGCCCGGCGCGAGAAACACGTGCTGCTGAGCGAACAACTTGATCTCGGTAGCCGACATGCGCTGCACCAGGTGCTTGGCATCGATCTGCGCCGGGTGGTCGAGGCCTGCAGCAGCGAGCATTTCGGCCAGCGCCTTGAGCGTGTTGCGGTGGAAGTTGTAGACGCGCTGGGCTTTGTCCTCCACCACCAGGGCGCGCTGGCGCAGTGGGTCTTGCGTAGCCACGCCGGTAGGGCACTTGTTGGTGTGGCAGCTTTGGCTCTGGATGCAGCCGATGGCGAACATGAAGCCGCGCGCCGAGTTGGCCCAGTCGGCGCCGATGGCCAGCACGCGGGCGATATCGAAAGCGCTGACGATCTTGCCGCTGGCACCGAGCTTGATCTTGTCGCGCAGGTTGCTGCCGACCAGGGTGTTATGCACGAACAGCAGCCCTTCGCGCAGCGGCACGCCCAGGTGATCGGTGAACTCCAGCGGCGCCGCACCGGTGCCGCCTTCCTTGCCGTCGACGACGATGAAGTCGGGCAGGATGCCGGTCTCCAGCATCGCCTTGACGATGCCCATGAACTCCCAGGGATGGCCCAGGCAGAATTTGAAACCGACCGGCTTGCCGCCGGACAGCTCGCGTAGCTGGGCGATGAACTGCAGCAGCTCGGTCGGCGTGGAGAAGGCGCTATGACGCGAGGGCGAGATGCAGTCCTCACCCATCGGTACGCCGCGGGTGTTGGCGATTTCCTCAGTGACCTTGTGCTTGGGCAGGATGCCGCCATGGCCCGGTTTGGCGCCCTGGCTGAGCTTGATCTCGATCATCTTCACCTGCGGGCTGGCGGCCTGGGCGGCGAAACGCTCGGGGTCGAAGCGACCGTCCGAGGCGCGGCAGCCGAAATAGCCGCTGCCCAGTTCCCAGACCAGATCGCCGCCGTGCTCGCGGTGGTAAGGGCTGATGCTGCCTTCGCCGGTGTCGTGGTAGAACTCGCCGAGTTTCGCCCCTTCGTTGAGCGCGCGAATGGCGTTGGCGCTGAGCGAACCGAAGCTCATTGCCGAGATGTTGAACAGCGAAGCCGAGTACGGCTGGCTGCACTGCGGCCCGCCAATCTCCACGCGAAAGCTGCAAGGGTCGGTCAGCGGCGCCGGGCGCATCGAGTGGCTGATGAACTCGAAGCCGTTCTGGTACACATCGCTCAAGGTGCCGAAAGGTTTGTCGGCGCCTTCGTTCTTGGCGCGGGAATACACCAGCGAGCGCTGGGCGCGGGAGAAAGGCAGTTGTTCGGCGTCACCTTCGAGCAGGTACTGACGGATTTCCGGGCGAATGCCTTCGACCAGATAACGAATGTTGCCGAGGACCGGATAGTTGCGCCGCACCGCATGGCGCGTCTGTAGCAGATCGCCGATGCCGATCAGGCTGAGCACGCCGCTGAGCAGGGTGAACGGCCACAGCCATTCATGGCCAAGGAAGGGTAGGCTGGCCAGGGTGAACAGCACGCAGAAGGCGAAGAATGCGTAGCGGCTGAGCAGGGAGAGGTTCATGCAAGCTCCAGGTGCGCGGATCGAGATAAGACTTTAGACCAAACGGCTATATTGGGTCATGTTCTGTCCATCTAGACACTCTCAAGGGCTGAGGACGAACCTCCTCGTCCTGTGGCACACTCAGTGGCCCGGAGCCAACCGTCGCAAGAGCTTGGCCCAAGTCTCCCGATTTTCGGCCTGCGCCATTGTCGCCGGCCTACTGCCTGAGGCCGCCAGCGGCCGAGAAGAGGAATGAGCGTGCATAACGTCGTCATCAGTGGTACCGGCCTCTATACCCCGGCCAACAGCATTTCCAACGACGAGCTGGTGGCATCCTTCAATGCTTATGTGCAGCAGTTCAACGCCGACAACGCCGAGGCCATCGCCCGCGGTGAGGTCGAGGCGCTGAGCGAATCCAGCACGGGCTTCATCGAGAAGGCGTCGGGCATCAAGAGCCGCTTCGTCATCGACAAGGAAGGCATTCTCGATCCGCTGCGCATGGTGCCGCGTATCCCTGAGCGTTCCAACGAAGAGTGGGGCATCCTCTGCGAAATGGCCGTGGGCGCGGCCAAGGAGGCGCTGCAGCGCGCCGGCAAGACCGTCGCCGACATCGATGGGGTGATCGTCGCCTGCTCGAATTTGCAGCGCGCCTATCCGGCGGTGGCCATCGAAGTGCAGGCCGCGCTGGGCATCCAGGGCTGGGGCTATGACATGAACGTGGCCTGCTCCTCGGCCACCTTCGGCATTCAGGCTGCAACCACCTCGATCCAGACCGGCCAGGCCCGCGCGATCCTCATGGTCAACCCGGAAATCTGCACCGGCCACCTCAACTTCCGTGACCGTGACAGCCACTTCATCTTCGGCGACGCCGCCACTGCGGTGATCATCGAACGTGCCGACCTGGCTACCTCCAAGCACCAGTTCGACGTGGTCGGCACCAAGCTGCTGACCCAGTTCTCCAACAACATCCGCAACAACTTCGGCTTCCTCAATCGCGCCGCGGAAGAGGGCATCGGCGCGCGCGACAAGCTGTTCGTGCAGGAAGGCCGCAAGGTGTTCAAGGACGTCTGCCCGATGGTCGCCGAGCTGATCGCCGCGCACCTGGCCGAGCACCAGCTCAACGTCAGCGACGTCAAGCGCTTCTGGCTGCACCAGGCCAACCTCAACATGAACCTGCTGATCGCGCGCAAACTGCTGGGCCGCGATGCCGAGCCGCACGAGGCACCGGTGATTCTCGACACCTACGCCAACACCAGCTCGGCCGGCTCGGTGATCGCCCTGCACAAGAATCAGGACGACCTGCCGGCGGGCAGCCTGGGTGTTCTAAGCTCCTTTGGTGCCGGTTATTCGATCGGCAGTGTAATTTTGCGCAAGCGTTGAACTCTCTGTAGGAATGCCTGACGCGCGTAGAACCTGTTTCTCGATCTAGCGAGCTAGAGCCAGGCAAGGCGAAAACAGCCGAAAAAGCGCAGTTTACGAGCTGTAAATGAGCATTTTGAGGTTGGTTTCAACGCAGCATGGCCGACGCGCAGCAGATCGTGAACAGGTTCGTGCAGGGTTTGCTCGTGCGCGCAAGGCCCTACCCATGGGAGTTCTATGTCCGATACCGAACTGTTGGATCGTCTGCTCGCCGGTGAGCAGACGGCCTATCGCGAGCTGGTAGCTCGCTACCAGGGGGCGATGCGCGCGGTGGCCTACGCCATCGTCGGCAGTCGTCACGCTGATGAGGTGGTGCAGGATGCCTGGCTCGCCGTGGTGCGCAGCTTAGGTGGCTTTCAGGGGCGCTCCAGTCTCAAGACCTGGCTGCTGACCATCACCGCCAACACCGCCAAGACCCGTCTCAAGCACAACCGCCGCGAGGTGCTGCTCGACGACCTGGCCGCGCCGCACGGCACGGTCGGCGACGAGCGTTTCGCCGATGACGGCCACTGGCTGCTGGCGCCACATGCCTGGCATCAGGACAGCCCCGAAGCCCTGCTCACCGAGGACGAATTGCGCCAGTGCCTGGAACACACCCTGGCCAGCCTGTCCGAGTTGCAGGCCAGCGTGCTGGTGCTACGCGAGCGACAGGGCCTGGAGCTGGAGGCGATCTGTAATCTTCTCGACATCTCCCTCTCCAATGCCCGTGTGCTGCTGCACCGGGCACGCCTGAAAGTCTTCGCCACCCTGGAACATTTCGAGGAGACAGGCCAATGCTGACCTGCAAGGAACTGGTCGCTCATTCCAGCGATTATCTCGACGGCCAACTGACCCTGCGCCAGCGCCTGGCCGTACGCGCGCACCTGGCCATGTGCGGCAACTGCCGGCGCTTCATCCGCCAGATGAAACTGACCCAGGCGGTGGTCCGGCAGATGCCGGAGGACGAATTGCCCGAACTCGACGCCCTGGCCGAGCGCCTGGCGCAGGACCGGCGTAATCAGGGGTGAGCGAGGGCGTTGTTGGGTTTTGGGATGTTTATTCCGGGTGCCGCGTTTTGTTGAAAGCTATGGCGTCGCCCACCCAGGTGGGCACTGCGTAGGGTGGATCGGGGCGCGTAGCCGACGCTTTTTTCATCCACCGTTTGCGGTGGCTTTCCGGGCCACTTGCTAGCGCCCTGCAGCTAATTTACCGCTTTTAGAAAATTGTTCCTTAAGGCCAATTTTCAACCACAAACTACCACCTGACTGTATTGAAAGCGCTTTCATCTTTTTTGCCTTGCGCTTCAATATTGATGGTTTTTCGTAATAACCAAATCTTCGCTTGTGCCAGCGCCGATCGGTCTCGTGCTTTACCTTTTTCTTGAGCTTGCGTAATGCAACCTCAATTGATTCACCATCTTCTACGCTGATTGTTACTGTCATGTCTTGTGTTTTAAGGACTGACGCCTGTCCATGTTTGTTTTCTAACGCTGCACAACGAAGGTCCAGCCGGCTTGCCGGAGTTTTGAGCAATTTGTTGGGTTTTTTTACAGGTCAATACTCACCATGTGCAACTCCTCTCAGGCCTGGTCAAGTTTGCAATCAACTTATATTTATTATCCTTAAGTTTTTTAATGCTAGATTTGACATAAGTTTCACCGTGTAGGGTTATCAAGTATTCTTCATTTTCTTGGGGGTGAATTCGATTGTAGAGTAATACCACGTTAAATGCGAAGTGGAGGTTTGAAGAAGACGAAATGTATTTATAAATTTCTTACCGGCCCGAACGTATATCGTGTGCTGCTGCCTAGTCTCAGATCGTTTAAAAGATTTTATCATTTCGGGGTTATTGCATTCGTACGAGTTGAAATAAAATACCTGCAAAGCATTGTTATTTGCTTCGGAAATATATGTTACCTTTGCTTGCGAGCCAGAGGTTGGTGGGGTGTACTGAGATGCGCAGCCATTTATAAAAAAAGCAAAGGCTATCACTATAAATATTTGTACATTTTTCACCCGTGACTCCATTTTCATTGAAATCTAACGTTTGGTTAAGGGGCGGGCTTTAGCCCGTCCCAGTGAGCGAAGCGAACGGTTTGAACCTGTTGTTAGGCCTGTTGGCCAAGGCACCACCATTGAACAGTTGTCTCGTCATCCGGTTGTGTAACGTCGTGGCCATGTTCGATAAAGCTTTGTGGTAGCAGCAACCCTAGCTTTTCAGATATACGCTCTGGTGCGAGTGAGTTCTGTTCCCCAAGAAAACCTTTGTAGTAATCCTGGCTGTAGAAAATGGTTACTTCGCTCCGGTGTAACCAAGGCCATGTAAGCAAGCAGGCTACCCGATAATAACCTTTTGGATTGTCAGGGGCTGCGTCAGCTAAATATTTCGCTGCCCTCAAAAGTTGCATAACGCAAAATGCTTGGATTTCAATGGTTGTTTGGTTGCCTTCCACAAGTGCTGAGTGGACTGGAATTTTCCAATTGAAATACTTTTCTTTTGGTGCCGATTGATGGCGTGAGAATCCTTCAAAGCGTGATGCCCATTTCTCCAGAGACCGGAGGCGACGAGGTATACCTCTTAATTTTTTATTGCTGACAGCGATCTGTCTCATAAAGGCCTAACGTTTGGTTAAGGGGCGGGCTTTAGCCCGTCCCGAGTGAGCGAAGCGAACGACTTGAACCACTAGTTAGGTGACCTTTCCGCCATTTTTAATGACTGTGCTTTTGATAAAGCTAATACCCGCATCGTCGAGAGAGCTGGTGGGGATTGATATATAGCTCCCTCTCTTAAACTTTAGAAACAGAAAGTCTTTTTTATGATGAAGTGCTGCTACGTTAGACCACGGTATTTCAGCTGTTCCCAATGCAGATTTGAAACAAATGTCAGCTTCTGCAATTGTTAGTGTGGTTGGGCTTTTCTCCAACTCTGTTGCAGTTTTAGAGGCATGTTTTAAGTGCCCGATGAATAGTGAGAGTATTATTGATACTACAACCAATATCGCTCCTGCCGTTGCCCCTATGAGCCAAGACCTGTTGCCAATCGTAAACTGCCAAAGAGCGTAAGACGCTAGAGTAATAAGCAAAAGTGGGAATGTTGGGCCTATTAGCTGCTTGAAAAATGTCACAGCAGCCGCTCTCAGAATTTTTGGCGTGTAGTGCAACTGGTACTGATGCTGCATGTGGTTACCTAACGTTTGGTTAAGGGGCGGGCTTTAGTCCGTCCCAGCGAGCGGAGCGAGCGATTTGAACCAGCTGTTATGCATTGAGTAACTCGGGATCAAACCATACGTCTTCGAAATTATTGCCGTCAATCTGAAAGCGGTAACCGGCAGGTAAATCAAGATACCCGGTCACCTCTGGAAGATAGCTGTCGATGTGTTCTATATGCAACGGAGAAAAGAAATCGTCAGCGTCCGATATCTCGGTGCCGCACCATATGTACCAGCCATTAGTGCCACTCTCTGGTTTATACCTCAGCCCGTTAATTGGAAGCTGTCCCAAGGTGCTTAGAGCGATTCCAAGTTTTGAGCCGCTCTCTGGTTTTTGAGGGGCAACATTCTTCCATTCGCAGATGGTCTGTTCCTTCAGGATTTTCACGGTATTACTCCGAAGGTGCATAACGTTTGGTTAAGGGGCCGGCTTTAGCCGGTCCCGCAGTGAGCGAAGCGAACGACTTGAACCAATTGTTAGAAAACAATTGCACAGTTAGCGCCCGGCGGCTGAGTTGCCACTTTTAGAAAATTGCTCTTTAAGGCTAATTTTCAACCACAAATTACCACCTGACTGTATTGAAAGCTCTTTCATTTTTTTGCCTTGCGCTTCAATATGGATGGTTTTTCGTAATAGCCAAACCTTCGCTTGTACCAGCGCCGATCTGTCTCGTGCTTTACCTTTTTCTTGAACTTGCGTAGTGCAACCTCAATTGACTCACCATCTTCTACGTTGACTGTCACTGTCATTTCTTGCGTTTTAAGGACTGACGCTTGTCCATCTTTGGTTTCTAACGTTTGGTTAAAGGGCGGGCTTTAGCCTGTCCCAGTGAGCGAAGCGAACGATTTGAACCAATTGTTAGGCTTTGCACACAGCCTGGAAAATAACTTTTCATTCTGTTGCTCTTTTTCTAGCTTGTGATTTAACAATCTCAAGCCATGTCTTTTCGTCAGGCTCTAGCTCAGGAAAGGCTGCTACTGCTTTATTGACTGTTTCATCCAGAACTGCGGCCATGGCACGGCCGATAGAGAGTTTTGCCTCTTTATGGCAGTCGGCTGGAAGTTCAGTAAGGGCATCGATAAGTGCGGAATTTAACGCAGCACAAGCATCTATGCCTCCATTCCTTAGCATGCGAGCTGCGCTTAGCGTCAGTGGCATGGTTTAGTCCTTTTTGTTTAAAGCCTAACGTTTGGTTAAGGGGCTGGCTTTAGCCCGTCCCAGTGAGCGAAGCGAACGATTTGAACCTATTGTTATATGCCTATTGCGCATATTTTTGAGTGGTTTCTTCTAAAATCCTTCCTTGCTCGATAATTCCTGACCGAATTTGCGGCTCGAAAGATTCTAGCATTTCTGGATTTGACCATTGCGTCGGATGGGCTTTTCTATAAGTGGCTGCACGATTCAGGGCTCTTAGCCCAAGCTCTTTATTCTCACCCATATTTAGTTCTGGCCATAAAAACTTTAAAAAACTTCCCTCTCCCTCGCCATGGCGGATGAGAAATACATCGCGATCAAACTCTAAAGATTTTTTAAGTCGTTCTGTATTGTTATTTTCAAGGTCCAGAAGTTTTGCAGTTATGAGTGACGCGTTGAATTTTGCATCGGCCTGGATGAATGCTTCTGCGCCATAGCGAGCGCCTAGTACAAATGATGTGATCACGAAAATTAGCGCTGTTATGACGGTGATGATATTTTTCATATAGGCATATAACAGTGATTAGATAGTCTTCCGTACTAATCCAATAGCATGGAAGGCGGTATAACTCCGAAAAATGGCAGCTTTAAACTCAGAGAAATTTAAAGCTTTCAATGGCTTAGAGCGTGAAGCATGCGCCAGCGCGTATTCGCTTGACCTCCACATTTCACGCTTTCATTACTACTGGATAGGTATACACAAAGGCACTGGAAAGGTGCAAGGCACGCGAGAGACTGTGTCGAAATCAACGGTAGACATAACGCTGCAGCGCGCGTGGATGATGCTTTTTCATCCACCGCTTGCGATGGCCGTTCGGGCTACTGGCTATCGAAAGCATCATCGCTGAAGCGCCTCCCACGGTGCGGTGGATTTTCCTGTGCCTGCGGGAGGGGCTTTCGGCTCTGGCATCCTGCTTCGCTCTACCTCCTGCATCCATGCAGTCGTAGCCGCGACTGGTAGCGGGCAAAGCGCCCCCCGGATTTCATCCGGGCTACGAAAACTTTTTTCGCCCGCTGTAACGCCCGCATCCCTACCTCGTCAATTGCTGCGAGGGCGCCAACCTGGCCCCGCATTCGAAACCGATGGAGAGATGCCATGAAACAACTCAATACCCTGACTGCCACCCTGGGCGCCGCACTGCTGACTTCCGTGGTCTTCACTGCCCATGCCGCCAGCAACCCCTTTGCTGCGCAGGAGCTGGCCAGCGGCTACAGCCTGGCCGCTGCCGAGAAGGCGCAGGAAGGTTCCTGTGGCGAAGGTAAATGCGGTGGCGAGATGAAAGCCGACAAGGAAGGCAAGTGCGGCGAGGGCAAGTGTGGCGCCGAGAAGAAGGCCGACGCCGAGGGTAAATGCGGCGAAGGCAAGTGCGGCGGCGAGAAGAGCGAGTAAAGGCGAAGGGGAGGACGGATCATGCGACTCGCACACCTCACCGGCGCCGGTCTCGGCCTGCGTCGCGGGCTGCTCGCCGAGCTGATCGGCGATCATGCCAGCGGCGCCGACTTTCTCGAAGTGGCGCCGGAGAACTGGATCGGTGTCGGTGGCCGCCTGGGCAAGCAGTTGCGCGCCCTGAGCGAACGCCGGCCGCTGCTGTGCCATGGTCTGTCCCTCAACCTCGGCGGCTTCGCGCCGCTGAACCTGGAGTTACTGCACGCCATCAAGGGCTTTCTCGACGCGCATGGCGTGCTGGCCTACAGCGAGCATCTGTCGGCCTGTGCCGACGACGGCCAGCTGTATGACCTGATGCCGCTGCCGTTTTCCGAGGAATCGGTACTGCGCATCGCCGAGCGCGTGCGCATCGTGCAGGATGTGCTGGAGCGGCCGCTGATCATCGAGAACGTCTCGGCCTACGCGCGCCTGCCTGGCGAGCTGGATGAGGCGGATTTCGTTCGCGCCGTGCTGGAACATGCCGACTGCCAGCTGCTGCTCGACGTCAACAACGTCTACGTCAACAGCCTGAACTTCGGTTTCGATGCCGAAGCCTACATTGCCGCGATGCCCAGTGAGCGCATCGCCTATCTGCACGTCGCCGGTCATTACGACCAGGCGGCAGAACTGAAGATCGACACCCACGGTGCGCCGGTGATCGACCCAGTGTGGGCGCTGCTGAGCAGCGCTTACGCGCAGCATGGCGTGCGCCCGACGCTACTGGAGCGCGACTTCAACTTCCCGCCGCTGGCCGAGCTGTATGCCGAGCTGGCGCATATCCGCAGCCTGCAACAGGCCGTGCAACCGCTGAGCAGGTACGGCACATGAGCGGCGTTCAGCAGCAGCGCGACTTCGCTGCACGTATTCGCCAGCCTGAGGCGCAGTCTTTGCTGCCGGGCATCACGGCCGAGCGCATGGCGGTCTACGAGGAGCTGTTCTTCAACAACGTCGCCAGCCTCGTCGGCGGCGCCTTTCCGGTGCTGCGCGGGATTCTCGGGGCTGAGCGCTGGCAGCGGTTGCTGCGCGCGTTTTTCGCCGAGCACCGGGCGAGCACGCCGTACTTTCTCGAGATCAGTCAGGAGTTCATCGCCTGGCTGCAGCAGGGCTATCGCGCCGAGCCTGACGACCCTGCGTTCATGCTGGAGCTGGCGCATTACGAGTGGGTCGAGCTGGCGCTGGATGTCAGCGATGCGCAGTTGCCCGAGCACGGCTGGTCGCCACTGGCCTGGCCGTTGGCCTATCGCTGGCCGGTGCAGAGGATCGGTGCCGATCACTGCCCCACGCAGCCACCGGCCGAGCCGACCTGCCTGCTGGTCTGGCGTGATCGCCAGGATCAGGTGCGCTTCATGCAGCTGGCGCCGTTCGCCTATCAACTGGCGCTGCGCTTACAGGCCGGCGAGCCGCCTGTGCAGGCGCTACAGGCGCTGGCCATCGAGCACGGCCTGGCTGCCGAGCAGCATTACTTCACCAACGCCCGCGCGCTGCTGGATGACTGGCAGGCGCGCGATATCTGGTTTCCGTATTCCGAGGACTGACCACCATGATCGCTTTGCTCAATCGTTTCCAGGATGCGCTGGAGGCTACCCGGCGCCTGGATTTTCTCGGCCCGCTGTTGCTGCGCCTGTATCTGGTGCCGGTTTTCTGGATGGCCGGTACACAGAAACTGGCCGACATCGACGCTACCGCCGCCTGGTTCGGCAACCCGGACTGGGGCCTGGGCCTGCCGTTTCCCGAACTGCTGGCCTGGGCAGCGGCGCTGACCGAGGCTGGTGGCGCCATTCTGCTGCTGTTCGGCTTTGCCGTGCGCTGGATCAGCATTCCGCTGATCGTCACCATGCTGGTGGCCATCTTCGCCGTGCACTGGCCCTATGGCTGGCAGGCGATTGCCGACCCGTCCGCGCCGTTCGCCAACGAGCGCGTGCTGGCGGCGGCGGAGAAGCTCGAGCGGGCGCGGGCGATTCTACGTGAGCACGGCAATTACGACTGGCTGACCGCCAGCGGCAAGTTCGTGGTGCTGAACAACGGCATCGAGTTCGCCGCCACCTACCTGGTGATGCTGGTGGCGTTGTTCTTCAGCGGGGCAGGGCGCTGGTTGAGCATCGATGACTGGCTCGCGCGACGTTTCCGAACTCCGCGCTAAGCAGGCCACTGAAAAACTACCTGCGTTGGCAATACTGCGTTAAAAACGACCTAGCGTGCGAGCCCAGTCAAAATGCTCATTTACAGCACGTAAACCCGAGTGCGGGCCCAGTGCTTTTTTCGGTCGTTTTTGCGGGGCCGCCATCGGTATTGTCTTGCCTGCCTCGCCTACGTTTTTCAGCGGCCTGCTAGCCCAGTGGATTGTCGCGGCGCCGGCTTTCGCGAAATTCGCCCGGCGTCTGCCCGGTCCAGCCCTTGAAGCTGCGGTGGAAGGAGCGTGCCTCGGTGAAGCCGAGGTAGCAGGCGATGTCCTGGATCGCCAGGTCACTGCGCAGCAGGTAGTGCTCGGCCAGTTCCTGGCGCAGCTCGTCGAGGATCTGCTGATAGCTGGTGCCGGCCTGCTGCAGGTGGCGCTGCAGGGTGCGCACGGTCATGTCGAACTTTTCCGCCACCCGTTCTTTGCGCGGCAGGCCGTCCTTGAGCAGCAGGCGCAGGGCATTCTTCACTCGGCGCGGTAGCGGCTCGTTGTCGTCCAGCCCGGCCATCAGGGTCAGGGCGTGTTCCTCCAGCGTGCGCAGCAGGTTGGCGTCGGCCTGGCGCAGCGGCACGCCGAGGTAGTCCAGCGGCACCAGCAGGGCGTTGCAGGGTTGCTCGAACAATACCGGGCAGCCGAACAGAGCCTGGTATTCGGCCAGTTCGGTGCCTGCCGGTTGCGCATGCTCGAACCAGACCTCACGTGGCGAATGCTCGGAGTCGGCGATCCAGCGTGCGTACAGCAGCCAGGAGGCGAGCACGTTCTCCACCATATGCCGGCGCACGTCCGGCGCCTGATGACGGCAGCTCCAGATCAGCCGCACGTGATCCTCGGCCGCCTCGATGCGACTGGTGCCCATGTCGCCCACCAGTTTCTCGTAGGGCACGATGCGGCCCATGGCTTCGCCCAGGGTGGCGCAGTTCATGGCGATGTAGCCGAGCACGCTCCACGAGCCGGGCTGGACGAAACGCGCCGAGTGCAGGCCGAACAAGGGGTCGCCGGACACCTCCATCAAATGCGCCAGCAGGCGTTCATGCACCTCGCTGGGAATCCGCTTGCCGTTGTCGGCCAGGTCCTGCGCCTGGATACCGGCTGCCGCGAGCGCGCGGTCGATATCCAGGCCGAGCTGTTCGGCCTGGCGCAGGTACTTGAGCAGAGCGGGAACCGAGGTGTAGCCGAGGTTTTCCATGGATTCTTCTTGTTCTGCGATGCCTGTCTTGATTGGCGATAGCGCCTGTCCCGATTCGACAGTGACGGAAATCGGCGGCTGGCTAGTATAGGCAGCCATAAGTGCTGATCGGAATGGGGGATGCGATGCGACGCTGGAACGGATGGGGAGACGAAGCGACCGAGGTGGAACTGCCTGCCCATGGCGAGGCCTTTCTCGCCGAGCTGATCGGGCCGGGGCAGCGCCTGGCCGACGCCAGCCTGCAGGACGTGCTGGCGCGTGTGCCGGCCTCGCGTCTGGCCCCCAACCCGCTGATCTGCGTTGATGCCGAGGTGCGCGTGCGCCATGCCCGCGGTCAGAGCCTGCCGGACTGGCTGGCCATGCGCTCCGGCGAGTTCGGCCTGTTTCCCGATGGCGTCGCCTGCCCGGAGAGTGCCGAGCAGATCCGCGAGCTGCTGGCCTGGGCACAGAAGCATGACGTCACCCTGATTCCCTACGGCGGCGGCACCTCGGTGGCCGGCCATATCAACCCGCAGGCCGGCCAGCGCCCGGTGCTGACCCTGTCGCTGGAGCGCATGACGCGCCTGCTGGATATCGACGAGGACAGCCTGATCGCCACCTTCGGCCCTGGCGCCAACGGCCCGCAGGTGGAAAGCCAGCTGCGCGCGCGCGGCTATACGCTGGGCCACTTCCCGCAGTCCTGGGAGCTGTCGACACTCGGCGGCTGGGTCGCCAGCCGCTCCAGCGGTCAGCAATCGCTGCGCTACGGGCGCATCGAGCAACTGTTCGCCGGCGGCAAGCTGGAGACCTTCGCCGGCACTCTGGAGATTCCCACCTTCCCGGCGTCGGCCGCCGGCCCCGATCTGCGCGAGCTGGTGCTGGGTTCGGAAGGGCGCTTCGGGGTGATCTCCGAGGTGCGCGTGCGCATCAGCCGCCTGGCCGAACAGGAGCGCTTCTATGCGGTATTCCTGCCCAACTGGCAACAGGCGCTGAGCGCCATTCGCAGCCTGGCCCAGGCGCGCGTGCCGCTGTCCATGCTGCGCCTGTCCAACGCCATCGAAACCCGCACCCAACTGGCCCTGGCCGGCCACCCGCAACAGATCGCGCTGCTGGAGAAGTACCTGGCGCTGCGTGGCGCCCGTGACGAGAAATGCATGCTGACCTTCGGCGTCACCGGCAGCCGGGTGCAGAACGCCGCCTCGCTGAAGCAGACGCGGCGCCTGCTGAAAGGTTTTGGCGGGGTGTTCACCGGCACCCTGCTGGGCAAGAAATGGGAGCACAACCGCTTTCGCTTCCCCTATCTGCGTCACGGTCTGTGGGAGCGCGGCTACCTGGTGGACACCCTGGAAACCGCCACCGACTGGTCCAACGTCGACAACCTGTTGAACAAGGTCGAGGCCAGCCTGCGTGACGAGCTGACCGGGGAGGGCGAGCGGGTGCACGTCTTCACCCACCTGTCGCACGTTTACGGCGAGGGTTCGAGCATCTACACCACCTACGTGTTCCGCCCGGGCAGCGACTACACCACCGCCATGGCGCGCTGGCAGCGGCTCAAGGCGGCGGCCAGCCGCACCATCGCCGAGAATCGCGGCACCATCAGCCATCAGCACGGCGTCGGTCGCGACCACGCGCC